>NZ_QKTD01000028.1:0-22306 GCF_003234695.1 Curtobacterium sp. MCLR17_042
TTTCGCCCGCTCGCGGGGGGCAACCGTCCCTCCACATGGGCGAGAGCGGGCAAGTCGTCCACAGAGGAGGCCCGAATCCCGTCCTCGGGGTCGGCTCGCCGTCACGCTGTGGAGATGACCGCAAGACGCCGACTCCCGATGGCACTCCGCGACGCTTCGTTCCGGGTACGGGATGCGCTGCACCGAGGCGTTTCGCGTGGCCGACTCGACGCTCGAGATCTCGTCCGCCCGTTCCACGGCATCCGATCCGCGTTCCCACCGGAGTCCGTGGATGAACGCGCAAGGGCGCTCGCTCCTCGACTCCGCCCCGATCAGGTCTTCAGTCACGTCACTGCGGCAGCGATCATCGGCGTCCCGCTCCCCCGTCGTCTCGAACGCGATCAGCGGTTGCACGTCACGACGATCGGGACCGACCAAGCACTCCGGGTCCGCGGCACGGTCGGCCACCGAGCTCGGTACGGATCGGTCCGCGCGACGATCGCACGAGGAGTGCCGCTGACCACTCCGGCCGACACGTTCGTCGCACTGGGCTCGATGCTGACGCTCGACGAACTCATCGTCGCGGGCGATGCGCTCGTGGGGTGGCTCGGCTGGGCGACGCTCGACGAACTCGCCCAGGCCGTCCGACGACGACGGGGCATCCGCGGGATCGTGAAGCTCCGCCTCGCGATCGACGAGATCCGGAGGGGATCTCGGTCTCCCGGAGAGACCCGGACACGGCTGGCACTCGTCCGCCGCGGACTCCCGGAACCGGCACTCAACCACGATGTCGTCGTCGACGGGCAGTGGGTCGCATGTGTGGACCTCGCCTACCCCGATGCCAGGGTCGCGATCGAGTACGAGAGCGATCTGCACCGCACCGATCCAGCCACCTTCCGGAAGGACCTGACGCGCGGAGAGCACCTCAAGGACGTCGACTGGTGGCTCGTCAGAGCAACAGCAGACGACGTCGCGCACGGTGTCGACCGTTTCGTGCACCGCATCCGTCGGCTGCTCGAGGTGGGCGTCAGAGGAGCCCACGACACGCGGTTTGCGACACTTGGGTGAACAATGGTTGACGCTTCAACCAAAACGGTGCACACTGTCGTAGTATCAACTCGATGCAGGCGCATGGAACGCGTCGCACCGCAGACTCTCGTTCGGAAGAAGGACCACCATGACGCTCACCGCTGACACCGTTCCCGGCTACAAGACCGGCACCTGGAAGATCGACCCGACCCACTCCGAGGTCACCTTCTCGGTCCGCCACCTCGCCATCAGCAAGGTCAAGGGCAAGTTCGAGACGTTCGACGCCACCGTCGTCACCGCCGAGAACCCGCTCGAGTCGACCGTCGAGGCCAACATCGACGTCGCGTCGATCAACACCGGCCAGGAGCAGCGCGACCAGCACCTCAAGACGAGCGACTTCTTCCTCACCGAGGAGCACCCGCAGCTGACCTTCCGCTCGACGAGCATCGAGGCGAAGGGCGACGACCTGCACATCGCGGGCGACCTGACCCTGCGCGGCGTCACCAAGCCGGTCGTCCTCAAGGCCGAGCTGGGCGGCTTCACCACGGACGGCTACGGCCAGGTCAAGTTCGGTGCCGAGGCGACCACGAAGATCGACCGCACCGAGTTCGGTGTGAACTGGAACGCGGCGCTCGAGGCCGGCGGCTTCACGCTCGGCAACGACGTCACGATCAACCTCGACGTCCAGTTCGTCCTCCAGGCGGCCTGAGCCACCTCTGACTCAACGCCCGACTGAGGGCACCGAGCGGCACTCCCCGAACCCGAGAAGAACGCCCCGACTCCGCACGGAGTCGGGGCGTTCTTCATTGCCCGCGCCGCTCCCCCCGACCACGAGCGGGCGAAACACCCCGGGACCTCGTCCTGTCTCGTCAGGCATTCCGCCCGCTCGACGATGCCGGGCGCCGAAGTCGACGCCGATCCCCGCGATCACGCCCCACGTCGGCACCCGTGCGCCCCACGCCCACGCCCACGCCCACGCCACGAGCGGGCGAAATACCACGCCGATCTCCGTAGCACGCCGGACATTTCGCCCGCTCGCGCAAGGACCCGAGCGGGCGGCAGGTGCGAGCGACCCAGGCGGAGATCGGGAGCGCGGCCGAGCGGGCGGAATACCCGGGACACGGCGGGGACGAAGTGCGGCATTTCGCCCGCTCGCGGAACGAGGCGCGAGGACGCGCAGGACACGTAGCTAGGGGCACGAGCGCACCAGCGCGCACGAGCGCGCACGAGCGGACGAGCGCCCGAGCACCGCCCCGCCCCCGCCCCCGCGTAACGTTGGCACGTGCGACGGCACCGAGGGGAATCCGCACGCCGGACCCCGAGTTGCACGAGAAGCACCAACCACGAGCACGCCCGCACGACGAACAGGAGCACCACCATGGCCACCGACTGGATCGCGATGCAGGCCCTCGCGGCAGCCGAGTTCGGCCGCCGCGTCGCCGCCGTCGCCGACTGGGACGCCCCCACCCCCGACTCCGAGTGGACCACCCGCGACCTCGTCGCCCACGTCGTCGACGAGCAGCGCTGGATCCCGAAGCTCCTGACCGGGTGTGACTACGCCCAGGCCCAGGCCGACCTCGAGCCGATCGGCGACGACCTGGTGACCGAGTGGCACCGGTTCGCCACGGCAGCCACCGACGCCTGGCGGAACGCACCGCAGGACACCCCCGTGCACCTCAGCACCGACGTCGTGCCCGCCGCGCAGTACCTCACCGAGCAGACGAGCGACATCACGATCCACACGTGGGACCTCGCCCGGGCGACCGGCACCGAGGAGTCCCTGCCCGACGAGCTCGTCCGCGCCGTGTGGGAGTACTTCGAGCCGCAGATCGAGGACCTCGCCGCCACCGGCCTGTACGCACCCCCGGTCGACGTCACCGAGGACTCCCCGCTCCAGGTCCGTCTGCTCGCGGTCACAGGCCGTGATGCCAGAGTGACTGCATGACCACCGACACGAAGCGCCTCGGCAACTCGGGGCTCGAGATCAGCAGCGTCGTCCTCGGCATGATGTCGTACGGCGACCCGGACCGGGGCTCGCACGCCTGGAGCGTCGGCATCGACGACGCTCGCCCGTTCGTCCGCCGCGCGTTCGAGGCCGGCATCACGACCTTCGACACGGCGAACGTCTACTCCGACGGCAGCAGCGAGGAGATCACCGGCACGCTCCTCGCCGAGCTGGCTCCGCGCGAGGACGTCCAGGTCTTCACGAAGGTCTTCAACCGGATGCGTCCCGGCCGGAACGGCGCCGGACTGTCCCGCGCGGCGATCATGCACGAGATCGATGCCTCCCTGACCCGGCTCGGCACGGACTACGTCGACCTGTACCAGATCCACCGCTTCGACCCGGTGACGCCGATCGAGGAGACCATGGAGGCCCTCCACGACGTCGTCAAGGCCGGCAAGGCGCGCTACATCGGCGCGAGCAGCATGTGGGCGTGGCAGTTCGCCGAGATGCAGCACACCGCGGAGCGCCACGGCTGGACGAAGTTCGTGAGCATGCAGGACCAGTACAACCTGCTCGAACGCGAGGAGGAGCGCGAGATGCTCCCCTTCTGCGAGCACACCGGCGTCGGCGTGATCCCGTGGAGCCCCCTCGCCCGCGGCCGCGTCACCCGCCCCTGGGACGCCTCCGGTTCGGGCTCACGCGCGCAGACCGACGAGTTCGGCAAGACCCTCTACAAGCAGGACGAGGACGCCAACCGTGCGATCGTCGACGCGGTCGAGGCCGTCGCCACCGAGCGCGGCGTCCCGATGGCGCAGGTCGCCCTGGCCTGGGTCGCCGGCAAGCCCGCGGTCTCCGCGCCAATCGTCGGCGCGACGAAGGAGCACCACATCGGCGACGCGGTGGCCGCAGCGTCGCTGACGCTCACCGACGACGAGGTCACGCGACTCGAGTCCGCCTACACGCCCCGGGTGCCGTCGGGTTTCTGACGCCCCCACGAGCGGACGGGAGGCACGGTGCCAGCTGGCACCGTGCCTCCCGTCCGTCATGTGGTCCCGGTGACGGCCGTGGTCAGGCGACCGCGCTGCCGTCGGCGCGCTGCAGGCGCGCGATGCGCCGCCGCGCGGCCCGTTCGGAACCGGTCTGGTCGTCGAGCACCGCACCGATCCCGTCGAGCACGAGCTTCGTGGTGCGGACCACCGGCAGCTCCACCGGGCCGACGATCGGCGCACGGAGGCCGAGGAGCGAGCGGTGCCGCGGGTCGAGCGTGGACACCGCGCCCTGGAACACCGCGCGGTAGCCGGGTCGCAGCAGACGGGAGAGCGGCGGGTCCTTGATGAACCGCACGACGTCACGGGTGCGCGAGTCCACCAGGAGTTCGCCGCGGTCGAGGTACCCGTTCATCTGGGCACGGAGCTCCGCCTCGGACTCGGGCGGGTCGACGATGCGCATGAGCCGCCCGGCCTCGGCCCACTCGCGCACGTAGGCGTCGGCGCCGCCGGGGATCGGGCCGCCCCACCGCTGGGCGGCGCGGAGGAACGCGTCGGTGAAGGCGAGGTGCACCCAGCGCGCCAGGTCTGGGTCGTTCGCCGCGTAGGGGCGGGTGGTGCCGTGCGCGTCGACGTACTGCCCGCGGACCCGCTCGTGGAGCCGGAGCACCCAGTCGCTGCCGCTGCGGGCGGTCTGCCGGTCGCCGTACGTGACCGTCGCGATCCACCGGCTGGTGCCGGCCAGACGGCCGAACGGGTCCTCGCGGTACCGGGAGTGGTCGGCGACGCCGGCGAGCGCGCCGGGGTGCAGCGCCTGGACGAGCAGTGCCCGCACGCCGGCGACGATGCCGTGGCTCCCACCGTGCACCGCCCACGTGGCCGAGCCCGGACCGAAGAAGCCCGCGTCGGTGCCGTGTTCCAGGTCGTCCATCCAGGCTTCCGTGCCGGTCGAACCACCCGTGAACGTCTGGTTGAGGCGGGACCGGAAGACGTCGGAGACAGTGGACATGTCGTCATGTTCCGTCCGTCGCCTGGGTACGGGGGTGGCATCGCGCAAAGTGGCCCTCCCAGCGTGCACGGGGGTGGCCCACTAGGTTGGGTCGGGTGAGCATCGACACGCCTCGTCCCTGGCTTGCCTCGTACGCCCCGGGGGTCCCGCACGACATCGAGGAACAGAGTGGTTCCCTGTACGACCTGGTCGAGCAGTCGGCCCGGAAGTTCCCCAGGCAGGTCGCCCTCGAGTTCTTCAAGCGCACCACGAGCTACGCCGACCTCGAGGAGCAGATCCTCCGCGCGGCGAACGGCCTGCGGAAGCTCGGCGTGGGCGCGGGTGACCGCGTCGCCATCGTCCTGCCGAACTGCCCGCAGCACATCGTGGCGTTCTACGCGGTGCTGCGGCTCGGCGCGATCGTGGTCGAGCACAACCCGCTGTACACGCCGCGGGAGCTCCGCCACCAGTTCGAGGACCACGGCGCCAAGGTCGCCATCGCGTGGGACAAGTCGGTCGCGACGCTGCAGGACTTCCCGGCCGACGTGCACCTCGACGCGATCGTCTCGGTCGACATCACCCGCGCCATGCCCCGGAGCACCCGGCTCGCCCTGGCGCTGCCGGTCGCGAAGGCCCGCGAGTCCCGCGCGAAGCTGACGGCGAAGGTGCGCGGCACGGTCAAGTGGGACGACCTCGCCGACACCCGCAAGCTGTCGAAGCGGCACCCACGGCCGGCCACCGACGACGTCGCGCTGATCCAGTACACGTCCGGCACCACCGGGACGCCGAAGGGCGCGGTGCTGAGCCACCGGAACCTGCTGGCGAACGCCGCGCAGGCCCGGGCGTGGGTGCCGCAGATCCGCCGCGGCGACAACGTCGTGTACGCGGTGCTGCCGATGTTCCACGCCTACGGCCTGACGCTCTGCCTGACCTTCGCGATGAGCATGGCCTCGCGGCTCGTGCTCTTCCCCGCGTTCGACCCCGCCCTCGTCCTGACGGCGATCAAGCGCCACCCGCCGACGTTCCTGCCGGCCGTGCCGCCGATCTACGCCCGGCTGCAGCACGCGGCCGACTCGGCGAAGGTGTCGCTCAAGGGCATCGAGATCGGCATCTCCGGCGCCATGCCGCTGTCGCAGGACATCGTCGAACCGTGGGAGGCCCGGACCGACGGCTACCTGGTCGAGGGCTACGGCCTGTCCGAGTGCTCCCCGGTCCTGATGGCCAACCCGGTCTCCCCCGAGCGTCGACTCGGGTCGATCGGCCTGCCACTGTCCTCCACCGAGGCGCGCGTGGTCGACCCCGACGACGACACGAAGGTGCTCGGCATCGACGAGCCCGGCGAACTGCAGGTCCGTGGACCGCAGGTGTTCCGCGGCTACTGGGGCAAGGCCGAGGCCACCGACGAGGTCTTCACGCCCGACGGCTGGTTCCGCACCGGCGACATCGTGGCCATCGACGCCGACGGGTACGTCCGGATCGTCGACCGCCTCAAGGAACTCATCATCACCGGTGGCTTCAACGTGTCACCGTCCGAGGTCGAGGACACCCTGCTCAAGCACCCCAGCGTCAAGGAGGTCGCGGTCGTCGGCATCACGCAGGGCGGCAACGAGCAGGTCGTCGCGGCAGTCGTGCCGAAGGACCCCTCGACGTTCGACGCGGCTGCGCTCCGGGCCTGGTCGCGCGAGCACCTGGCGGCGTACAAGGTGCCGCGCCGGGTCGTGGTGGTCGAGGACCTGCCGCGCTCGATGATCGGCAAGGTGCTGCGGCGGAAGGTGCGGGACCAGATCCTGGACGGCTGACGCGCGAGCGCCGGGCGGCGCCGCTGATCAGCGGGCGCGCCGCGCAGGCAGCGCCAGCACGGACAGCCCGGCGACCACCAGCACGATGCCGGCCCATCCGCCGACACCCAGGCGCTCCCCCACCACGAACACCGCGAGCACCGCGGCCACGACGGGCTCGAGCAGCGACAGCAGCGTCGCGACCGACGCCGTCACCGTCCGGAGGCCGAGCGCGTACAGCGAGTGCCCGATCACCGTCGGCACCAGCGCCAGGTACAGGAACACCGGCCAGTTGCCGGCGTCGGTCAGGAACGGCCCGCCCGCCACCACGGCGAGCACGACGAGCGGCACCGCGGCCACCCCGAACACCGCGCCGACGAGCCCGCGTTCGTTCGGCCCGCGGGCAGCCCGCGCGGCTGCGACCCCGACGTCCCCACCGACCGGCATGCTGTCGGACTCCGCGCGACCGACGGCGATCGGCATCCGGCTCGTCGCGGCGTGCATCCCCCGCGCCACCGCCCACGAGTACAGCGCGTACGTCAGACCGGCGACCAGGGCGCTGCCGACGCCGACCGCGAGTGACCGCCCGCCACCGTCGTGCTCGGAGCGCGCGAGGGTGACGACGACCATGCCGACCACGCTCACCAGGGTGGCGACGACCCACCGCCGGGTGACGCGCCTCCGGTCGGCGACCCACTCGACCAGGCCGGCGAAGACGGGCGACGAGCCGATGGCCAGGGTCGTGCCGAGCGCGACCCCGGCGTCGGCGAGGGCCGCGTAGAACGCGACCGCGTAGACCACGAGCGACGCGGCACCGAGCAGTGCCCAGCCGCGGGTCCGGCGCTGCGTGACGGCACGCAGCGTGCCCCGGCCCGCGGTGGCGGCGAGCACGAGCCCGCCGAGCCCGAAGGTCACCGCACCGAACACGAACGCCGGCACACCGGGCGCGAAGTGCGTCGCGGTCCCGGTGGTGCCCCAGACCGCTGCGGCGACCGCGATCGCCGCCAGACCGCCGACGGGCCTGGAGGCACGCCCCGCGCCCGGTCCGTGGCTCACGCGACGTGGACGTTGGGCCGTCGGTTGACCTCGGGTTCCGCTTCGCGCAGGACCTCGCGCGTCACGGGGGCGACGTCGCCGGCACCGGTGAACACGAAGCGCAGGGCGTTGCGGATCGGGCTGCCCTCGTTCCACTCGAAGTAGATGCTCGGCACCACACCGGCGAGGTCGCGGATGGCGAGGAGTGTCGACGCGATGGTGTTCGGGACGTTGCCGGAGCGGACCTTGAGCACGCGGAACCCGTGGATGACGTGGCCTTCGACCACCAGGTCCTCTTCGAAGTCGGACGAGTCGGCGGGCAGGACCTCGAGGAACATCGTCGGCACGCGGGCCGGGATGCCGGAGTCGCGGCGTTCCTCGCGCCCCTTCGCCCGGTACGCCTCGGCCGTACCGGCACCTGGTTCGTTGGCGATGATGCAGATCGAGCTGAACTGGTCGGCGTCGGCCTCGACGAACTGGCGGGCGGTCGCGTCGAGCTCGATCGACGACGCCCGGAGCTCGAACGAACGCCGCACGCGCGAGATGAGCGACACCACGACGATCGCGATGATGAAGATCGCCGCGATCCGCACGCCGTCGGGCCGCTCGATCACGTTGGCGACGGTGGTGTAGACGAACACGACCGAGATCACGCCGAACGCGATGGTGCGCTTGCGCTGCTGCTTGCGGCGCGCGGACAGCGTCACCGCGACCGCGGCGCTCGTGATGAGCACGAGCACGCCGGTGGCGTAGGCGCCGCCCTGCGCGTCGACGTCGGCCTGGAAGATGATCGTGATGACGAACGCGATGAGCGTGAAGATGATCACGAGGGGACGCACCGCACGAGCCCACTGCGGTGCCATGCCGTAGCGCGGCAGGAATCGCGGCACCAGGTTGAGGAGCCCCGCCATCGCGCTCGCGCCGGCGAACCAGAGGATGGCGACGGTGGAGAAGTCGTAGATCGACCCGAACACGCCGCCCATGTACTCGTGCGCCAGGTACGCCAGGGCGCGCCCGTTCGCACCGCCGCCCGGCTGGAACTCGCGCTGCGGGATGAGGAACGTCGTCACGATCGACGACGTGATGAGGAACGAGCTCATGATGAGCGCCGCGACGGTCAGCAGGCGCTTGGTGCCCCGGATCCGGCCCTCGGGTCGGTCGCTGGTGTCGTCGGTGGCGTCGCCGCGGACCTGTGGCATCACCGCGACACCGGTCTCGAACCCGGAGAGCCCGAGCGCGAGCTTCGGGAACACGATCAGGGCGATGCCGACCATCACGAGCGGGTTGCTGTGCTGTGCTGTCAGCCCGGACCACCAGTCGCTCGCCACCATCGGGTTCTCGAACACGTGCCAGAGGGCGACGATGATGACGACGGCGTTCAGGGCGAGGAACACCGCGACGAGGCCGACCGCGATGCCGATGGCCTCCTTGAACCCGCGCAGGAACACGATGCCGAGCAGGAGCAGCAGCGCCAGGGTGAGCGGCACCGGGATCTCGGTGAACCAGTGCGGCGTGTACGGGTTCTCGGCGATGTGCGCCGTGGCGTCGGCCGCCGACAGGGTCATCGTGATCATGAAGTCCGTCACGGCGAACCCGAGCAGCACCAGCACGAGGAGCTTGCCCGCCCACCACGGCAGGAGCTTCTCGAGCATCATGATCGACCCGGCACCCCGGAAGCTGTCGTGCGCGATCCGGCGGTAGACCGGCAGCGCCCCGAACAGCGTGACGAGCACGAGGACGATCGTCGCGATCGGCGACAGCAGCCCCGCGGCGAGCGCGGCGATGGCGGGCTGGTACCCGAGGGTGGAGAAGTAGTCGACACCGGTCAGGCACATGACCCGCCACCACGGGTGGGTCTTCTCGACCTCGACCTGGTGCGGGCCCTGGTGGGAGGCTCCCTGGTCGGCCCCGTGCAGCATCCACCGGCGCAGGCGGGTGCTGCGGTCGAGGGGCTGCTCGGTGGCGTCGCGCTGGGCGGCCCGCTCGGCGTCTGTCGCGGTCACGTGGATGATGCTAAGCCGTCCGGGTGGCCCCCGTGCACACCCGGACGGTCCTGTGGACGGGGCGCTCCCACTACCGCCGTGTGCGGGACAGTGTCGCCACGATCCCGGCCACGACCAGCAGCACACCGGCGGCGATGCAGGCGGCGAGCAGCAGGGTCGTGGTGTCCACTGAGAACATCGGCAGCGCACTCACGGCCATCGCCCCGGCGAACACGAGCATCAGGACACCCCACAGGATCGTGCCGAACCGTGCGCCACGGCGTGCGGGCCGCCGGACGGGCTCGTCGGGAGTGGCCGGTGGAGCCATCGGCGCAGTCGTCTCGTCGTTGGTCGTTCCGTCGTTCGTCATCGTCCCGTTCCTCACTCGCCGACCGTGATCGCCCGCGGCACGTCGACGCCGCCGCCGAGGATCCACAGGTGCACGGTCGTCGTCTCGTCCGCATCTGCCGTGCGTGCCGCACGGTTCTCGAGCGTGGTGGTCCGGAGCACCCCACCGGTGCCGTCGTCGTCGCCTCCGCCGGTGTCGACCCCGTAGCCGACACCGCTCACCTCGACCCGCACCGGCAGGTCGGTCGGCAGCAGCACCTCGGCTCCGCCGGCGCCCAGCCAGAGGCTCACGTCGCCCCCGACCGCCGACGGTTCGAGCTCGCGGAGGTCCAGCGTCGGACCGCCGGCCAGCATCGCGAAGTTCCGTTCGGTCCCCGAGGCGGCGCGTTCGACCTGCCACGTGGTGCCACCGATCAGCGAGACCTGGGTGCCGGCGGGCAGGACCCCGGTGACCACCAGGGCCACCGCGGCGACCGTCGAGAACAGTCCGAGCACGTCGTCGTCGCGGCCGCGGATCCCGGCGACGATCGTCGCGATCGCCAGCACCGCGAGCGCCGCGGCGATCCCGAGGACCGGGACGGACCACCCGGCCTGCTGCGCCCAGAACGCGACCCCGGCTCCGGCGACGAGTGCGAGTCCGAGGGACACGGCGACGTACGCCGCCCCGGGTCGCCGCTCCACCCGCTCGGCCCGCCGTTCGGCCGCCCGCTCGCGTTCGGCGCGCATCCGCTCCTCGTGCTGCCGTCGCCGGTCCTCGGGGCTCGCGGGCGCACCCCACTGCCAGGAGGCCCGTCCCGCGTCCGCCGCGCCGGTCGCCTCCGCGGTCCACGCGTTCCGGGTCGGGTGCGGCTCCTCGGGGCTGGTCCAGAAGTCGCCCCGCGGGGCAGCGGTCGGGTCGTTGCCGGTGCCCGTGCTCGCGGTCCGCTCGCCGTCCACCCCGCGTCGGGCCAGGACCACGATGAGCCAGACGATCCCGCCGACGAGCACGATGCTCCACGCGGTGGCCAGTGTCGCCTCGAGCCAGCCGGGCATCCCCCAGGCGTCCGGGACCCCCTGCCACCAGAGGCCGCGGGCGGCGGGCACGAAGGTGAGTGCCACGAAGGCGCCGATCGCGATGAGCGCCGGGTCGAGGACCCCGCGGATCATCCGTTCGACGTGGATGCGTCCGGCGGTGTCGGGCAGCAGCGCCCAGCCGACGGCGTAGGCGAGGAAGACCGGCCCGCCCAGCAGCGCGACGACGATCGTCACGCCGCGCACCACGAGTGGATCGAGCCCGGTGCGGCGGGCGACGGCACCGCACACGCCGGCGAGCCAGCGGTCGTCGGTGCGCGCGATGCCGAGGCCACGGACCCAGTCGAAGAACCGGGTCGTCGAGTCGGCGCTGCCGGCGGCGGTGCCGGGAGCGGAGTCGTGCTGGTGATCGGTCATGGCCACCAGCATCCCGGCAGTGCTGCGCCGACACCATCGGGGTTCCCCCTGACCGGTCCCTGATCCCGGCCCCGAACACTGCTGCGGGGGCCGTCCGGGTGCCAGGATTGCCCCATGGCCACCGCAACGATGACGCGCCCGATCCCCAGGGTCGTCGGCGGGGTCTGCAGCGGGTTCGCGGCGCACACCGGGTTGCCGGTCGGGGCCGTCCGGCTCGCCACCGCGGTCCTGGTGGTCTGCGGTGGCGCCGGGCTGCTGCTCTACGCCTGGCTCTGGGCGACCGTGCCGAGCGCGGCCGTCGGGGCAGCCGCCGGCAGCGCACCACTCAAGTCCGTGCTGACCCCGGCCGCCATCGTCGACCAGGACGAGACCACCGCGTCCGCCCGGCATGCCCCGGTCGTCGAGATCCTGCTCGGCGTGGCCCTGCTCGCCGCCGCCGGCGCGGTGGTCGCAGCGCGGATGGGGGTGGCCGTCCCCCTCGAGGTCATCGTCCCCGGCGTCGTGGTCGTCACCGGCGCCGCACTCGCCTGGCGGCAGTTCGACGCGCTCCGCAACGTCCGCACGGCCGGGTCCTCCGCCCTCGTGGTCCGGGCGCTCGGTGCCCTGGTGCTCGTCGTGCTCGGCATCCTGCTGTTCTTCACGACGAGCAGCCGCCCGAACGTCTGGACCGTGCTCACCGCCGCGGTGGCCGTCCTGGTCGGGGTCGCCGTCGTGGTCGCTCCGTGGGTGGTCCGACTCGTCCGCGACCTCGCCGAGGAACGCGCCGCCCGCGTCCGCGACCTCGAGCGCGCCGAGTTCGCGGCACACCTGCACGACTCGGTGCTGCAGACCCTCGCCCTCATCCAGCAGAAGGCCGAGCCGGGTTCGGACGCGGCCCGGCTGGCGCGGGCGCAGGAGCGCGAGCTGCGGTCCTGGCTCTTCACCGAGCGGGCGGAACCGGCGCGCGACCTCGGCGCGCAGCTGCGGGACACAGCCGTGGACATCGAGGCCGAGTACCCCGCCCGCATCGAGGTCATCGCGGTCGGACCCGCCCGCAGCGACCTGCCGGACGGGCTCGTCGCCGCCGCCCGCGAGGCGATGCTCAACGCCGCCCGGCACGCCGGTGGGACCGTGAGCGTGTACGCCGAGACCGCCGGTGACCGGGTCGAGCTCAGCATCCGCGATCGCGGCCCGGGGTTCGACGTCGACACGGTGCCCGCGGGTCGGTACGGCGTCCGCGAGTCGATCATCGGCCGGATGCAGCGCCTCGGCGGCCACGCGACCATCGCGCCGGGGCCGGGGCACACCGGCACCGAGGTCCGGCTGACCCTGCCGCTCGCACCCGCGGCCCAGGACGAGGAGCACGCATGACCGAGCCCGCCCCGTTGACCGTCGCGATCGTCGACGACCACTCCATCTTCCGAGCCGGCGTGCGCGCCGGGCTGCCACCGGGCCTCCAGGTCGTGGGTGAGGCGGCGACCGTCGACGAAGCCGTGACGCTCGTCGCGGCCACCCGCCCACGCGTCGTCCTGCTCGACGTGCACCTGCCGGGCGGCGCCGGCGGCGGCGGTGCCGAGGTCATCACGCGGTCCACACCGGAGAACCCGGACACCCGGTTCCTCGCGCTGAGCGTGTCGGACGCCGCCGACGACGTGGTGCGGGTCATCCGCGCCGGCGCCCGCGGGTACATCACGAAGAGCTCGTCGAGTGCCGAGGTCACCGAGGCCGTGACCCGTGTGGCGGACGGGGACGCGGTGTTCTCGCCGCGCCTGGCCGGCTTCGTGCTCGACGCGTTCGGAGCGGTCAGCGGCGAGACGGCGCAGCACGACGCCGAGCTGGACCGCCTGTCCGCCCGCGAGCAGGAGGTCATGCGGCTGATCGCGCGCGGGTACGCCTACAAGGAGGTCGCGACGGAGCTGTTCATCTCGGTGAAGACCGTCGAGACACACGTGTCCAAGGTCCTGCGGAAGCTCCAGCTGTCGAACCGGCACGAGCTGACGGCGTGGGCGCTGCAGCGCAAGCTGCTCTGATCACTTCGCGCTGATCCTGGTGTACTTGTTCACTGCCCACGGCACGAACACCACGAGCATCACGGCGATCCCGATCAGCACGGTCAGCACGGGGTGCTGCATCGTCCAGATGTCCGGAACCGGGGCGGACCCGACGTTGCCGAACAGTTCGCGCGCGGCCTGCACGAGCGACGACACCGGGTTCCACTCCGCGAACACGCGCAACACCAGCGGCAGGGTGTCGCTCGGCACGAACGCGTTCGAGATGAACGTCAGCGGGAACAGGATCATGAACGAGGCGTTGTTGATGACCTCGGGCGTCTTGACGCTCATGCCGAGCAGCGCCATGACCCAGCTGAACGCGTAACTGAACAGCAGCAGCAGGGCGATGCCGGCCAGGAACTCGAGCGGCGACGAGTTCACCCGCCACCCGACCGCGAGCCCGGTGAGCATCATGATCGCCATCGAGATCGAGTTCAGGACGAGGTCGGAGTTGGTGCGCCCGACCAGGACCGCGGACGCCGACATCGGCAGCGTGCGGAACCGGTCGATCAGCCCCTCCTTCAGGTCCTGCGCCATCGCCGACCCGGAGAACGTCGCACCGAACACCACGGTCTGCGCGAAGATCCCCGCCATCAGGAACTGCGTGTAGTCGGTCCCCTGCACCTGGATGGCGCCGCCGTAGACCTGGCTGAACAGCAGCACGAACATGATCGGCTGCAGCACGGCGAACACGAGCATGTCCGGCGACCGCTTGAGCTTGATGAGGTTCCGCTTGGTGACGGTCCAGCCGTCCTCGACCCAGACGGCGAGCGGTGAGGTGACGACGACGGGCAGCTGGCGGCCCGGCGCGAGGGACGTCGTGGTCATCGTGCCGTCTCCTTCTGCTTGGTGGCCGCGGGTGCGCCGGCGTCGTCGTCCGTCGCGGCGTGTCCGGTCAGGCGGAGGAAGACGTCGTCGAGGGTCGGGCGCCGCATGCCGGCGTCGTGGAGTTCGATGCCGGCCTCGCCCAGGTCGGCGAGCACGCGCTGCAGGGCGGCCGGGCCGGCCTCCACCGCGATGGCACGGGTGCGGCCGTCGCCCGAGGTCTCGACCTCGCCGACCCCGTACCGGCGCAGCACCGTCGTCGCCGCGTCGCCGTCGGCCTCGTCGACCAGGGTCACCACCACCCGGTGCCCGCCGACCTGCGCCTTGAGCTGGTCGGCGGTGCCCTCGGCGATGACGGCCCCGTCGTCGATGACCGCGATGTCGTCGGCGAGCCGGTCGGCTTCTTCCAGGTACTGGGTGGTGAGGAGCACCGTCGCGCCCTCGGCCACGAGGTCCTCGATGATGCCCCAGAGGGCCAGACGGCTCCGGGGGTCGAGGCCCGTCGTCGGCTCGTCGAGGAACAGCACGCGCGGGTTCATCACGAGTGCCCCGGCGAGGTCGATGCGTCGCCGCATGCCGCCGGAGAAGCCCTTCACCGGACGGTCGCCCGCCTCGGACAGGTCGAAGACGTCGATGAGCTCCCGGGCACGATCGCGCGCTGTCCGGCGGCCCAGGTGGTAGAGCCGCCCGATCATCTCGAGGTTCTCGAACCCGGTCAGGTTCTCGTCGACCGCCGCGTACTGCCCGGACACCCCGATCGACCGCCGGGTGGCCTGTGGGTCGGCGATCACGTCGATGCCGTCGATCGTCGCGGTGCCCGAGTCGGGCGTGATGAGGGTGGTCAGCACCTTCACCACCGTGGTCTTGCCCGCGCCGTTCGGCCCGAGCAGCGCCTTCACGGTGCCCTGCGGCACCGACAGGTCGAGCCCGGCCAGCGCGTGCACCGGCCCGGACTTCGACTTGTAGGTCTTGGTCAGCCCGGAGGCTTCGATGATGGCCATGTCGCTCCTTCGTCGGACACGGTGGGTACCCGGGGGTCCGGTGGAGCGACGGACGTCACTCAGACGTCGAAGTCACCACCACCGAAGTCGCTGAAGCCACCGCCGAAGTCGGATCCGCTGTCGCCCCAGCCCGCATTGTCGAAGCCGCCGCCGTCGGATGCGCCGCCGTCGGACGCCCCGGCATCACCGGATTCAGCACCAGTGTCCTCCGAACCACCGTCACCCGCAGCGTCGGTACCGCCATCGAACGAACCGGGGTCCGGCAGGAACGCGCTCATGATCGCCGAACCGATGACGTAGCCGGCCACGGTCCCGAGGATCGAGGCGCCGATCATGCTGCCGAACGACGGACCGCCGCGCTGGCCGCCGAAGCGTCCGCCGCCACCGCCGACGCCACCGAGCGAGCGCTCCATGAAGCCCGGCTGGCGGATCTCGGAGCGGGTCGCCGACTGGGCGAGCGAGCGGGGGTCGTCACCACGGGGCGCCTCACCGGGAGGCGCGGTCCGGGTGAACTCGTCGTAGACCATGCGGCGCTGCTCGTCGGTCAGCTTGGCGAAGGCCTCGGCGTGGACCTCTTCGATGCGCTCCGGCGGTGCCGTGCGGAGCAGGTAGCGGTAACGCTCCACCGCACGCTCGTCGTCGGTCGTCGCGCCCTGCTGCTGCGTCGGCGCACCGCCCCACTGCGGGACGCCGTACTGGTCGCCTGCGCCCTGCGGTGCGGACGGTGCCGGCTGCTGGTAGGACTGCTGGCCGTACCGGTAGCCCTGCTGCTGCGGCGGCTGCCCCCACTGGTTCTGCTGTGCGTCAGCGGATCGGTCACGCTCCGGACGTCCGAGCAGGCGGTCGAGGAATCCCATGGTCGATGCTCCTTCGGGTGCACGGTGGGCCCGGTCGGACCCGTCGTGGACTGCAACACTACGAACCCCCGGCGTCGGCTGACTGAGCGCCCGCTCAGAGTCGGCCGGGAGGCGCGTGCCGGGCTGGCACCGCCCCTCCAGCCCGCACCGTGCGCACCTGTACATCCCGTGCGCGGTTCCCAACCCCGTGCGCGGTTGCAGCGCCGCACCCGGCAGCCAACCCCGCACCGGATCGCCATCCCCGCACGTGCGCCGCGCGGCTCACCCCGCGGCGAGCGCCGCCGTCCACACCGCGTGCAGTTCGTCCGCGGCCCCCGGGTGCGCCACGAGGAACGGCTCCCCCGCGGGCGGGAAGCCCTGGACGGGGCCGGACCGCGTCAGCACGACACCCCCGGCCTCGTGCACGAGCAGCACCGCTGCCCCGTGGTCGACCGGGTTGAACGCCGAGACGCAGCCGCCGATCCCCCGCCCGGCCGCGACCTGGGCGATCGTCAAGGTCCCCGATCCCTGCACCCGCAGCGTGCACGACCGGTCGGCCAGGGCGTCGAGGAACGCCCCGAACCCCGGCCACGGGCGGTGTCCGTCGAGCTCGGTGCCGACGACGGCGCCGGCGAGCGGCCGGGGTGTGTCGTCGAGTCGGAGCTGGCGGTCGCGCAGGGTGGCACCGCGGCCGCGTCGGGCCTCGAGCACCTCACCGCGCCAGGGGTCCGCGACGACGCCGACGAGCGGACGGCCGCCTCGGGTCAGGCAGAGCGACATCGAGGTCCACGGCACGCCGTTGGCCAGGTTGGTGGTGCCGTCGACGGGGTCGAGGAACCAGCGGTGCCGGTCGCCGGGGGCCTCGCCGTACTCCTCGCCGGTGAACCCGTGCGTCGGGAACACCATCCGCACGCGGGAGCGGACGTGCTGCTCCACCAGGCGGTCGACGTCGGTGACCAGGTCGGCGGGGTTCGCCTTGGTGTGGACCTCGCTGACCGGGTGTTCTCGCGTGTAGGCGATGACCTCGTGGGCGATGCGGTGGGCCAGGGCCTGGGCGCGCGAGGCGACCTCGGTCTCGGTGGGCTCGCGGTCGCGCTCGGGCCAGCCGTCGCGCTCGGCCGCCGACAGGGCTGCCCCGATGGACCCGACGTCGTTCGTGGTGATCGAGTCGACACCGAGCCGGGCCGCCCAGATCGCCGGCTCGACGTCGTCGATGGTCCAGACAGCGACGCGCAGGCCCAGGGCGTGCGCGACCTCGACGGTGCGCGGGGTGAGGAACGCGACATCGAGGTTGAGCGTCGACGGGCCGAGCGCCTCGAGGTCCGCCGACACCGGCGGGTCGAGCGACTCCCACGCCAGCCAGACGTCGGCGTCGGGCAGCACGGAGCGGACGGCCGCCATCGCCGCCGGCGCTCCGCACCAGGCCACCGCGGTGGAACCGGTGAAGCCCGCGACCGTGCGGGCGGCGACCAGGGCGTCCTCGGCGTCGGTCAGGTCGACGAGCAGGGTCGACCGGCAGCCGTCGAGGCGTTCGAGCGCGCCGTCGAGCCGCGGGATCCGGTCGAGGCCGTTGCCGAGCCGGGCGACGTCGCACCAGTCGACGTCGGACACCCGGCGGGCGTCGCCCCACATCCGGCCGAGCGTGTCGTCGTGCAGCAGGACGGCGACACCGTCGGCGGTGCGGCGGACGTCGACCTCGATCACCTCGGCGCCGAGCGCCTCGGCGACCGCGATGGCGGGCAGGGTGTTCTCACGCCGGACGCGCGGCGCACCACGGTGGGCGACGAGGCGTGGCGGACGCACGCCGGGCCTCCCGTCCGGGCTGGTGGCGACCACACGGTCGACCGCAGCCGCAGCAGAGACCGTCGACGTCGGGACCCCCGCGCTCATCGCGCGACCTCGAGCAGCACGCCGTCGCGGTGGACGAGCACTTCACCCAGGCGCACCCCGGTCTCGGTGCCGACCGCCGGCGGTGGCCCGGTGACGTAGGCACGGAGCTCCGCGCCGTCGGTGCTGAGCACGACCTCGGCGAAGTGCCCCCGCATGAGCACCCGCGCGACCGTCGCGCGGATCGGCGAGTCGTCGGTGAGCACGACCTGCTCAGGGCGGACCAGCACCGTGTCGGCCGCCGTCGGGCTGACCGAGGTGCCGGCGAGGAACCGTCCGGTGACGACGCTCGTCGCCCCGATGAACGAGGCGACGAAGCTCGTGGCGGGGCGGGCGTAGAGCTCCGTCGGGGTCGCGATCTGCTCGATGCGGCCGTCGTGCATCACGGCGATCCGGTCCGAGATGCTGAGCGCTTCGTCCTGATCGTGCGTCACGATCACGGTCGTGATGCCGAGCCGCTGCTGGATGCGGCGGATCTCGTCGCGGACGCTCACGCGGAGCTTCGCGTCGAGGTTCGACAGCGGCTCGTCGAGGAGCAGGACGTCCGGCTCCTGCACGATGGCGCGGGCCAGGGCCACGCGCTGCTGCTCACCACCCGAGATCGCGGTCGGCTTCGAGCCGGCGTGGTGGCTGAGGCCGACGAGCTCGAGCGCGTCGCGCACGCGCTCGGCGACCCGCGCCTTCGGCACCCGTCGGGTCCGCAGCGGGAACGCGACGTTCTGCGTCACCGTCATGTGCGGCCAGAGCGCGTAGTTCTGGAACACCATCGCGCTCGGTCGGCGCTCCGGGCCGAGCGACGTGACGTCGCGGTCCCCCATGGTCACGACGCCGCCGTCGGCGGGCAGGAACCCCGCCACCATGCGGAGCGTCGTGGTCTTGCCGCAGCCGGACGGCCCGAGGAGCGAGACGAGCTCGCCCTTGGCGACGTCGAGGTCGATGCCGGCGACGACGTCGCGCCCGCCGAGCGTCTTGCGCAGTCCGCGGATGGTGAGGCCGCCGGATCGGGTCCGGTCCGTCGTGCTGCCGTCGGCCTGGAGGCCCGGTGCGCGTTCCGCGACGAGCGTTGCGTCCGTCATCTGGTCGCCTTTCGTGCTGGTGTGGGTCATCGGTGTCGGTCCGGGTGTCTGTCCGGGTGTCGGCCCGGTCGGTCGCGGCCGGGTCATCGGATCTGGAAGCCGTCCGCCAGTCGGCCGCCCATGATGTGCTTCCGGGCGAGCAGCAGCAGGACCACGGACGGGATGCTCAGCGCGATCGCGAACACCGCCGAGACCTGGCGTGGGGAGTTCAGGACGAGCGAGTACATCGCCGTCGGCATCGTCATGTAGGTCGGGGCGCCGACCAGGTACGTGCCCTGCGCCTCGTCGAAGGACGCCAGGAACGACATCACCATCGCGACGAGGATCCCGGGCCAGGCGATCGGGAACGTCACCTTCCAGAAGGTGCGCCAGCGGCTGGCCCCGGCGTCGCGGGCGGCTTCCTCGAGGGACCGCGGCACGGCCGAGAAGGCTGCGGCGGGCAACCACGTCATGAACACGACGCAGCCCAGGACGTGGACGATCAGGATGCCGGTGACCGTGTTCATGAGGTTCAGCGCGGTGAACATCGCCGACATCGTGACGAAGAGGCCCATCTTCGGGAACGCGTTCGTGGCGAACAGCCCGACGAGCACGAGGCGCCGCCCCGGGAACTCGATGCGGCTGATCGCCCACGCGGCGGGCAGGCAGACCACCGCGGCGATGAGGACCGTGAGCGGGGCGAGGACGAGCGAGTTCTGCACCGCGACGGCCAGGCTGCGGTCCTCGAACACGGTGCCCCACCACTGCAGGGTCCAGCCGTCGGGCAGCAGGTTCGGGTAGGTCCACGTCGTGGCGAAGGCCCGGGCGGCCAGCCAGACGAGCGGCCCGAGGATGAACACGGCCAGCACGATCGCGGTCGCCCAGACGAGGGCGTTGCCGGTCAGACGCTTGATCACTGCTGCTCCTGACGCTTCTTGTCGAGTTCGCCCGCGTTCGAGCGGACCGTCGAGCGGAGGTAGAAGACGCTCGCCGCCGCGGCGAACGCGAACACGATGAACGCCATCGCCGTCGACTGCTGCGGACGGTTGTAGGCCTGGAAGTACTTCGAGATGTCGACGCCGAGCATCGTCGGTGCGTTCGGACCGGTGAAGTACGGCACGGTGAACGAACCGAGCACCCCGATCACGGTGAACGTCGTCGCGATGACGAGCGGGGTCGCGGCCATCGGCAGGAGCACCTGCCAGACGACACGCCAGGTGCTCGCCCCGGCGTCCTTCGCGGCCTCGACCAGGGCGTCCGGGGTGCCCTGCAGCGCCCCGGCGATCATGAGCACCGCGAACGGCAGGCTGGTCCAGACGCTGCCGAACACCACGGCGACGAGGGTGTAGCCCCACACCGGGACGTCGAGGCCGAACTGCGCACCGAGGCTCCGGAGGAACCCCTGCGCGTCGGTGAAGGTCAGGATCGACCAGCTCGCGATGACCACCGGCACGAAGATCGGCACCACGGCCAGGACGCTGAGGGTCTTGCCGAGGAAGCCGCCGCGGAGCCGCAGGATCACCGCGACGACGACGGCGAGCCCCACGGTCAGGCCGGTCGACAGCGCGGTGACCCCGAGCGTCGCGACCAGGTCACGCAGGAACGTGGCGTTGCCGAGCAGGGTCGCGTAGACCGCGAACGAGAAGCCGCGCACGGTGTCGCCGCCGATGTCGGCGAGCGCCTGGTTCAGGCCGCCGGTGAACCCGAGGCTGAACAGCGCGGCGTTCACCACCGGGACGCCGACGAACAGGACGACGACCAGCACCGGGGCGGCGACGAGTGCGAGGCCCTGCCACCGCCGGCGGCGGGCCAGCCGCTCCTGCGCCGTGCGCCCGCTGGCGGGGTGCGCCGGGCCCTGGGCGTGGGGCGGGACGGGCGGGAGGCCCGTGGCGGAGTCGCCACGGGCCTCCCGGCCGGTTGCCGGGCCGTCCTGGACGGTCTGGGTCACTGCGGGACCTTCGCGTCCCACGCCGCGTTCATGTCGGCGGCGAAGTCGCTCTGGAACCCGAGGCGGAGCTGCGAGGGGTTCGCGTCGGCGAACTGCTCGGCGACCGACTCGGGCAGGCTGTCGAGCGGGATCACCGGGTAGCCGGAGACGGCGCTCGCGACGAGCTGCTGCCCCTTCGTGCTGAGCACGAAGTCGGCGAGCTTCTCGGCTGCCGCCTTCTTGGCCTTCGGCTCGGTCTTGGGGATGCCGAGGAAGCTCGCGCTGCCGGTGAACGACGGGTCCTCGATCTGCACGGCCTTGGTGGTCTTCGGGATGATGCCGGTCTTCTGCGAGGTGATGAACTGGTCGCTCCAGACCGGGGCCATCGCGATCTGGCCACTGCCGAGCAGCTGCACGACCTGGTCGTTGCCGTTCGGGTAGACGCCCTTCTGGTACGTCGACGGGCCGAGGTCCTTCAGGGCCGCGAAGCCCTTGTCCCACTTGGACTCGAGCGACTTGTCGTACTTCGTCTGCATCGTCTCCTGCTCGGCGGGCGTCAGGTACTTCGCGAGCACCGTGGCCACGAACGAGCCACCCGAACCGCCGGACGACGGGGAGTTGTAGGCGAACTCGCCCGGGTTGGCCTTGATCCAGGCGAGCAGGTCGTCGAGGGTCTTCGGCGGGTCCGTGACCTTCTTCGCGTCGTACGCCAGCAGCACGCTCGAGGCGCGGTACGGGATGGCGCTGTCGCCGCCCTGCTGCTTCGTGGCTTCCGGGACGTCCTTCAGGTTCGGGATCGAGCTGTCGCTGACCGGTGCCATCAACCCGGCCTTGCCGGCGGTGGTGACGAAGCCGGCGTCGACGAGGTCGTACGCGACGGACTTGCCGGCCTTGACCGCGGTGGCGAGGTTCGCCTGGGTCTGGGCGTCGTGCTCGCCGTGCAGGTCGATGCTCGTGCTGACGTGGATCTTCGGGTTGGCCTTCTCGAAGGCGGGGATGAGCGACTTGTCCCAGAGGTCCTGGACGTTGGTGTCGCCGCTGATGAACACGGTGAGGTCGGTGGTGCCGTCGGTGTCGGAGGCGTTCGAGGCGTTGGCGCTCTGGACGCAGCCGGAGAGTGCGACGGTCGCGGCTGCCGCGATGGCGAGGCCGGCGAGGACTCGGGTCTTCACGTGGGTTCTCCCTGTTCCGTGGTGCGTGGGGTGTGCGGGGGTGGGGGCTTACGGGCGCTGTCTCTTATACACATC
>NZ_QKTD01000029.1:0-20468 GCF_003234695.1 Curtobacterium sp. MCLR17_042
GGCGCGGCGGGCGCGGGCGCGGGCGACGCGGGCGCGGCGGGCTGACGTTTCGCGCTGGGCGACAGTTCTCGCCTTCCGGAGGCCGTGAGGTGTCGCTCAGCGCGAATCCTCGGTGCCGCCACGTGCCGCCGCGGTGCGGCGCGGGCCCGCGCGCTACGTCCGCAGGACCACGTCGGCCAGGGCGGCCGGGTCCTCGGCGGCGATGAAGGCCCGCTCCTGCGCGGCCCAGCGGTCCCACTCGCGCGCGAAGACCTCGCCGTCGCGGCCGATCGCCCGGTCCCAGCGCACGGCGTCGTCGGCCTCGAGCCACACCCGCAGGGACCCCAGCGGCGCCGACGCCCGGGACAACGCCCCGCAGCCCTCGACCACGATCGGCTGGTCGGGGTCCACCGACGTCCAGTCCGCGGGTGCATCGGCCACCCAGTCCCAGCGCCGGTACCCGCTCGGCGCTCCGAGGACGTCCGTCACCACGGCGTCGGCAGCCGCACGCAGGCCGTCCCACCCCGGGTACACGTCGTCCAGGTGCACGAGCTGCGCACCGAGCTGCTCAGCGACCTGTGCTCCGAGGGTGGTCTTGCCCGTGCCGGACCGGCCGTCGATGAGCACGACGGCGCGCCGGCCCGTGGCAGCGGCGACACCGGCAGCAGCAGCGGCCAGACCGGGGGCGAGGTCACCACCGGCGGTGGTGCGCGTCGCGCCCGTCGTGCCGGCTGCGCGCTCCGCGTCAGGCACGCCACGTCCCCATGCTCACCGCGACCGCGATCGACACCACGCCGATGCCGACCAGCGCCGCCACCATCGCCCACTCCGGCCCGGCGAACCGTGCGACCCGCGCCCAGGTCCGCCGTCCGTGAGCACCGAACCCCCGTGACTCCATCGCCACCGCCAACGTCGTCGCACGCCGCAGCGCGAGCACGAGCAGCGCGAACGCCATGGTCGCCCCACGTCGCAGCCGTCCGGAGTCGGCCAGCCCTCGCGCGCGTCGCGCCATCGCGAGCTGTCGCCAGTCGTCGACGAGCAAGGTCATCATCCGGACGGCGGCGAGCGCGCCGAGCACGAAGCGCGCGGGCAGCCGGAGCACCTGCGCGAGCCCGTCGGCCAGGTCGGTCGGGTCGGCCCGCACGAAGAGCGCGATGGCCGGCACCCCCACCGCGAGGACCCGGAGCGCCGTCGCCAACGCGAGCGTGAGCGACCCGTCGGTGACGTGTGCGAACCCGAGGTCGAACCACTCCCGCCCCGAGGGCCTGCCGTACAGCGCGATGCTCACCGCCGTCAGCGGGACCGCGAGGAGCACCGGTGCGAGTCGGAGCAGCAGGGTCCGGACCGGCAGGCGCAGGAGCGGCAGGAGCGCGAGTTCGAACGCCAGGGCGACGGCGGCGGAGACGACGTCGAGGCTGAGCACCAGGCAGACGCCGAGGGCGAGCACACCGATCAGCGACGCGACCGGCTGGACGCCGGGGATGCCGGTCGCGCGGGCCGGCAGCGGTCGTCGCAGGGGGTTCGTCCGGTCGGTTCCGTCCGCCGCGTCCGCCGCGTCCGACGCGTCCGTCCGGTCGGCCGTGTCGATCCGGTCTGGAGGCCCGGGGCGGCTTCCGACTGTCGGCCCGGTCTCCGGGATGGTCGCGTTCGACGGCCCCTGGTCGCTCCCGACGGACCGGGCGCCGTCCGGCCCGAGCACGACCTCGTCGGCGTCGAGTGCCCGGACGAGGTCGCGGTCGTGGGTGACCGCCACCACCGCGGTGCCGGCATCGGCGAGGGCCCCGAGCCGACCGACGACGGCCTGCCACGTGGCACGGTCCTGCCCGGAGGTCGGCTCGTCGAGCACGACGACCGGCGGCCGGGCCGCGATGACCGAGGCGATCGCGAGCCGTCGTTGTTCGCCCCCGGACAGCGTGAAGGGGTTGGCGTCGGCCAGGTGTGCGAGCCCGAACTCGTCGAGCAGCGCGGTGGCTCGTTCGGCGGCGTCCGGCGCGTCGAGTGCTCGGGGGCCGGCCTCGATCTCCTCGCGGACGGAGCGGGCGACGAACTGGTGCTCGGGGTCCTGGAACACCGTGCCGATCCGGGCGGCGAGTTCCCGGCTCGTCCAGGCGTGGGGGGCTGTGCCGATGCCGTCGGCGAGGGCGTCCGTGGCGCGGAGCTCACCGGCTGCCGGTGGGAGCAAGCCCGCGAGGGTCAGCCCGAGCGTCGACTTGCCGACGCCGTTCGGTCCGGTGACGGCGAGGACCTGCCCGGCCCGGAGCCCGAGGTCGATGCCGTTCCCGACCGGCTGCTTCCCCCGTGCCGTGCCGAGCCCCCGGGCTTCGAGCAGTACCGCTGTCCCCTGGTCACGCTCCCCCACGCCGAACTCCCCCTCGCCAGGTTCCCCCGCGCCGAGCGGGCGGAATGCCGCGGTCGCCCCGCCGGACGCCCCGGGCATTTCGCCCGCTCGTCCGCGCGCACGCCGCACCCGCGCCGAACCACGCCCCGGCTCGACACCGGGCACCCAGACCCCGGCCGCCGTGAGCGCCTCGCCGTGGTCCGCCAGCACCTGAGCCGGCGGACCGTCCGCGACCACGCCGCCGCCCGGTTCGAGCAGCACGAGCCGATCGACCAGGTCCAGCCAGGTGCCGATCCGGTGCTCCACCACGAGCAGCGTCGCCCCGGTCTCGTCGAGCAGCGCCCGGACGGCGTCGTGCACCTGCGCCACGCCGTCCGGGTCGAGGTTCGCGCAGGGTTCGTCGAGCACGAGCGCACCCGGCCGCATCGCGAGCACGCCCGCGAGCGCCAACCGCTGCCGCTGCCCACCGGACAGCTGCGCGGTGGAGCGGTCGAGCGGCAGGTCGAGGCCGACGACGTCGAGCGCAGACCGCACCCGGTCCCAGGTCTCGTCGCGGGGGACGCCGGCGTTCTCGCAGCCGAAGGCCACGTCGTCGCCGACGCGGGACATCACCGTGTGTGCCTCGGGGTCCTGCATGACGAGACCGACACGCCCGCGGACCGCGCGGGGGTCGGCCTCGTCGACCAGGAGTGTCCCCTGCACCGAAGCAGCGGTGTCGTCGGTGGCGTCGGGCTCGTCGGGGAGCACGCCGGCGACCGCTCGCAGGAGCGTCGACTTGCCGGCACCGGACGGCCCGACGACGGCGACCCGCTCCCCAGGCGAGACGGTCAGGTCGACGTCGCGGACGGCCCAGGCATCGCGCTCCGGGTACCGCCAGCCCCATCCACGGAACACGATGCGCGCCCCGCGGACGCCGGCACCTGCGCCGGCGTCGCCGCCGGTGGAAGGGGACGTCGCCGACGGAGCGGGCACGGTCACACCAGGGCGCGGGGTTCGCGGCGGCTGTGCTCGCGGCCGGCCGCGAAGGACGACAGCACCCCGGTGCGGGCGAGTGCCCGGACGATGAGCCACGATCCCGCCCCCGCGATCACGGCACCGGAGATGACCGCGCAGATCACGTAGACGACCTTGAAGGCCACGTCGAGCCCCGGGTACCAGAGGACGGTGTCGTTGATGCCGAGCGCGAGTCCGGCTGCGGCACCGGCGAGCACGACGACCGGCAGGCGGTAGACGCGGTACAGGAACAGCGCGAGGACGATCTCCGCGCCGAGGCCCTGGACGAGCCCGGCCTCGAGCGTGAGCCATCCCCACTGGGTGCCGAACAACGCCTCGACCGAGGCGGCGACCATCTCGCCGTAGAGCGCGGCGCCGGGCTTGCGGACGACGATCGCGACGATCGGGCCGGCGAGCAGCCAGACCCCGCCGAACAGGGCCTTCGTGCCGGGGAGCACGAGGTCCATGACGGCGCTGATGGGTTCGTAGCCGAACTCCCAGAGCCGGAAGACGACCCCGAGGGCCACCGCGAGGACACTCGCGACGACGATGTCGACGACCCGCCACCGCAGCGATCGCCGCGGAGCGGTGGTGACGGTTGTGGACGTGCCTGAAGGCATGCTGCTGACTCCTCCCTGCGCCGGCATGATCCGGATCAGGTTCGACGGTCGGAGCGCCGATCGCTCCCTCTCAGCCCGGCGGTCCCGGACTCCCGTGTGTGTGCCAGCAGTCTAGACGCGGTCGCGACCGCGTGACGGCAAGACGGACGGGAGGCCCGTGGCGGCGTCGCCACGGGCCTCCCGTCCGTCAGGTGGTCACTTCTTGAGCGCGCGCACCAGCTTGCGGAGGACACGCCCGGCCACCCACACGAAGGGGATGCCCACGACGATCAGCGAGATCGGGTTCGGCTCGAACACGAGGTCCTTGCCCGGACGGCGGACGTAGGCGCCGACGGGGGCCGACAGGCCGCCGCCACCGCCGCCACCGTTCTCGTCGTCCCCGCCGCCACCGAAGCCGAACCAGCTGACGGACACGGGGATGAGGGTCTGGTCGCCGACCTCGACGGGTTCTCCGTAGTTCGTGGAGACCCCGAGCGGGCGGACCTGGTCTGCGATCTTCGAGACGATGTTGGCCATGCGCGCGACGCTACTCGTCCGTTCCTCCACAGGCCGCGGGGCGCATCACGCATCCACAGCTGGGGCTTGTCTGCGGACGCGGACGAGCGCCGCCGATATGTTGGCCGCACCCACACCTGGAGGACCGTTTGCACACCTGGCCCGGAAACCCGTACCCGCTCGGGGCGACCTACGACGGGAGCGGCACGAACTTCGCGCTGTTCTCCGAGGTCGCCGAGCGCGTCGAACTCTGTCTGTTCGATTCCGACGGCAACGAAGAATGCGTCCGCCTGCTCGAGGTGGACGCCTACGTCTGGCACGCGTACCTCCCCAACATCGGCCCCGGTCAGGAGTACGGGTTCCGCGTGCACGGCCCGTACGACCCGGACTCCGGCGCGCGCTGCAACCCGTCGAAGCTCCTGCTCGACCCGTACGCCAAGGCGACGAGCGGCGAGATCGACTGGGACCAGTCGCTCTTCTCGTACACGTTCGGCGACCCGGACTCGACCAACGACGAGGACTCCGCGTCGCACATGATGAAGGGCGTCGTGATCAACCCCTTCTTCGACTGGCAGGGGGATCGTCCGCCGCGCACGCCGTACGGCGAGACCGTCATCTACGAAGCGCACGTCAAGGGGCTCACGGAGACCCACCCGGACGTGCCGGAAGAGCAGCGCGGCACCTACGCCGGCGTCGCCCACCCCGCGGTCATCGAGCACCTGCAGCGCCTCGGCATCACCACGCTCGAGCTCATGCCGGTCCACCAGTTCGTGAACGACTCGACCCTGCAGGACAAGGGGCTGTCGAACTACTGGGGCTACAACACCATCGGCTTCTTCGCGCCGCACTCGGCGTACTCGTCGTCGGGCGACCAGGGCCAGCAGGTCCAGGAGTTCAAGACGATGGTGCGCGAGCTGCACCGCGCCGGCATCGAGGTCGTCCTCGACGTCGTCTACAACCACACCGCCGAGGGCAACCACCTCGGCCCGACGCTGTCGTTCCGCGGCATCGACAACGCGGCCTACTACCGCCTGGTCGACGACGACAAGAAGTTCTACATGGACTACACGGGCACGGGGAACTCGCTCAACGTCGGGCACCCGCACTCGCTGCAGCTCATCCTCGACTCGCTCCGCTACTGGGTGACCGAGATGCACGTCGACGGGTTCCGCTTCGACCTCGCCTCGGCACTCGCCCGCGAGTTCTACGAGGTCGACCGGCTGTCGGCCTTCTTCGAACTGGTGCAGCAGGACCCGATCGTGTCGCAGGTCAAGCTCATCGCCGAGCCGTGGGACGTCGGCCCCGGTGGCTACCAGGTCGGCAACTTCCCGCCCCAGTGGTCCGAGTGGAACGGCAAGTACCGCGACACCGTCCGTGACTTCTGGCGCGGTGAGTCGTCGACGCTCGGCGAGTTCGCCTCCCGGATCTCCGGCTCGGCCGACCTGTACGAGCACGACGGCCGCACGCCCAAGGCGAGCATCAACTTCATCACCGCGCACGACGGCTTCACGCTGTACGACCTGGTGGCCTACAACGAGAAGCACAACGAGGCCAACGGCGAGGACAACAACGACGGCGAGAGCCACAACCGGTCCTGGAACTCCGGCGCCGAGGGCCCGACCGACGACGAGTCCGTGAACGCCCTGCGGCTGCAGCGTCGCCGGAACTTCCTGGCGACCCTGCTCCTGAGCCAGGGGGTGCCGATGATCGCGCACGGCGACGAGCTCGGCCGGTCGCAGTCCGGCAACAACAACGTCTACGCGCAGGACTCCGAGCTCAGCTGGATCGACTGGGACAGCGCGGACGAAGACCTCGTCCAGTTCACCGCCGACGTGGTGAAGCTGCGGCACGACCACCCCACGTTCCGCCGGACCCGGTACTTCAACGGCCGTCCGGTCCGCCGTGGCGAGGGCGAGCCGCTGCCCGACGTGGTGTGGCTGACCCCCTCGGGCGAAGCGATGGACCCCGAGGACTGGGACTCCGGCTTCGGCAAGAGCGTCGGCATGTACCTGAACGGCGAGGGCATCCGCGGACGCGACGCCCGCGGTGAGCGCGTCACCGACGTCGGCTTCATCACGTACTTCAACGCCCACGACGACGTCGTGACGTTCACGCTCCCGCCCGAGGAGTACTCCCCCGGCTGGACCGTCCGGATCGACACCGCCGACCCCGGTGCCCGCGACGAGGTGCTCGACGCGGGTACCCCGCTCGACGTCCCCGCCCGGTCGATGATCGTGCTGCGTGCGGAGCCCGACCACGAGGTCACGAGCACCCCGGTCGACGCCGAGCAGGACGGCGCCCCCGAACCGGACGCCCCGCAGGACGCCGTCACCCCGGTGAACCCGGCCGGTTCCACCGCACCGAGCGGAACCGCCCGATGACCGCCGGAACGCCCGGCGCCGCGAACCGCGTCCCCGCGTCGACGTACCGGCTGCAGGTCTCGGCCGACTTCGACCTCGACGCTGCACGCGACCTGGTCGACTACGTGCACGACCTCGGCGCCGACTGGCTGTACCTGTCGCCGGTGCTGCAGGCCGAGTCCGGGTCGAACCACGGCTACGACGTGGTCGACCACACGCGGGTCGACACCGACCGTGGTGGCGACCAGGCGATGCGGGCGTTGGCCGAGGCCGCGCACGCCGTCGGGCTCGGGGTCATCGTCGACGTGGTGCCGAACCACGTCGGCGTCGCGACCCCCGAGTCGAACCCGTGGTGGTGGTCCCTGCTCGAACTCGGGCAGGGCTCCCCCGTGGCGTGGGCCTTCGACGTGGACTGGGAGGCCGGCGACGGCAAGCTCCGGGTCCCCGTGCTCGACGACCGGCTGCTCGAGGCGATCACGCTCGACACCTCCGACGCCCAGCGTCCGGTGCTCCGCGTCGGCGAGACCGCCTACCCCACCGCACCCGGGACGGTGCACGACGGCGACACCGTCGAGACCGTCCACGACCGCCAGCACTACGCGTTCGTGCACTGGAAGCGTGCTGACCACGACCTGAACTACCGCCGGTTCTTCGCGGTGAACACCCTCGCGGCGATCCGGGTCGAGGAGCCCGAGGTCTTCGCGGCCTCGCACGGGGTCATCGGCGGCTGGTTCCGCGACGGACTCGTCGACGGACTGCGCATCGACCACCCGGACGGGCTGTACGACCCGGCGGGCTACCTGCAGGACCTGGCGGAGCTGACCGGCGGGGCCTACACCCTCGTCGAGAAGATCCTCGAGCCCGGCGAGCAGCTGCCGAGCTCGTGGCCGGTCGACGGCACCACCGGGTACGACGCCCTCGGGGTGCTCGACCGCGTGTTCGTCGACCCCGCGGGCGAGCAGGCGCTGACCGCGGCGTCGGGCGCCGAACCGACCGAATGGCAGCAGCTCACGCACGACACCCGACGGGGCATCGCGGACGGCATCCTCGGCAGTGAGGTCGAGCGGCTCGCACGCCTGCTCGCGCCGAGCTCCGCGACGGAGACGATCACGCACGAGCGGATCGTCGACGCGGTCGCCGAGATCGTGGCCTCGTTCGACGTGTACCGCACGTACCTGCCCGAGGGCGCCCACCACCTCATCACCGCGCTCGAGCGCGCCGCCGAGGCCCGCCCGGACCTCGACGACGTCATCGACCGGATCGCACCGGCACTCGTCGACCCGACGAACGCCGCGGCGGTCCGACTGCAGCAGACCAGCGGCATGGTGATGGCGAAGGGCGTCGAGGACACGGCGTTCTACCGCACCTCGCGCCTGTCGTCCCTGAGCGAGGTCGGCGGCGACCCGAGCGTCTTCGCGGTCTCGGTGGCGGACTTCCACCAGGCACAGCGCGAACGGCTCGGCAGCTGGCCGCACACCATGACGACGCTCACCACCCACGACACCAAGCGCAGCGAGGACACCCGCGCCCGCATCGCCGTGCTGGCCGAGCTCGGCGACGAGTGGGCCGCCACGCTCGAGCGTCTGCAGTCGCTCGTGCCGTTGCAGGACCGCGTGTTCGCCGACCTGCTCTGGCAGGCGATCGTCGGCGCCCGGCCCGCCAGCCGTGAGCGTCTGCACGCCTACGCCGAGAAGGCCTCCCGCGAAGCCGGTGACAGCACCACCTGGACCGAGCCCGACGAGGCGTTCGAGCAGCAGATGCACGCGATCGTCGACGCCGCGTTCGACGACCCGGACGTGGTCACCGTGCTCGACGCCCTCGACGAGCAGATCGACGCCGCGGGGTGGTCGAACGGTCTCGCCCAGAAGCTCGTCCAGCTCACCGCCCCGGGCGTCCCCGACGTCTACCAGGGCACCGAGTTCTGGGACCGCTCGCTCGTCGACCCCGACAACCGTCGTCCGGTCGACTACGCCGAGCGGCGCCACGTGCTCGCCGAGCTCGACGGCCCGGACGACGACGGCCCCGAGGACCTGCCGGCCATCGGCATCGACGGTGCCGCGAAGCTCCTGGTCACGACCCGCGCACTGCGCATCCGTCGGGACCACCCGGAGCTGTTCACCCGGTACCTGGAGCTCGAAGCCACCGGCAGCGCGGCCGACCACGTCATCGCGTTCGACCGCGGCGGTGCCGTGACGATCGCGACGCGTCTGCCGATCGGCCTCGACCGGGTCGGCGGCTGGGGCGACACGCTGGTGCACGCCGTCCCCGTCGAGCGCATCGACCTGCTCACCGGCCGACACGTCCCCGCCGACCGCGGGATCCCGCTGGCCGACCTGCTCACCACCTACCCGGTCGCACTCCTCGTGCCCGCCGACGCGGTCGGTGCAGCCGGCCACGCCGACGCGGTGACCGCCGTGACCGACGCGAGCGGTGCCTCCCGGCCCGCCGCCGACCGCACGACGGACGCCACCGAGACCGACGCGCAGGCCGAGATCGACATCCTGGAGGGTCACGCATGACCGCACCCGACCGTTACGCCGTCTGGGCGCCCGAGCCGGACCGGGTCCGGCTCGTCGTCGACGACGTCGAGTACCCGCTCACCAAGGGCGACGACGACTGGTGGTCCACCGACGCCGTGATGCCGGTCGTCGGCGCACGCTACGGGTTCCGCATCGGCGACGACGACGCGGTCCGACCGGACCCGCGCAGCCGGTACCAGCCCGAGGGCGTGCACGGCCCGTCCGAGGTCGTCGACCCCGCACGGTTCGCGTGGACCGACGAGTCGTGGACCGGACGCCCGGCCCGCGGCGCCGTGATCTACGAGATGCACATCGGCACCTACACGCCCGAGGGCACGCTCGACGCCGCCGCCCAGAAGCTGGACCACCTGGTCGAGCTCGGGGTCGAGTTCGTCGAGCTGCTCCCCGTCAACGCCGTGAACGGCGAGTGGAACTGGGGCTACGACGGGGTCGGCTGGTTCTCCGTGCACGCCCCGTACGGCGGCCCGGACGCCTACGACCGGTTCGTCGACACGGCGCACGCGCTGGGGCTCGGGGTCATCCAGGACGTCGTCTACAACCACCTCGGACCGAGCGGCAACTACCTGCCGCTGTACGGCCCGTACCTGCTGGCCGGGCTCGGCAACACCTGGGGTGACTCGGTGAACGTCGAGCACCCCGAGGTCCGCCGGTACGTGCTCGACAACGTGCGCATGTGGTTCCGCGACCACCACGTCGACGGGCTGCGGCTCGACGCCGTGCACGCGATCCGCGACACCACCCGCCCGCACGTGCTGGCGTCGATGGCCGACGAGACCGACGCCTACTCGTCCTTCATCGGCCGTCCGCTGTCGCTCATCGCGGAGTCCGACCTCAACGACCCGGTGATGTTCCGGCCGCGCGAGGCCGCCGGGTACGGCCTCGCCGGGCAGTGGTCGGACGACTTCCACCACGCCGTGCACGTGGCGCTCACCGGCGAGACGAACGGCTACTACGCCGACTTCGCCCCGCTGTCGGCGCTGGCGAAGGTGCTCGAGGACGGCTTCTTCCACGACGGCACCTGGTCGTCGTTCCGCGGCAAGCGGCACGGCCGGCCGATCGACCGCGGGACCTCCCCGGCGACGGCCCTGGTCGTCGCGAACCAGAACCACGACCAGATCGGCAACCGCGCCGCCGGCGACCGGCTCGCCGCGACGCTCGACGACGAGGGGCTCGTGATCGCCGCGGCCCTGACCCTGCTCGGGCCGTTCACGCCGATGCTGTTCATGGGCGAGGAGTTCGCGGCCTCGACGCCGTGGCAGTTCTTCACCTCGCACCCGGAGCCCGAGCTCGGCAAGGCCACCGCAGAAGGGCGCATCGCCGAGTTCGCCGAGCACGGCTGGGACGAGTCAGCGGTGCCGGACCCGCAGGACCCGACGACGTTCACCAACTCCAAGCTCGACTGGGCCGACGTCAGCTCGGAGCGCGGCGCGGCGATCCTGCGTGCCTACCGGGTGCTCATCGCCCTGCGGCGCACCGACCAGGCGTTCGTCGACCACCGCTACGAGGCGAACGCCGTCCGCTTCAGCGAGGACCGCCGCTGGCTCGTGCTCACGCGCGGGCTGCTCGGTCCCGACGTGGCGCCGGTGCACGTCGTGGTGAACTTCGCCGACGACGCAGCCGAGGTCCCGGTGCCCGACGCCGTGGGCGAGGAGCTCTACGGCTTCGGCGCGACCGAGGTCGATGCCGGCGTCGTCCGGTTCCGCGGCCGCGGCGTGGTCGTGCTGCGCTAGCCGACCGCGGGCTGCGCGAGCCACCCGCTGGCAGCACACACGAACGGCGACGAACCCCCTGGGTCCGTCGCCGTTCCTGCGTTCAGGCGTCCGTGCGTTCGCGGTCTCAGCCCGCGTGGTCGGCGACCGCGTGTGCGTTCTTCCGCACGGACGGCAGCTTGCGGTGGTCCTTCACCAGGGAGCGGGTCTCGCGGATCCGGCGGTCGATGCCCCACTTCGTCACGAGCGCCAGGCTCTCGCGCACGATGTTGCCGCTCATCTTCGAGACGCCGAACTCCCGCTCGGTGAACGTGATCGGGGTCTCCACGACCCGGAGACCCGCCTCGAGGGCACGCCAGCACAGGTCCACCTGGAAGCAGTACCCCTTCGACGCGACCCCGGCGAGGTCGATCCGCTCGAACGCCCGCGAGGTGAACACCCGGAACCCGCCGGTCGCATCGCGCACCGCGATGCCCAGGGCGAGGCGGGTGTACAGGTTGCCCCCGCGGGAGAGCAGGAGGCGGTACCAGGGCCAGTTCTCGACCTTGCCGCCCTTGATCCACCGGGAGCCGAGCACCAGGTCGTTCGAGTCGGCGAGCTCGAGCATCCAGGGCAGGTACTCGGGGTGGTGGGAGCCGTCGGCGTCCATCTCGACGAGCTTGGCGTAGCCGTGTTCCAGGCCCCACGCGAAGCCGGACAGGTAGGCGCCGCCCAGGCCGTCCTTGACGGTGCGGTGCATGACGTGCACCCGACCGGTCTCGCGGGCGATCGCGTCCGCGATGTCGCCGGTGCCGTCGGGTGAGTTGTCGTCGACGACGAGCACGTGCACGGAGTCGTCGGTCGCGGCCAACGTGCGCTCGACGATCGGCCGGACGTTCTCGGCTTCGTCGTAGGTCGGGATGATGACCAGGGTCTCGCTCATGGTGCTCCTCGTGCTCGCAGTCGAATGTATCGCTGGCTTGGTGGGTCAATCCGACGAGAGGTCTGCGAACACGATCAGATTGTCCGTGTAGTGCCCGGTGGCGGTGTCGAACGTGCCGTCGCAGGTGATGAGTCGGAGTTGCGGGGTGGGGGTGGGGCCGTAGACGTCGCTCGTCGGGAACGCCGACTTGGCGGCGCGTTCGGAACGGTCGACGGTGAAGGTGCGGGTGGTGCCGTCGGACATCCGGACGTGGACCTCGTCGCCGGCGACCAGTTCGTCGAGCCGGAAGAACACCGCGGCGCTCGTCGGGCTGTCGACGTGACCGGCGATGACGGCGGGGCCGACCTCGCCGGGGACGATCCCGTCGCTGAACCAGCCCGCGCTGTCCCAGTCGACGGGCGGGTCGAGTTCTCCGGCAGCACCGCGGTGCAGGTCCTCGAGCGACGACCGCACGCCGATGGCCGGGATCGACACGCTGACCGGGGTGGCCGTCGAGCGGGCCTCGGGTGCGGCCGGGTCCTGGAACCCGTCGGTGCCGGAGCCCGAGGACGAAGAAGAGGACGAGGACGACGACGACTGCGACGGAGACGACGAGGACTGCGGCGGGGACGACGCGCCACCGCCGACGGTCGACGCGACCGCCACCCCGGCCACGCCCCCGACCACCACGACGGCGGCGACCACGGCACCGATCACCACGCCTCGGCGCCGGACGGCCGAGACGCGCCCGGCGCTCCGACGGCCGCTCACGAGCCGCCTCCCCCGTCGCTGGCGCATCCCCCGAGCACGTCGGAGGTCAGCATGGTCGAACCGATGGCCAACCAGGCGTCGCCGTAGTAGGTCGGTGTGGTCGCCGCGGTACGGTCGGCCCGCTCGAGGTCGGCGGCAGCCGCACGGGAGGAACCGGCGGCCTGCTCGGCCGCGGCCCGCGCGGTGTAGGCCAGCGCGTTCGTGTCCTGCGTCACCGGGGTGCCACCGAGGTCGAGCTGCGAGGCGAGGCGCGTCGTCCGTCCGAGCGTGGGCGCGAGCGCCGCCGCGAGCTCCCGGTCGGGCGCCGAACACGCCTCGGCGTACCGGAGCGGCGTCCGCATCGCGTCGTAGCCGTAGAGCACCTGCCCGTCGCCACCGACGGCCGGCATCGGGTCCACCGACCCGTCGGTGTGCACCTGGGACCAGTCGCTGGGCAGGTCGGTGGCGTCCAGCACGGCGGCCGTCACGGCGCGGGAACCCCGGTTCAGCGCGTTCCAGCGGTCGTCCCCGGTGGCGTCCGCCAGCACCGAGAAGGCCGCGGGCGACGCGTACGACGTGTTGTAGCTGTAGGGCTCCTGATCCGCCCAGGGTCCGGGCAGCAGGATCGTGCCGAGGTCCGTCCGGGCCGTCTCGTGCTGGAGGATCGCCGCCGCGATGCGCTTGCCAGCGGCGGTGTACCGGTCGTCGTCCCAGGCCTTCCCCGCGAGCACGAGCGCACGGGCAGCGTCGAGGTCGGCGTCGCTCGCGGACTGCTCGTCGGCGACGCCCTCGTCGGACGTCCACCGCCACGCCAGCAGGTCGTCGCCCGTGAGCAGGTGGTCCTTCGTCCACTCCCAGATCGCGTCGAAGCGCGCACGGTCGTCGTTCGCGTAGGCGATGAGCAAGCCGTACGCCTGCCCCTCGCTGACGGTGTCACCGCCCTGGTCGGTGCGGACGACGCGACCGCCCTCGACGTAGCGGTCCAGGAACGCCGACCGCAGCTGCTGCGGTGAGCGCGCCCCGTCGGGCGCGGTGGTCGAGGTCGGGGTCGCCGTGCCGCGAGCGGCGGTCGTGGTGCTCGACGACCAGGGGCGGACGGCGACGATCGCGACGACGACGGCGACGAGGACCGCCGCCACAGCGGCGACCGGTATCCAGGTCCTGCGGGTCATGCTGGCCTGCCTCTCCGGGGATGGTGGGGGGGGTCGAAGGGGAGGCACGGATCACGTGGGCCGTTCAGCGCACGTGATCCGCGCCTCCAGTCCGGGGCGTCAGCGGAACAGCGAACGGAGCATCGCGACGGCCGCGTGGACCGCCTCGGTCACCGGTCGGTCGGCGGCTGCGCCGCCACCGCCGGTCTGCACACCGCCGGACGGGGTGGCGGCGGTCGCCGCGGCGTCCGTCACGGGCACGACCGTCAGATTGCCCTTGCTGTCGTCGAGGACGAACAGGGTCGAGACCGTGTTGCCGGCGAGATCGACCTTGGCGGTGCCCCGCTGGCCGCTGCCGGAGACGTCGAGCGACCACTTGCCGGCGTCGACCGTTGCGTACTTGGTGGCGCTGCCGAAGGTGGCGTCCTCGGCGATCGGGGTGCCGTCGGAGGTCTGCACGTCGACGCGCTTCGCGGTGGTGGCGGCCTGGACGAGCCGGAGCTTCGCCTTGCCGTCGCCGGGCTGCTGCAGGTCGTCGGTGAACGCGGTCGTCTTGAGCCCGTCGTTCTTGCCGTAGGCGACGACGGTGCTGGCGTCGCCCTTCTGCACGGTGACGTCGGTGGAGATGACCGGGGTGGAACGCGGGGCGTCGGCGGCGCGCATCGACAGGACGTAGGTGCCGACCGGCAGCTTCTCGTACGGGCTGACCTGGCCGTAGGTGACGTCGTCGAGTTCGAAGACGGTCTTGCCCCCGGCAAGGCTGGACAGTTCGACGTCGACGCCCTTCGTGTCCGGCGACAGGTGTCCGACGCGGAGCCAGCCCTGGTCGGCCGTCGCGGCGGAGGCGGTCTGCGGGGCGGCGAGCCCGACCGTCGCGGCGACGAGTGTGGCGGCGAGCGCTCCGACGACGACGGTGCGGCGGCGGTTCGTGGTGCGTGCGGTCATGATGGTGCTCCTTCGGGTCGAGGTGCGGTTGGCGTGCGGGTGTCGTGTCGAGGTGCGGGCCGTGCGGTTCGTGTGGGTCGTGCGGGCCGTGCGGGCCGTGCGGGTCGTGCGGTTCGTGCGGGTCGTGCGGGTCGTGTGGGCCTCCGGACGAGCGGGCGGAATGCCGGGGTCCACGCCGGAGCCCTCCGGGCATTTCGCCCGCTCGTCCAACGGGCGCTCCGCCCCGACGTGTTCGCGGGGAACGGTTCCGCGGCCGCCCCCGCGAGAGGGCGAAATGCCGGGGCCCGCGCCGGAGCCCTCCGGGCATTTCGCCCGCTCGCGGGACGCCGGCTCGCGGGACGCCCGCTCGCCGGACGCCAGCTCGGCCAGCTCCCACTCGGCCGAGCGATCGCGGGTCACGAGGCGCTCGTCGCGGTCGTCGTCGGGTCGGCCGGGGCGTACGTCACCGTGAGCCGTGCTCCCTCGCGCTCGACCGAGTCCGGCCGGAACGCCTGGGACATGGCGTCGAAGGTCCGAGCGACCCGTGCTGCCGAGGCGTCGTCGCTCGTGTGCAGGACGACGGTGCGGAACGGCTGGCCGGTCTCCCCGGTGCGCGGGGTGAACCGGTCGACCCGTACGTCCTGGTCGGCGAGCACCTGGCCGAGCGCGATCATCGCCCGCGAGTCGACCTGTCCGGCGCGGAACTGCGACTTCGTGCCGTCGTCCGCACGCAGGGCCGGGTTCGAGGCGAGCTCGGTCCCCAGGGTCTTCCGGACGTCGGTGGCCCGGGTGATCGCGGTCTCGGCAGCACTGGCTCCCTCGGCGTGGATCCGGCGGACCTCGACCTGCTGGTCACCGGTGCCGAAGGTCGCGACGGCCGTGGAGTTCTCGATCGCCTGCCGCACGTCGGTGGACGAGTTGCCGCCCGTGCGCATGGAGTCCGTCGTGATGACGTAGTCCGAGTCCTTCCAGCCGTTCGGGGACTGCCGTTCCACCGCTCCGTCGGTGTCGAGCTTGTAGTACCAGACGACGTTGTTCCGGGCGAAGCCGTCGTCCACCAGGTCGACCCACATGGCGTCGTCGACCAGCAGACGCGAGGACTTCGGCACGTTGTCGCCCACCCACTGCTCGGCCTGCTGCATGGGCAGGTCGAGGTTGCCGAGCAGGAACCCGCGCAGCTGGGTCCCCCACAGCGGCACCGCGACGACGAGCGCCGCAGCCGTGACGACGGCCCAGGTGATGCCGAGGCCGCGCCGTGCCCTCGGGCCGAACCGGCTCCGGGTGTGGACCCGACCGGCGATCGTCAGGACGGCACGCTCGGCGGTGTACGCGACGAGGAGCGCCGCGAACGGGATGAGCATGATGACGTACGGCACCGGCAGGTACCCGTTCGGCCGGAACATCACCGCGAGCAGGAACACGAGCATCGCGGCGATCGGTCGGACCCGGCGCAGGAACAGCCCGACGACGGCGGCGACCGAGCCGAGCACGATGAACACCGGGTCGAGTGCCCACCACTGCGCGGCGGCCTCGTTCGCCAGGCTGCCCCCGTCGAACACCGATCCGGAAGCGGTCCGCGAACCGAGCTGGTAGGTGACGCCCTCCCACAGGCTGACCCGCCCGGCACCCGGAACGAGTTCGCCCTTCACCGCGGCGAGCAGCAGGTACCCGCCGCCGATCAGCACGAGCACGGCCCCGGCGACGCTGAGCGTGTACCGGCGGGTGCTCTTGTCGGCGCGACGCACGGCCATCCAGATGAGGAACGGCAGCGCGAGCAGGTAGGTCTCCTTGGACAGCACGGCGATGCCGAGGCAGGCAGCGGCACCGGCGAACCCGGCGAGCTGCTGGCGACGGCTCAGCACGAGGACGAACGCGGCGAGCAGCCAGGGCGTCGCGACGTTGTCGATGTACACGGTGCGGTGGTACTGCAGCGCGAGCGGTGACAGCGCGAAGACGAGTCCGGCCGCGGCCGCGGTAATCCGTCCGGCACCGAGCCGTCGGGCCAGGACGAACAGCAGGATGCTCGAGACGGCGGAGAAGAACACCATGGCCTCGCGCCCGGCCTCCACCGCGAAGGGGTACCGCGCGAACGCCCCGGTCAGCCCGGTGTACCCGGCGATCTGGATCCATCCGAGCGGCGGGTGGTCGTACCAGTAGGTGTAGTGGGTGAGCTCGCCGAGGTTCGTGATCGCCCACGCCTGGGCGGTGTACGTCCCCTCGTCGTCGATGCGCTGCGGTGTGCCCGACATGTTCCAGGCCTGGACGAGCACGGTCACCGCGACGACGGGCAGCAACCACGTCAGGCTGGCTGCGTGCCGGCGGAACCACGCCCCGATGCCGGTGCGGTGGGCGGTGGCGCCACCACGGATCGGGATGCCCGTGGTGTCGGTGATGCTGGCGGTCATCGGGTGCCTCCCGTGGTGGTGCCGGCGAACGCACGGTCGGACGACGCTGCGCCCGATCCGTCGAGGTCCGAGGCGAAGCCGACCACCTGTCCGTTGCGGTGCTGGCCGGTGTGCTCGGTCTTCTCCCACCCGTTCTGGCCCTTGGCGTGCCGGACGACTGCGCGGACCGCCGCGGCGGCGAGGAACACCTGGTACGGCACCAGGCCGAGCACGAGCCGCACGTAGTCGCGGAGCCGGACCTTCTCGCCGTACAGTCGGCCGAACTCGTTCAGCCCGACGATCTCGACGGCGAGCAGCATCAGCGTCGGTGCGACCGGGATGAACGACACCAGGGCGATCGCCGTCGGCACCTTGACGAACAGGATCATCAGGACGCTCAGCGGGATGAGCAGCCCGGTGGCCGCCTGGATGAACGGCATCGTGAGCATGTAGCGGGCGAAGAACCGCTGCCGGAAGGACGGCAGCTTCTTCCACTCCCCCTTGCCCAGCACCTGCAGGAAGCCCTGGTTCCACCGCGTGCGCTGCTTGAGCAGCGAGGCGAAGGTCGGCGGGGTCTCCTCGCGGGTGACGGCCTCGGGGCTGTAGGCGACGACGACCTTCGCGCCGTCGGCGGAGAGCCGCACGCCGAGCTCGCAGTCCTCGGCGAGGCAGTGCGCGTCCCAGCCGTTCGACCACTCCAGGCGGGAGCGGGTCACGAAGACGGTGTTGCCTCCGAGCGGGATGAACTTGGACCCGGCGTGGAAGTGCAGGCGCGAGCGGAACCAGAAGTAGTACTCCAGGACGTTCCGGAGCGACCACCAGCTCGACCGGAAGTTCATGAGCTGGACGCCGCCCTGCACCACGTCGGCGTCGGTCTCCTGGAACCGCGAGTCGACGAGGGAGAGCAGCCGCGGGTAGACCTCGTCCTCCGCGTCGAACACCCCGACGATGTCACCCGTCGCGTGCTGCAGCGCCAGGTTCATCGCCTTCGGCTTGTTCTTCGGCAGGGTGTCGTCCACCACGACCTTGATCAGGGAGGGGTGCCGAGCCGCCGCAGCACGCACGACGGCGTCGGTCTCCGGGTCGTCCTCCCCGACGATCGCGATGATCTCGAAGTCGGGGTGGTCCTGGGTCGCGAGCATGTCGAGCGTCTGCCCCATCACGTCCTGCTCGTGCCGACCGGGCACCAGGAGCGTGAACCGGTGCGTCGCCGGACGCGGGGTCTGGCTGAAGCTGGTGGACTTCAGCGCGTCCCGCGAGCGCCAGGCGTGCAGCATCCACCAGAGGGTGGTCAACGCGATGATCGTGAGCAGCACGGAGAGGGCGATGAGGGTCGAGTAGCCGAGCCACTCGCCCAGCGACCAGGCGGCCTGTGGGAGCTGCCCCGAGCCTCCCGTCGGCACGTCCGTGGTCCCGCGGTTCGGGACGTCCCCGGTCGTGCCGGGGCGTTCGTCGGGCTGGAGCAGCGGCCCAGCGGCCGTCAGCAACACGGCTGAGATGGTCATTCGGGGAACCCCTTCGGACGTGTGTCGGTGGACCGGAAGACGAGGGCCTTGTACGCGGCGAACCGGAACGCGGTGCCGAGGACGAGGCCGACGCCGTTGCCGGCGACGTTGTCGGCGAGGGTGGACGTGAAGCCGAGGACGTAGTGCGAGACGAACAGGCAGGCAGCGGCGATGCCGAGGCCGACGAGGTTCGTGGCAGCGAAGAGCAACCCCTCGCGGACGGTCTCGCGGCGGCCGGTCTGGCGCTGGGAACGGAAGGTGATGAAGCGGTTGCCGAGCCACGCGACCGAGGTCGCCACGATGGCCGACACGATCTTCGCGGCGATGGGACCGTCCGACATGACGGTGGCGCGGAGCAGGTTGTAGACACCCAGGTCGATGACGAAGCAGACGGCACCGATGGTGCCGAACGACGCGAGTTGCCTCGCGGTGGCGAGCAGGCGCGGGACCGTGCCAGGGCGCACGGTCCGCACCGCACCGGTGTCGGGTGACACCAGAACGGGGGTACGAGTTCGGGTCATGCCCCCGATTCGGGGGGCGTGGCTGGGTGGTTTGGGCGGGGTACGCGACTTGCCAGGCCTCTGCCAGATGCGCGACACATGCCGTTCATCTTGACGATCCGTCAGCTGCGGTGGTCAGGGGCGCGGGGACGACGGACGGGAGGCCCGGTGCCAGCTGGCACCGGGCCTCCCGTCCGTCGGTCGGTTGCGTCTACGCGGGGCGCGACGACGGGGACACGTTCTTCGACGCGTCCCGTTCCGGGATGTCGCCGAGTGCCTCGTCGATCGCCGCGAGGGCGTCCGCGTCGAGCTTGACGCCGGCGGCCTTCACATTGTCGGTGACCTGCTGCGGACGCGAGGCGCCGACGATGGCGCTCGCGACGTTCTCGTTCTGCAGGGTCCACGCGATCGCGAGCTGCGCGAGCGTGAGGCCGGCCTGGTCGGCGACGGGCTGCAGGCGCTGCACGGCTTCGAGGACCTCGTCGCGCATGAACCGCTTGATCATGTCCGCGCCGCCCTTCTCGTCCGTGGCACGCGAACCCTCGGGCAGGGGCTGACCCGGCTTGTACTTGCCGGTCAGGACGCCCTGCGCGATGGGCGACCAGACGATCTGCGACAGGCCGAGCTGCTTCGAGGCGGGGACGACCTCGCCCTCGATGACCCGCCACAGCATCGAGTACTGCGGCTGGTTCGAGATGAGCTGGAAGCCGAGCTCCTTGGCCAGTGCGGCACCGGCGCGGATCTGCTCGGCAGACCACTCGCTGACGCCGATGTAGAGCGCCTTGCCCTGGCGGACGACATCGGCGAAGGCCTGCATCGTCTCTTCGAGGGGGGTCTCGTAGTCGTAGCGGTGTGCCTGGTAGAGGTCGACGTAGTCGGTCTGCAGTCGCTCGAGCGAGCCGTCGATCGACTCCATGATGTGCTTGCGGCTGAGGCCGACGTCGTTGTGCCCCTTGGGGCCGGTCGGCCAGTAGACCTTCGTGAAGACCTCGAGGGACTGGCGCCGCTCGCCCTTGAGCGCCTCGCCGAGGACGGTCTCGGCGGCGGTGTTGGCGTACGTGTCCGCGGTGTCGAACGTGGTGATGCCGGCGTCGAGCGCTGCCCGCACGCACTGGGTGGCGACGTCGTTCTCGACCTGCGAGCCGTGCGTCAGCCAGTTGCCGTAGGTGATCTCGGAGATCTTGAGTCCGGAGTTGCCCAGGTACCTGAATTCCATGATGCCGACGCTACTGGAGTGAGCGCGCACGTGAGGGGTCCCGCGAGTGCCTGTCGGGGGTGGGTGTGTGGGACGGATGCGTGCGTGGGGCGGGTCCGAGGTC
>NZ_QKTD01000003.1:0-267739 GCF_003234695.1 Curtobacterium sp. MCLR17_042
CCCCCAGACCGGCGACGCTCGGCCGACCCCCCTCCGGCCGAGCGTCGCCACCCCAGCAAGACCAGCAAGACCAGCAAGACCAGCACGACCAGCCCCACCACCGCCCCACCCCGACCGTCCGGAGCAGCGCCCATGAGCCAGACCGCAGCGATCCCGCTCAGCGGCATGCTCGACCGCCCGGTCCTCCGCGGCCGTCAGGTCACCCGCTCCGAGACGGTCCTCGCCTGGTCGGTCGCCGCGATCGCCGCACTGCTCCTCACCGCCGCCGTCCTGTTCCTCTCCGCCGGCGGCCGCTGGTTCGTCGTCGAGACCCCCTCGATGGGCGAAGCCGCCCCGGTCGGCACCCTCGTGCTCGACCTGCCGGTGGACGTCGCCACGCTCAGCGTCGGCGACATCGTCTCGTTCGAGACCTCCGCCAACCCGGACGTCGTCTACACCCACCGCATCGTCTCGATCGACGCGGACGGCGGCATCCACACCCGCGGTGACGTCAACGGCGCGACCGACCCGTGGACGCTCACCCAGGCCGACGTGATCGGCACCCCCGCGCTCCTGGTCCCGCGCATCGGCTGGCTGCTCCGTGCCGCCCCGATCCTGCTCATCGGCACGCTGATCATCCTGACCCTGACCAGCGCGTTCACCGACCGGGTGACCCGCACGTGCCTGCGGATCGCGGGCAGCGCCCTCACCGTTGCGTACGCGGCGTTCGTGTTCAAGCCGTTCGTCAACGTGACGACGATCACGAACACCTCGAGCCCGACCGGCGTCGAGGCCACCGTCATCTCGTCGGGGATCTTCCCGGTCCGCGTCGACGCCCAAGGCGGCAACAGCGTCCACCTGGTCGACGGCCAGATGGGCAAGGTCGTCATCCACGAGCTGACGAAGAACGGGCACTACCAGCTCATGTCGAACATCGACCTCGACCCCCTGGGTTGGGTCGCCCTGTTCGCCGTGTGCCTCGTGCCGCTCGTGGCGTGCCTGGCGGTCGGCCGCGTCGAGGCGGTGCGTCCCTCGTGATCCTCCGTCGCCTGCGCGACGGTCGCGTCGTCGCCGTCCTCCTCGTGGTCGCCCTGGCCGTCGTCGTTCTGCTGAACCAGTTCGCCCCGACCCGCTCGGCCTACACCGCACGCCTGGCCAACAGTGCGAACACGGCCGCGACCGCCCCGTACTTCACGTGCACGGGTGCCGTCGGCGCGGACACCGCGAACGCCCTGTTCGCCTACCGCCTGACCGAGGCCTCGGGTTCGAAGACGGCCACCGACTGGTCGGGCCGCGGCGCGAACGGCACCTACCAGGGCACCATGACCGCGACCACGCCGAGCCCGAACGCCTGCCCGCGTGACAGCGGGAGCGCCTACGCGCTCAACGGTTCGACGAGCTACGTCTCCACCCCGCGCTCGTACGCCAACCCCACGACCTTCAGCGAGGAGGTCTGGTTCCGCACCACGGTCGCCGGCGGCATGCTCATCGGCTTCGGCAGCAGCCAGACCGGAGCGTCGAGCCAGCACGACCGGAAGCTCTACCTGACCACGACCGGCCAGCTCGCGTTCGGCACGTACAACGGCGCCACCCAGGTCATCACGTCGCCGACGGCTGTCAACGACGGCGCCTGGCACCACACGGTGGCGACGATGTCGCCCACCAACGGCATGCGCCTGTACGTCGACGGCACGCTCGTCGCGTCGAACACGGCCTTCAAGAGCCCCGAGAACTTCACCGGGTACTTCCGCGTCGGCTACGACGTCGTCAGCGGGTGGCCGGGTTCCACGAACAACCCGTACTTCACCGGGTCGATGCGGTACGCCGCCGTCTACGGCGCCGAACTGACGGCCAGCCAGGTCGCCGCGCACGCGGCCGCCGGTTCCTGACGCACTGACTGCCGGCCTGGAGGCGCAGCGCGCCGCCGCCACGGGCCTCCAGTCCGTCCCCTGGTCACGTCGAGAACGTGGGCCGGGTTGGCGGACCGGGCCCACCAACCCGCGGATTCGGGGCGACGAATCCCGCTGATCAGGCATTTTCGTGCCCGGGACCGTGCCAGGATCGTCAGGTCCTGAGACGTCGGAGTCTCCATCCGACCGTCTCGAAAGGCGCACCCCCATGTCCTTCTGGGCCCTCTTCCTCATCGCGCTCGGCGTCTCCGCAGACGCCTTCGCCGTCGCCCTCGGCAAGGGCCTGCACATGAAGCGCTTCGACGTGCGGCACGCGATCGTGATCGCGCTCACGTTCGGGGTGTTCCAGGCGGTGATGCCGTTGCTCGGCTGGCTGCTCGGGTCGGCGTTCGCGCAGTACATCGCGGCCTTCGACCACTGGGTCGCGTTCGGGCTGCTCGCGCTGATCGGCGGGAAGATGCTGTGGGAGGCGTTCTCGAAGCACGAGGACACCGAGCAGGACACCGATCGGCTGCCGGTCCGGGAACTCCTCGTGCTGGCGGTCGCGACCAGCATCGACGCCCTGGCGGTGGGCGTCACCCTGGCGTTCCTGCCCGTCTCGATCGGCGGCGCGGTGCTGCTCATCGGGATCACCACCGCGGTGCTGTCGTTCGTCGGGGTCCTGGTCGGTCGTCGTGTCGGTGCCCGTTTCGGCAAGCCGGCGGAGATCGCGGGTGGCGTCGTCCTGATCCTTATCGGTCTGAACATCGTGCTCGAGCACACCGGCGTCATCGGCTGAGGCCACGCTCGGAACCGACACCGGACAGACGGGGGGCCCGTGGCGAGCTGCCACGGGCCTCCGTTCTGGTGCTGGTGGGTGTCAGTAACTGCCCATGCTGCCCGCCGGAGCGTTCGCGACGACAGCGATCACGAAGATCACCCAGATGATGCCGAACACGAGCGACAGGGCGCTGATGATGATGCCGGCGAGGGCCAGACCGCGGCCGCGCTCCCCGGTCTTCTTGATCTGCGAGAGCGCGATGATCGACACCACGAGGCCGGCGATGTTCACCACGAAGGCCAGGACGAACCCGACGATCGCCATGACGTTGAAGCGGTCGGACGACGGCTGCATCGGAGCGCCGTAGGGCTGCCCGCCGGCGGCGTAGGGGTTCGGGTTCTGCTGGTTGTACTGGGGCGTGCCGTCACTCATGGCGCCGCGTCCTCTCTGGTCAGGGGATGTCTACACAGGAAACGTACAGGACCAGCGGGCCGCACGCTTCGTGGCCTGGGATGATTGTCGGTGCCCCGTCGCCCGAGGGGCGTTCCCGGACCCGGAGGAGCAGTCGTGCAGGTGACCCAGCCGTCCGGACGACGCGAGCGGAACAAGCAGGTCAAGCTCGAGCGCATCGTCGCTGCGGCGAAGGAGTTGTTCGCCGAGCAGGGTGTCGACGAGGTCACCACGCAGCAGATCGCCGAACGTGCCGACATCGGTGCCGGCACGCTCTTCCTGTACGTCAAGAACAAGGGCGAACTGCTGCTGCTCGTGCAGAACGAGCACTACCGCGAGGCCCTCGAGCTGGGGCGACGGGCCGCAGCCGACGCACCCACGCTCGTCGACGCCGTGGTCGCCCTGGTCGAACCGGTGGTCGCGTGCAACCGGGTGCAGGTGGAGAACGGACGCACCTACCTGCGGGAGATGGCGTTCGGTGACCCGGGCGAACCGAACCACGCCGAGGCCCTGACGATCGCGGGCGAGACCGAGCGCACGGTGGCGGGACTCATCGCGGAGCACGGCGGTCTCGACGAGGACCGGGCGGCGACCCTGGCGCACGTCGTCTCCGCGGTCTTGTTCGTGACGATGGTGTCCAGCGCCGACCCGGGCACGAGCGTCGCCGAGGTGGTGGCGACGATCCGCGCACAGGTCGGGGCGGTCCTGCCGAGCTGATCGGTGCAGTGCGCGCCGGGGTCAGCGCCGCAGGAACTCCGCCGCGACCTGAGCGAACTGCTCCCAGTACTGGAACACCCCGCCGTGGCCGGAGTTCGGGTAGATGACCAGCTCTGAGCCGGCGATGCGGCGGTGCAGGTCCTCGGACAGGACCGACGGCACCATCCGGTCGTGGTCGCCGTTGGCGATGAGCGTGGGCTGCGTGATCACGGACAGGTCCGACGGCGTCGAGCGGCCGAAGCGCTTGATGGCCTGCAGCTGGGTCCCGAACGCCCGCAGGCCGATGGGTGCGTCACGGTCGACGGTGCGTTCCTGCAGCCGCGCGAGGAACGCCTTGGCAGCGCGCTTGCCGACGGCGTCCCGGTTGAAGAACAGGAACTCCTTCGGGTCCGACCGGGTGAGCGTGGCACGGAGGACGTCGAAGTACGTGGTGGTGACGACCTTGTCCATGTCCTTCCCGCCGCGGGGTCCGGTGCCGGTGAGCACGAGCTTCCGGACGAGACCCGGGTGCGCGACGACGAGGTCCTGCGCGATCATCCCGCCCATCGAGAACGCGAACACGTCGACCTGGTCGTACCCGAGCGCGGTGATGAAGGCGTGCGCGTCGTCAGCTGCTGCTTCGATCGTCCGCGGCACCGTGCCCGACGAGGCGCCGACACCCTGTTGGTCGAACGTGATCACGTGCCGGTGCGCGGCGATCGCGTCCACGATGCGCGGGTCCCAGTTGTCCAGGGTCGCGGCGAGGTGCACGAAGAACACGACGGGGACGTCCTCGACCGGGCCGAGCTCGCGGTAGGCGAAGGTGATCCCGCCGGCCTGCACGGTCTTCGCCGGTGCCAGTGCGTAGGAGGTGACGGGTGCTGCTGCGTCGTGCATGGTCGTGGTCCGTTCGTCAGGTGGTGCGTGGAGGGGAAGGTGCTCAGGCGCCGGTGACGACGGTCTTGCCGCGCACCCGGCTCGTGGTGATCGACTCGAGTGCCTGCGGGGTCTCGTCGAAGGGGAACGTGGCACCCACGACCGGCCGGATGACGTCGTCGCGGACCAGGTCGGCGATCCGGCGGAGCTGCTGCCCGTCGGCGCGCATGAACAGGAACTCGTAGGTCACCCCGAGCCGCTTCGCCCGGCGGCGGATCTTCCGGCTGATGGCGGCGATGACCAGGCGGAGGACGGGGTTCAGCCCGGCCGCCCGCGCGAAGGCGGGGTCGGGGGCGCCGCTGATGCTGATCGCCTTGCCACCCGGTCGCAGCACGGTGAGGGACCGCTCGAGGTTCTCACCGCCGAGGCTGTCGAGGACGAGGTCGTACCCGGAGAGCTCCTGGGCGAAGTCCTGCGTGCGGTGGTCGATGACGACGTCCGCGCCGAGCTTGCGGACGAAGTCGCCGTTGGCGGCCGACGCGGTCGTGGCGACGTGTGCACCGAGGTGCTTGGCGAGCTGGATCGCGATCGTGCCGACGCCGCCCGAGCCCGCGTGGATCAGGACCTTCTGCCCGGCCTGCACGTCTCCGCGCTCGACCAGGGCCTGCCACGCGGTCAGGGCGACGAGCGGGAGCGACGCGGCCTCGACCGGACTCGTGTTCGCGGGGGCGTGTGCGACGTCGGACTCGTCGATGGCGATGCGCTCGGCGAAGGTGCCGATGCGGTGGTCACGCGGTCGCGAGAAGACCTCGTCGCCGACGGCGAACCGGCGGACCGCGGCACCGACGGCGATGACCGTGCCGGCGACGTCGTGCCCGAGGGTCAGCGGGGTCCTGTACGGCAGGATCAGCTTGAACTCGCCGAGCCGGAGCTTCTCGTCGAGCTGGTTGAGCCCGGCGGCGGCGACCGCGACGAGCACGTCGTGGTCGCCGACCACCGGCTCGGGGACGTCGGCTCCGTGGAGGGGCTGCTTGTAGTCGTCGAAGATGAACGCGCGCATGGGTCTGGTGCTCCTGTGGTCGTGAGGGTATGGGGGGTACTGGGGGCTACTGGCCGAGCAGGTCGCGGACCGCGTCGACGACGGCCGTCCGGTCCTGGGAGACGACGCCGTGCCCGGCGTCGGGGACGATCCGCACCGAGGCGTGCGGGAACCGATCGCGCAGGACGTCGACGTTGGCGACCGGGACCATCCGGTCGGAGTCGCCGTGCACGAGCAACGCGGGCCCGGTGAACCCGGACGGCGTCGGCACGAGGGGCCGATCGCCCCACCGGCGGACCGCGCGGAGTTGTGCCCGGAACACGGTGGGGCTCACCGCACGGTCTCGGTCGGCACGCGGACGGGCGAGTCGTGCCCGGTAGTCGGCAGCGGCACGGCGTCCTGCCGGTGTCCTGGTGAAGAACAGCAGGGTCGTGGGATCGGTGGCGGTGACCAGTCCCCGCAGGATCGTGCGGACGACGACACCGGTCATGTGTGCGAGACCGGGCCCGCCAGCCGGTCCTGATCCGGCCAGCACGAGGTGCTCCACGAGGCCGGGGGCGCGCTCGACGATCTCCTGCGCGACCATCCCGCCCATCGACAACCCGAACAGGTCGATCCGGTCGAGACCGAGTGCCCGGATCGCTGCGAGGGCATCGGTGGCCATCTCCTCGATCGAGTCGCGGGCGCGTCCTTCGGCGCCGCCGACTCCGCGGTAGCCGAGCAGGACCACGCCACCGTGCTCGGCGAGCGGCTGGACGAGCTCGGGGTCGAAGCTGTCGAGGTTGGCGGCGAGGTGGGTCAGGACGACGAGCGGGATGCCCGCGGTGGTGCTGCCGAGTGTGCGGGCCAGGACGGTTCCGCCCGGGACGGCGATCGCGCGGGTCGTCGTCGACATGGTGCGCTCGGTGTGCGGCTCGTCGTCCATCGCCGTCCTCGTCTCGTGTGGTGCGACTCGGCATGTCCGAGTATGCTCAATAATGAGCATACTCATTAAAGTTGTCAAGGAGCGCGATGGAATCCACCCTCGGTCGGCGGGAACGCGGACGGCAGGACAAGACCCGGCGCATCCTCGATGCCGCACGCACCCTGTTCCTGGAGCGGGGCGTCAGCGGTGTCACCACACAGCAGATCGCCGACCGGGCGGACGTCGCCGTCGGCACCCTGTTCCGGTACGCGGCGACCAAGGCCGAGCTGTTGATCATGGTGCAGAACGAGCGGTTCGCAACGGCGATCGACGACGGTCTCGTGGCGGTCGCGGCAGCCCCCGACGATGCCGGTGCCGTGCCGGTCGTGCTCGCGCTGCTCGGACCGGTGGTGCGCTGTGTCCGGGAGCATCCCGAGAACGGTCGGACCTACCTGCACGAGCTGGTGTTCGGCGACCCGGCGGAACCGAACCGGCACCGCGGACTCGCCCTGGCCCAGCGTCTCGAGGACGGGGTGGCCGCGGTGCTCGAGCGGCACGCCCGGGTCACGACCGTCGACGCCCCGGTGCTCGCCCGGGTGGTCACCGCCGTGCTGCACATCGGGCTGACCGCCACCGTCCACCAGGGACTGTCGACCGAGGAGCTGCTGCAGGACCTCAGTGCCCAGACCACCGTGGTCCTCGGACCCGCACGCCACATGAGTGGGCGTGCGGCACGGTGAGCACTGCGCTCGCCGGTGAGTCCGGAGCCGCCCGGTTCAGGACCGTTCTGCGACGAGCTGGACCAGCGCGGCGACCACCTCGTCCGGCGTCGTCTGCCACATCTGCGGTGACAAGTGTCCGCTCGCGTCCATGCTGGCGATCCCGTGCGCACTCGTGAGCAGCATCGCGCCGTAGAGGTGTGCTCGCTCGGTGCCGACCACGTCACCCACGATGGCCAGGAACTCGGCCTGGGCCCGCGCTGCAGCGGCGATGGCTTCGTCCGGGTCGTTGGCCGGCAGGGTGAACATCATCCGGTAGACCTCCGGCTCGTCCTTCGCCACCGTCATCAGGGCCTCGAGTGCCGCCCGGAGGACGGCCTCGGACGACCGGTGTCCCCCCGCCCCGATCTGTGCGAGCTCCTCGGCGATGCGGTCCCAGCTCTCGGCGCCGACCGCGGCGAGCAGGCTCTCCTTGTCCGCGAAGTGCCGGTACGCGGCACCACGGGACACCTGGGCTCGGTTCCCCACTTCGCGGAGGGTGACACGCTGCGGCCCGCCCTCGTCGAGCAGCGACCTGGCGGCATCGAGGAGCGAACGGCGCGTGATCGCAGCGGATTCTGCTCGGCTGACCATCCCACGATCATACAGTTGACAATGTCATCCGAAGTGCTACGTTACCCAGATGACAACGTCAACTGAAACTGGTTCGCTCTTCGTCGTGACCGGAGCCTCGACCGGCATGGGTGCAGCGACCGTCCGTGCGCTCGCTGCCCGGGGCCACCGTGTGCTCGCCGGTGTCCGACGGCCCGAGGACGGCCAAGCCCTGCAGTCCGCGACCGTGCGCCCCGTCATCCTCGACATCACCGACCCCGCGCAGATCGCGGAACTCGCCGCCGTGGTCGACGCGGACGGTCACCCGCTGGCAGCCGTGGTCAACAACGCGGGCATCGCGGTGAACGCGCCGGTCGAGGTGCTCCCCATGGACGAGTGGCGGCGCCAGTTCGACGTGAACTTCTTCGGCCACATCGCCGTGACGCAGGCCCTGCTGCCCGCGCTGCTCCGGAGCCGTGGTCGTGTCGTCATGATGAGCTCCCTCGGCGGTCGCTTGGCCCAGCCGACCTACGGCGCGTACTCCGGGTCGAAGTTCGCGCTCGAGGCCGTCAGCGACGCACTCCGCCGAGAGCTCGCGGCAGACGGCGTGGGAGTCGTGATCGTGGAGCCCGGAGCAGTCAAGACCGAGATGGTGGGGCGCGGTGGCACGACCGCGCGGCGCCTGGCCGACGCGATGACCCCGGACCAGCAGCGTCGGTACGGCGGGCTGATCCACGCGATCCTCGCCCAGTCGGACACCTTCCTGCGCGACGGGGTCACCGCTGCCGTCGCGGCGGAGACCATCGTGACTGCCGCGACCCACCCGCGCCCGAAGACCCGGTACACGATCGGGCGTGACGCGGCGCTCCTCACCCGACTGGCCCGGATCCTCCCGGACCGTGCCCTCGACCGCGTGCTCGTCCGCGCACTCCGCCCGCTGTTGCCCTCCGCCCGCTGATCATCGTCCTCCCCACTCGACAGGAAGCAGACCCCATGCCCTCTCTCAACGACGCCGTCGTCCTGGTCACCGGAGCGAACGGCGGGATCGGCACCGAACTCGTCCGTGTCGCGCTCGAACGCGGCGCCGCCAAGGTCTACGCGACCGCACGCACACCCCGCGACTGGGACGACCCTCGCATCGTGCCGCTGCGGCTCGACGTCACCGATTGTTCCTCGATCGCGGCCGCCGTCGCCGCAGCCCAGGACGTCACCGTCGTGATCAACAACGCGGGCGTTCTCCCGCCCACGGCGAGCATGCTCGACCTGGACGAGCGGGACCTGCGGCAGGTGATGGAGAGCAACTTCTTCGCACCGGTCCAGGTCGCACAGGCGTTCGCACCGCTCCTGGTCGCGGCCCGCAGCACAGCACTCGTCACCATCCACTCCGTCGCCAGCTGGCTGGCGTACGGCGGCTCCTACAGTGCGTCGAAAGCGGCACTCTGGGCTGCCACCAACGCCTTCCGACTCGAACTCGCGCCGGCTGGGGTGCTCGTGACGGGCGTGCACGTCGGGTACGTGGACACGCGGATGGCTGCGCACACCGACGCCGCGAAGACGTCCCCGGCAGCCGTCGCGGAGATGGTGCTGGACGGCGTCGAGCAGGACGAGTACGAGGTCATCGCAGACGACCTGAGCGCGCACGTGAAAGCGAACCTGGGAGCACCGATCGAGGCGCTCTACCCCGAGCTCGCCCACGAGACGCCCTGACCGACGGCCCGGCAGGGCGAGCCCGTCAGATGTCGAGCACCCCGTCCACCGCGTCCGACCGGTCAGCGATGTGGCCGGTGGCGATCTCCTCCTCCAGGTGCACCGTGACGTAGGTCCAGTCCTCCACGTGCCCGGCGTCGTCGAACACCCGGTAGCGCCGACGGAGCCGCAGGTACGGCACGGCGCGGTGCTCGAACGACACCACGAGCTCGGTCGCCGGCCACTCCCCCTCGACGGTGACCTCGACCGCCCGGTAGTCACTCGCCGACCGGCGGGGCTCCGGGTGGTCGCGGGTCCACAGGATGCCGGGCTGGTCGAGGGCCTCGAACACGTCCACGAGGTCCGCGACCGCGCGCTCCCGTGCGGCAGCGTCCAGGTCGTGCAACGGCCAGTGCGCGCCCTCGACGTCGGTCAGGTCGAAGCGCTCCGCCCACGGTGCGAGGGCTGCTTCCAGACGTTCCTGTTCGTCCTCCCACGACGTATCGTCCTCGTCGCTCGCGGGGCGGGACGGCAGGTCATCGGTGGTGACGGCGCTGGGTAGGCCGGCAGCGACGTCGAGGTCGACCTCCCGAGCGTCGTAGTGGTAGGTCAACCCGCCCGTCAGATCGGGCGTGCGCCGGGGTCCGGTGGGCATGTACCGGATGGTGAGGACCGAGCCGGTGCGGCGGACGTCCTCGACCAGGTGGTCGACGGTGATCGTCGTCCGGCTGCCGTCGGTCCGGACGAGCACGAGCTCGGTCGGCGGGGTCGGCAAGGGTGGCGCGGGATCGGCCGGTGGTCCCGACCGGCGAGGGAAGTCGTCCTCGTCGTCGGCGTCGGGTCCGGCACTCCAGAAGTAGCGGGGGCGGACGTCGTGATCGTCTTCGTCCAGCAGCTCGGGGTCGTCGTCCTCCGGCTCCTCGCCGGCCGCCAGCGTCGCCGCCCACTCCTCCGGCGACGGCCAGAACGGCTCCGACGGCGCCCACGGCAGGGTCTCCGGGTCGACGCCGTCGAGCGGGTCGTCCGAGTCCCCGTCGTCGTCCTCCGGATCCTCGAGGCCCTCGTCCTCGGGGTCCTCGTCCTCGTCCTCACCCATCCACATCGACGCGTCACGCGGGTCGCCGATCCACAACCCCTCGACGTCCGCCCCGAGCACGCGTCGATCACCGAGGTCGACCGCGCACGTCACCCCGGTCGGCGTGACGTGCACGGCCGTCCGCGACTCTGTGTCGAGGTCGCCTTCAGCGTCCTCGCGCGACACGTAGACCACCCAAGCCCCCTCGTCGGTCGCGAGGACCCCGACCTCGTCGACCGCACCGTCCGGCAACGGGGCGTCCGGCCACGTCACCCACCGCACGTCGTCGCCCGTGACGACCGCCGCGACCGGTCGCGTGGCGTCCGGCACGATCGTCGCGTCACCGACGCCGACGGCGTCGACGGGCTCGAGGAAGCTGCTCATGCAGCGACCGTACCGCGGCCCTGTAGCCGGCCGGTGAACAGCCGGGAGGCCCGTGGCGGGCCCGCACCGCGCCTCCCGTCCGCCCGTTCCCGGTCCACCTGCCGGACCCGCCGCAGCGGTCGGGCGCATGATGGGCGGATGGCACGCATCCTCGTCACCGGATCCACCGACGGCCTCGGGCGGGGAACCGCCGACTCGCTGCTCCGCAGCGGGCACGACGTCGTCGTCCACGCGCGCAACACGGCCCGCGCCGAGGCGGTCGCCGACCTGGTGGAGCGCGGCGCCGAACTCGTCGTCGCCGACCTGGCGGACCGCGACGCCGTGATCGCCACCGCCCGGGAACTCGACGCCGGCACCCCGCTCGACGCCGTCGTGCACAACGCCGGCGTGATCTCGGGCCGTTCCCTGGTGCCCGTCAACGTCGTGGCGCCCTACCTGTTCACCGCGTTGCTGCGCTCGCCGGAGCGGCACGTGTACCTGAGCAGCGGGATGCACCGGGGCGGCCGCCCGCTGCTGGACACCGTCGACTGGACCGGCGCTTCGGAGACGAACTCGTACTCCGACACGAAGCTGTTCGTGACGGCGCTCGCCGCCGAGGTGCCGCTCCGGCGCCCGGGCGTGCTGAGCAACGCCGTCGACCCGGGCTGGGTGGCGACCAAGATGGGCGGGGCCGGCGCTCCGGACGACTTCGAGCTCGGACACCGCACGCAGGAGACGCTCGCGACCGACCCGAACCAAACCGTGACGGGCGGTTACTGGTTCCACGGGGAGCGGCAGGAACCGCACCCGGCGGTGGCCGACCAGCGGTTCCGCACCGACCTGCTCGCCGCGCTCGCCGAGGCCACCGGCATCACGCTCTGAGTCGCTGACGGAACCGCCGCGACCGGTCCGGTGCTCCTGCGAAGGCGTTCGTCGCGCCCGGACGAGGATGGCGTCGACACGACGAACGGAGGACCCGGTGACCCTCGGCCTGCACAACGGATCGAGTGGGTGGCAGCGCGTCCGACGGCACGGCCTGCTCCTCGCGAACGTCGCCGTCTTCGTCGTGTGCTTCGTCGGCATGGTGTTCGCCGGGTGGCGGGTGTCCGCGGCAGACGCACTCCAGCACGGCGAGGCGGCCGTGTCGCTCTGGGGCTTCCTGACGAGCGGCGACTTCGCCGAGGCCACCTTCGAGAACTGGGAGAGCGAGTTCCTGCAGATGGGCGCGTACATCGTGTTCACGGTGTTCCTGTTCCAGAAGGGGTCGAGCGAGTCCGAGCCCCTGGACGAACAGAGCCCGCAGGACGAGGACCCCCGGAAGCACGCCGACGACCCGAAGGCCCCGTGGCCGGTGCGCCGGGGCGGGATCGTGCTCGTGCTGTACGAGAACTCGCTGCTGATCCTGTTCGCGGTGCTGTTCCTCGGCAGTGTCGTCGGGCACGTGATCGGTGGCGCTGCGGCCTACAACGAGGAGCAGCTCGAACACGGTGACAGCGTGGTCTCGGCGTGGGGATACCTGGGCACGAGCCAGTTCTGGTTCGAGTCGATGCAGAACTGGCAGTCGGAGTTCCTGGTCATCTCGGTGATGGTGATCGCCACCGTGTCCCTGCGGCAACGAGGGTCGAGCCAGTCGAAGCCCGTGGCGGCGCCGACGGAGCAGACCGGCGCCTGAGCCGGCCGAGCCCGGACAGGAGGCCCGTGGCGGGCCCGCCACGGGCCTCCCGTCCGGTCCGCACCACGCTGGTGCGGTAGGTTCCTGCCGAACGCAGTCCGCACGTGAGAGGGGGCGCCCGATGGCGCAGGGGCACCGCTCTCCGCCCACGATGAGCGACGTCGCCGCCGTGGCGGGTGTCTCGAAGAAGACCGTCTCGAACGTGCTGTCCGGCTACGAGCACGTCTCCGTCCGCACCCGTGACCGCGTGATGGCCGCCGTCGACGAGCTCGGCTACGAGCTCAACGTCTCGGCAAGGAACTTCCGCGCCGGACGCTCCAAGGTGCTCGGGCTCGCGGTGCCGGAACTGCGGCAGGCGTACTTCGCCGAACTCGCCGACGCGGTCATCCGCGCTGCCGGAGCCGTGGGGTACACGGTGCTCATCGAGCAGACCGCGAGCGGCGTGCGCGAGGCGGACGCGATCACCCGGATGCGCGAGCACTCGATCGACGGCATCATCTACAGCCCGCTGACCGTCCGGCCGAGCGACGCCGCCGCACTCGAGGTGAAGTTCCCCCTCGTCGTGCTCGGTGAGCCGATCCCGGACGCCCCCGTGCCGTTCATCGCGATGTCGAACGCGGACGCGCTGCGGGACGCGACCGCGCATCTGCTCGACGCCGGTCGTCGGTCGATCGCGTTCATCGGCTCCGACCCGTCGGGACCCGTGCGCACGGCGCAGGAGCGACTGCGGGGCTACCGCGAGGCACTCGACGACCACGGCCTGCCGTTCGCGCCCGAGCGGGTGGTGCCGACCGCGCTGTGGCACCGGGCCGAGGGAGCGGCGGCTGCACGGCAGCTCCTCGACGCCGGCGTGCCGGTCGACGGGATCGTCTGCTGCAACGACGCGCTGGCGCTCGGGGCGATGAGTGCCCTGCAGCTCGCGGGCCGGACCGTGCCGGACGACGTCGCGGTCGTCGGGTTCGACGACATCGAGGAGTCGGCGTACTCGACCCCGGCGCTGACCACGGTGTCGGCCGACCTGGACCGCGTCGCGGCGACGGCGGTCGGGGTGCTCGTCGCCCAGCTCGAGGAGGGCGCCCCGGCGACGCCGGGGGTGCTGCGCTCCCCGCACGCACTCGTCGTCCGGGCGTCGTCCGGACCGTTGCGTCCGGTTGCTGCCTGACCCGTTGACCACGGGTGCTCCCCGACCCCTTGACCGGGCGGTCGAGCACCGGCTACTGTCCACATTTACACCGGTGTAAATCCGGGATGGACGAGGTCCGCACACCGACGTGCCGGACGGATGGCAGGTTTTCGATGAAGAAGCACATCGCGGTCGTCGCGCTCGCAGCAGCGGCGTCGCTCTCCCTCGCCGGGTGCGCCGGCTCCCCCGGATCGTCGGGTGACGGCGGCCACGTCGACCTGACGTTCTGGCACGGCTACACCGAGGCCGACGGCAAGGTCCTGGACGGCATCGTCAAGGACTTCAACGCCTCGCAGGACAAGGTCACGATCACGACCCAGACGAAGACCTGGGCCGTGATCGACGACACGATGCTCCCCGCCCTGTCCGCGAAGAAGGGCCCGGACCTCGTCGCGATGACCTCCGACCGGCTGCCGGTCTACGCGCAGAAGAAGGCGCTGGTCGACCTCAGCGACTTCTACGCCGACGACGCCAACAACACCGGGGACCTGAAGGAACAGGCCGTCGCGATGGAACGGGTCGACGGCAAGGAGTACGGCGTGCCGAGCGGGTTCGTCCCGCTCTCCGTGATCTACAACAAGAAGCTGTTCGCAGCGGCCGGCATCGACTCCTTCCCGACCACCTGGGACGAGTGGGTTGCCGACGCGAAGAAGCTCACGAAGGACGAGAACGGCGACGGCACCCCCGAGCAGTACGGGCTCGTGCTGCCGGACCACCAGACCGTCGGCAACGGCATCTGGCCGAGCCTGTTCGCCGGCAACGGCGGATCGATCACGAACGAGGCGGGCACGAAGTCCACCATCGACTCCGCCGCGAACGCCGAGACGCTCGAGTACTGGGCGAAGGCGGTGCGCGACGACAAGATCTCGCCGACCGGTGTCGACGGCATCGCCGCGGACAAGCTCTTCACGGCCGGCAAGACCGCCATGGAGATCGGCGGCCCCTGGATGGCCGGTGTCGCGAAGGCGTCGGACATCGACTACGGCATCGCCGCGATCCCCGCGGGCCCGAAGGCACAGGTGGCCTCGGCCATCGGCATCTCGCTCGGTGTGACGGCCCAGACCGACGACGCGAAGCAGGCCGCAGCCGAGCGGTTCCTGCGCTACTTCAACGAGCAGTCCGTCGCGACGAAGTGGGCCCTCGGGTCCGGCTGGCCGCCGCTCCGCACCGACGTCACCGCCGCGGACGTCGACGAGAACCCGACCGTCGCGACGCTCACCGGGCTGCCGGGCACCACGGTCCCGCTCCTGCCCGGTGTGGTCGACAGCGCTGACGTGCTCACCGCCGTGGACACCGCGACCCAGAAGGCGATGGCGGGCGGGGACCCCGGATCGCTCCTCGCCACCGCCGACGCCGACGTGCAGTCGGCCCTGAAGTAGCAACAGCGGCCCTCGGAGGACCCTCGTGACCACGCAGCAACTCGGCCGACGCCGTCGGTACCGACCACCGGGCCAGCTCGGCGGACGATCGCCCCTGAACGGCACGTTCCGCCGCCGCGCCACCATCGTCGGGTTCCTCGCACCCGCGATCGTCATCCTCGGGGCGTTCGTGCTCTGGCCGATGCTCTCGGCGCTCCGGCTGTCGTTCACCGACGCCAGCGGGTTCGGAGACCCGTCGTTCATCGGCTTCGCGAACTACGTCCGGGTCTTCACCGACCCCGACGTCCTGCGGTCCATCGGCAACACCGCGCTCTACTCGGTGCTCTTCACCCCCGTCGCGATCGTCGTCGCCCTGGTGCTCGCCCTCGTGCTGAACCACCCGGCCCTGCCGTTCCGCGGGTTCTTCCGGTCGGCGTTGTTCCTGCCGTTCATCGTGTCCCTGGCCGTCGCCGCGTTCGCGTGGTCGTACCTGCTCGACCCGCAGATCGGCCTGCTGAACCACTGGCTGCAGCTCGTCGGCATCCGGCTCGGCAACGTGCTGCAGGACCCGACGCTCGCGATGCCCACCGTGGTGCTCGTGGCCGTGTGGAAGAACTTCGGCTTCTACATGGTGATCTTCCTGGCCGGGCTGCAGGAGATCCCCACGAGCCTGTACGAGGCCGCGCAGCTCGACGGCGCGAACGGCCGCCAGCGGTTCGCGAACGTCACCTTCCCGATGCTGAGCAACACGATGGCGTTCGTCGTGATCGTCGCCCTCATCGCCGCGCTGCAGGCGTTCGACCAGATCTACGTCCTGACCGGCGGTGGTCCGTACCGGTCGACCGAGACGATCGTCATGCAGATCTACCAGTCCGGCTTCAAGGACCTCGACCTCGGGTTCGCGAGCGCCCTGGCGTACGTGCTGCTCCTCGCGACCCTGCTGCTCAGCCTCGTGCAGTTCCTGTTCTTCGGGAAGCGCGGAGAGGACACCGCATCATGACCGCGCTCCCCCGTCCCGCGACCGCCGTGCGCCGTCGCACCGTGGCCCGGCGACAGCCGTCGATGCGGTGGCTCGGCTTCGCAGCCGTGGGCGTCGTGACCCTGGCGGTGCTGCTCCCCGTGCTCGTGATCGTGTTCACCGCGTTCAAGCCGGCGAGCGAGGTCAACGCCTACCCGCCGACGCTGTTCCCGCACACCTGGACGCTCGACAACTTCCGGGCGATCTTCACGCAGCTGCCGTTCGGGCGGCTCATCCTGAACAGCTTCGCCTTCGCCGGCGGTGTGACGGTGTTCGCACTGGCGTTCGACGCGCTCGCCGCCTACGCCCTGGCACGGCTCGACTTCCGGGGCAGCAAGGTGCTGCTCATCGTGATCGTCGCCAGCCTGATGATCCCGTTCCAGGCGACGCTCATCCCGATCTACCAACTGGTGTCCGACCTCGGGTGGGTGAACACGTTCGCGGGGCTCATCGCTCCTCGGGCGGCCGACGCCTTCGGGATCTTCTTCCTGCGGCAGTTCTTCGTGTCGCTCCCCCGCGACCTGGACAACGCGGCGCGGATCGACGGGGCTTCGGAGTGGCGGATCTTCCGGAGCGTCGTCCTGCCGAACGCCGTCCCCGCCCTGCTCACCCTCGGCATCTTCACCTTCGTCAACAACTGGAACGACCTGCTCTGGCCGCTGGTGTTCACCACCGACCAGGACATGGGGACCATCACGTCCGGCCTCACCCTGCTGACCGGACCCGGCGGGATCATCCCGCAGGGCGTGATGATGGCCGGCGCCCTGATCGCCGTGCTGCCCCTCGCCGTCATGTTCCTGCTCGTGCAACGCCGCTTCATCGAGAGCGTCGCCAGCACCGGGCTCAAGTGACGACGACACCGCACGAGCCCGGAGCGGCCGTGCCCACCACGAAACGAGACACCATGCACTGGTCCGACGACGGCAGGCTGCACTTCGCCCTGGGCATCGAGGACACCTTCGTCCCGCAGGCCCGACCGGGTGAACGGCCCATCGACGAGTACGAGCTGACCGACCACTACCGGCAGTACGCCGCCGACCTCGGGCTGGCGGTCGACGTCGGCGCCGAGCTGCTCCGCTGGGGCGTGCCCTGGTACCGGGTCGCCCCCGAGCCGGGCGTCTGGGACTGGTCGTGGGTGGACGGCGTCATGGCGCGGTTCCGCGAGACCGGCCTGCGGCCCGTGGTCGACCTGCTGCACTACGGCACACCGCTCTGGCTCGACGGGCAGTTCGCCCACCCCGACTACCCGGCGCACGTCACCGAGTACGCCGCCCGGTTCGCGGCGCGGTACGGGGACGTCGCCACCGACTACACGCCCGTCAACGAGCCCGTCATCCACGCCCTGTTCTCGGGTGAGTACGGCTACTGGCCCCCGTACCTGACCGGCGCCGAGGGGTCGGCCCGGATCGCGTCCGCCCTGGCCAAGGGGTTCGTCTCGACGCAGCACGCGATCACGCGTGAGCTCGGAGACGCCGCCACCTTCGTGCACGTGGACGCCGGCATCCGGTACGTGGGCGACGTCGAGGCCCCGGAACACCGCGAGACGGTCGCGCGCCTGCGCGCCCAGACGTTCCTGGTCGAGGACCTGGTCACCGGGGGCGTCGACGACGCGCACCCCCTGGTCGGTCGGCTCCGGTCCGGGGGCGTCACCGACGCCGACCTCGACTGGTTCCAGCAGCACGCGGTCCGGCCCGACGTGATGGGCGTCAATTACTACCCGCTGCACTCCACCGAGGTGTTCGAGGCGGGGGTGCACCACGGCGGCGGGTTCGCCGACCCGCGGCCCTACGAGGACACGGGCGTCGAGGGGCTCCGCGACGTGCTCACCACCTACGCCGAGCGCTACGGCGCCCCGGTCATGCTCACGGAGACGTGCGTCACCGGTTCGGTCGAGGAGCGCATCGGCTGGTTGGACGCGTCGGTCACGGCCGTGCGGGAGCTCCGCGACGAGGGGGTGCCGGTCGTCGGCTACACCTGGTGGCCGCTGTTCGACATGTACGAGTGGACCTGGCGGCACACGGACGCCCCACGCCAGGAGCACCTGCTCACGATGGGCCTCTTCGACCTCGTCGAGGACGGCGCCGGCGGCCTCGACCGTCGCCGCAACCCGGTCGCCGACGCGTTCGCTGCGCACACGCGACAGGAACGGGCCGTGGCAGCGGCCCTGTCCGCGACCCCGTGACGGGCGGGAGGCGCGGGTCGGGTCGGTCCCGCGCCTCCAGTCCGCCTCCGCGCACCACCACTGCACCACCTACCGAACGGAGCACCATGTCCCTCCGCCTCGGCGCCGCTCCGGCGCCTCGTCGACGCCGAACGCTCGCGCTCGTCGTCACCGCTGCCGCCGCCGCGGCAGCCCTCGTCGCCGGTGTCACCGGCCCCCTCCCCGCCCAGGCGGTCACGACCGGCAACGGAGCCCTCGTGTACTCGCCGGCAGCGGGCTCCTCGTTCAACCCCGAGGGCGGCCGCGCTGCCGGCACCACCTACGCGAAGAACATCGTCCTGAAGAACAGCGGGTCGGCCAACGGCCAGCAGTTCGTCACCTTCGACCAGCTCGTGCTCGAGAACGGCGTGCAGGTCTACCCGATCTACCGGAGCACGGACAACGGCACCTCGTGGAGCCGCGTCGCCACGGTCAAGCCGAGCACGCAGTTCCCGACCCTCACCCGCACCGCGCAGCCCTCGCTGTACGAGACCCCGGTCCAGCTCGGCACGATGCCGGCCGGCACGCTGCTGCTGAGCGGCATGATCATGCCCACCGACCGCTCGAGCAGCCGACTGGTCATGTACAAGAGCCTCGACCACGGGCTGACCTGGTCCTTCGTGAGCACCGTCGACACCGGCGGTCCGGCCACCTACGACCCGAGCCCGACCTCGACCACCTCGACGGTGTGGGAGCCGTCCGTCGCCGTCGACGCGAACGGCGGGCTGGTCACCTACTTCTCGGACGAGCGGCAGAAGGCGAACAACGTCCTGCAGGCCGTCAGCTACCGGCGCTCCACGGACGGCGGCCTGACCTGGGGTCCCCTGGTCAACGTGTCCGCACCGACCAACAAGAGCGACCGTCCGGGCATGATCACGGTGACGAGGATTCCGAACGGCAACTACGTGGCGACGTTCGAGGTCGTGAACCGCCCGAGCCAGACGAACAACACGGCGCCGGTGTACTTCAAGACCTCACCGGACGGTCTGAACTGGAGCCCCGAGACGAGCATCGGCACCAAGATCGCGCTGCCGGACGGCCGTGGGGTCGGGTCGTCGCCCGAGGTGCGCTGGGTGCCGACCGCCGGCAACGCCAACGGCATGATCGTCGTCTCGTCCAAGTGGTCCCTCGACAGCGCGGGCAACATCGACGGCGGCCAGAACTTCGTCGTGAACCGCAACCAGGGCACGGGTTCGTGGGAGCAGCTGCCGTACGCGGTGACGTACGACGCGCGGGATGCCGAGGGCGGGACGTTCAGCGGCTTCGCCCAGGGCTTCGACTCGAGCGCCGACGGCAAGACGCTGTACCAGGCGACGAACGTCGAGAACCTCACCACCACGTACAACGACGTGCGGGTCGGGTCGATCCCGATCAACGCGCAGCGGTACGAGGCCGAGTCCGCGGCCCGGAACGACACGAGCACCGTCACGCAGGCCGACGCGGTGGGCGGCGCGAAGGTCGGCAACATCAACAACGCGACGAGTTCCGTGCAGTTCACGGTGCAGGCCGCGACCGCGGGGACGTACACGGTGAACGTCCGGTACGACAACGGCACGGGTGCGACGAGCACGCACGCGCTCGCGGTCAACGGCGCCTCGGCCGGGTCGGTCAGCTACGCGCCGACCGTCAACTGGGGCCGGTTCGGATGGGCGCAGAAGACGGTCACGCTGAAGGCCGGCGCGAACACGCTCACCTTCACCAAGGGGACCGGGTTCGCCGAGCTGGACCAGATCCAGGTGTTCCAGCCCTGACGCCGCATCCGCGGCCCTGGTCGTGACCAGGATGCGGACTGGAGGCCCGTGGCGGACCCGCCACGGGCCTCCAGTCCGTCCCGGTGCCGCGTCTCAGGCCGCGACCGGCTCCGCAGGCCGGTCACGCAGTGCCGGGCAGTGCTCGGCGGTGGGGTGCTCGGTGATCGCGATGACCTGGTCGAGCCGCCCCCGGACCGCCTCGAGCTCGGCCAGCTGCGCGGTGATCCGGTCCCGCTCCGCGATGAGCAGCGCGAACGACTCCGGTGTCGACTCCCCGCGGTCGACGCAGGGCAGCAGCTGCACGATCGTGCGGCTCGCGAGCCCGGCGGCGAACAGCTGCTGCACGAGCTGGACCCGCTCGACGGCGGCGTCCGTGTAGACCCGCTGCCCGCTCGCGGTGCGCGACGCGGTGAGCAGCCCCTGCTCCTCGTAGTACCGCAGCGAGCGGACGCTGACGCCGGTCTCTGCCGCGAGGTCACCGATGCGCATGGTGCTCCGATCCGGGGCTTGCCCCTGACATGGATGTGAGGTCTTAGCGTAGCCGAGCCGCTGCGGGAGACACCCGCGCGGCAGGAGGAGACACCATGGAGATCGCTGGATCGGTCGCACTCGTCACCGGCTCGAACCGGGGCATCGGACGCCGCTTCGCCCTGGAGCTGCTGGAGCGCGGGGCGTCGAAGGTCTACGCAACCGCACGCCGCCCCGAACTCGTCGACGTCGAGGGCGTCGTCGCGCTGCCCCTCGACATCACCGACCAGGCCTCGGTCGACGCGGTGGCCGCCGCCGCGGGCGACGTGACGCTGCTCGTGAACAACGCCGGCATCTCGACGCAGGGCTCCCTGGTGACCGACGACCTGACCATCGTCCGGAAGGCCATGGACACGCACTTCTGGGGCAGCCTGTCGATGATCCGCGCCTTCGCACCGGTGATCGAGCGGAACGGCGGCGGCGCGATCGTCAACGTGCTGTCGGCCCTGTCGTGGTTCGCGGCGCCCGGCGCGGGTGGCTACGCCGCGGCGAAGGCGGCTGAGTGGAACATGACGAACGCCGTCCGCCTCGAGCTCGCCGACCGGGGCATCAGCGTGCAGGGACTCCACCTCGGTGCGGCCGACACCGACATGATGGGCGACTACGACGGTCCGAAGACCGACCCGACGGACGTGGCCCGAGCGGCACTCGACGGTGTGGAGCGTGGCGTGGCCGAGGTGCTCGTCGACGACTGGAGCCGGATGGTGAAGGCGTCGCTCGCCGATGCGCCGGAGCGCTTCTACGCGCAGATGGCCTGAGCGCCGCCCCTGACTGGGGGTGTGTCCCCGCAGCGCAGTCCTGGACCCGCTGCGTGGTCATCGGCGAGCATGGACCCCGATCAGGAGCGGGGGCACGTCGCCTGCCGCTGGAAGGGAACCATGCGTCCTGTCAGGAACGCGCTGAGCACCGGGGCGATCGTCGCGATCCTCGCCGGTCTCACCATCACCGCAGCACCCGCCCAGGCGGCGACCCCGGGGGCCGGCGCGAGCTGCGCCCCCGGGACCCTGTCGGTGCAGACGCTCGAGAGCGGCTGCACGGCGACCTCCGGCACGGTCGTGACGCCGGACGGCCGCACCTTCGCGCTCCCCGCGCCGGGTGAGAGCGTCATGGCGAGCAGCTCGGCCGCCCCCGGGGCGCCCGAACTCGCCGACGTCCTCATCGCGAACAACGGCTCCGCCGGTGTCGCCGTCCGCGTCGACGAGGCCTGGACCGGTTCGGCCCCCGCCGTCCAGCAGGAGCGTGCGCAGAGCCAGGCCGCGACGGCACAGGCAGCCCCCGCCGCGACGACCGCTGCGACCACGAAGTGCACGAGCACGGCGTACAAGGCGTCCGGCTACACCTGGCCGAGCACGGTCAAGTGGTACTACAACCAGACCGACCAGAAGTCGACGTACGCCAAGGACGCCCTGCGCAAGGGGGCGAACGCCTGGAACGGCACGATCTCGGCGTGTGACCGCACCGTCACGTCGACGGCGAAGAACGACTACCTGCGTCTCGCGACCCAGAAGCCCAACCTCACCGACCAGGGCGGCTGCTCGCGGAACAACGGCTACAACGTGATGGGCTGGGGCAAGCTCCCGACCGGGACCCTCGGCGTCACGTGCGTCTGGTTCGACGGCAACGGCAACGCCCGCGAGGCCGACCAGCGCTACGCCACCGGCTTCAAGTGGAGCTCGACGGCCACCTGCTCGGGCGCGCGCTTCGACACCCAGGTCGTCGCCACGCACGAGTGGGGCCACCTGTACGGCCTCGACCACGTCGCCACCGGCACCGGCCAGGTCATGGAGCCGTCCGGCGGCTACTGCGAGCTCGACGGCCGCACGCTCGGCCGTGGCGACATGACGGGCATCTCGACGCTCTACTGAGCTCGACGTTCTGCAGGGACACGGACGGGGTCGAGGCGGATGACCGCCGCGACCCCGTCCGTCTGTGGGTCTCGGTCAGACCGTGTCGGCGCGGTCGGTCTTGCTCAGACCGCGTCGGCGCGGTCGGTCTCGGTCAGGCCGCGTCGGCGCGCAGGAACTCCGCCACCGGCGTCGACCCCGTGTTGAACCGGAACGTGTTGCCCGCCGTGCCTGGGTTCTCGACCACGTCGGCGACCACGTGCGCCACGTCACCGCGCGGCACCTGCGTCGACGAGCCGTCCCAGTCGACGGAGCCGGTCGGCTCGTCGTCGGTCAGGGTGCTCGGGGCGACGATCGTCCACTGCAGCCCCGAGTCGCGGAGCACGGCGTCGGCGATCATCTTCGACTGCGCGTACGCGAAGAAGTCCTGGTCCTGCGGGACGCCGTGGTCGAGCTGCGAGCCCGAGAACGACACCATCACGTAGCGGTCGACGCCGGCCTGCTTCGCCCCCTGGATCGACAGCACCGCAGCGTCGCGGTCGATCGCCCAGGTCCGGTCGACGGACCCGCCACCGGCACCGGCCGACCACACCACGGCGTCGTGCCCGCGGACGAGTTCGGCGAAGTCGTTCAGGGACTGCTGCTGGATGTCCGCGACGTGCGGTTCGCCGCCGTGCGCTCGGATCTCGTCGGACTGGTCGGCGTTCCGGATGACGGAGGTGACCGTGTGTCCGCGCTCGGACAGGATGCGGGTGGCGAGGAGTGCGACCTTGCCGTGGCCGCCGAAGACGATGACGTTGCTCATGGGCCGGACGCTACTCCGGGCGGCTCCGTGCCCGGGGAACGCCCGACGTCCGCCCGTCGCCCGCGATGCTCGGAACACCCGAGGTCACCGTGCGTACCGTCGGGGGCAACACGACAGGAGTCACGATGAGCAAGCAGCACGAGCAGCACACCCTGGTCCGCACCCTGGTCCTCGGCATCATGAGCGGCGGCCGGAGCGCCACCCCGCTCGCCGTCCTCGCACTGAACCACGACCGGTCCTCGCTGAAGGGTTCGTGGCAGCAGTGGAAGGTCTTCAGCACCCCGGTCGGCCGCGGGCTGCTCGTGGCCTCTGCCATCGGTGAGCTCATCGGCGACAAGCTGCCGAAGACCCCGAACCGCATCGCCCCCTCGGCGCTGCTCGGACGTGTCGCGTCCGGTGCCCTCGCCGGTGCCGCCCTCGGCACCACCGGCAAGCGTGACCTGCGCATCGAGGGCGCGATCCTCGGTGGCGTCGGTGCCCTCGTCGGCAGCTTCGTCGGCTGGGGTGCGCGCAAGGCCCTCGGCGGTGCGGGCCTGCCCGACCCCGTCGTCGCGCTCGCCGAGGACGCCGCGACCATCGCCGGCTCCGTGAAGGTCATCACCGCCGACTGAGCGTGCCGGGCGCGGGCGGCGTGGGCGCCGCGGTCGCCGCGGGCGCGTTTCGTGAGCAGGAATGGTCGGGTCGCACCGCCGCACCCGACCATTCCTGCTCACGATGCGCACGCCTCGGCCTACGGTGGCCACCATGCACATCGTCGTCATCGGAGCCACCGGCCACATCGGCTCGTTCCTCGTCCCCCGTCTCGTCCGCTCGGGGCACCGCGTCGTCGCCGTCACCCGCGGCACGAGCACCCCGTACGCCGACGCCCCGGAGTGGCAGCAGGTCGAGCGGATCACCGCGGACCGCGAGCAGGAGGACCGCGACGGCACCTTCGGCAGCCGCATCGCCGCCCTCGGTGCCGACGCCGTCGTCGACCTCGTCTGCTTCACCGAGTCCTCGGCCGCAGCGCTGGTCGACGCGCTCCGCGGCACCGGCACGCACCTGGTGCACTGCGGCTCGATCTGGCGCGCCGGCGTCTCGCACGTGCTGCCGATCACCGAGCAGAACGCGACCCTGCCGTTCGGCGACTACGGCGTCCAGAAGGACGCCATCGCCCGGATGCTCAAGGAAGAAACCGCATCAGGCGGTTTGGTCACGACGTCGCTGCACCCCGGTCACATCAGCGGCCCGGGCTGGACACCGATCGGTCCGCTCGGCAACCTCGACACCTCGGTGCTGACGAAGCTGTCCGCCGGCGAACCGCTCGAGGTCCCCGGTCTCGGTGCCGAGACGATGGCCCACGTACACGCCGACGACGTGGCGCAGGCGTTCCAGCTCGCGGTCGAGCACCGCGATGCGGCGGCGGGCGAGGACTTCTTCGTCACGGCTCCGACGGCGCTCACCGCGCGCGGGTACGCCCACCTGGCAGCGTCGTGGTTCGGCCAGGAGGCCCGGCTCGACCCCGTCACGTGGGACCGGTTCCGCGAGGCCACGGCTCCGGAGCACGCTGACGCCAGCTGGGAACACCTGTCCCGCAGCCAGGTCTTCAGCACCGAGAAGGCGAGTCGTCTGCTCGGCTACGCACCGGCGTTCACCGCCGAGGAGACCGTGCTGGACGCCGTGCGCTGGCTCGTCGACCACGGCGAGCTCGAGGTCGCGAACCCCCTGGTCCGCTGAGCCCCGGGGTCTGAGCCCTGCGGAACCCCTTGCGAGCGTTATTAGTTGCAGCTATTATCAGTTGTGGGTAATGTCACCGCATGGAGATCGACTGGCCGCGCGAGTTCAACGACCAGCTCGATCGTCTCGAGGTCGACACGAGCCCGCGTGGACGGAAGCGACTGCAGCTCCTCACGTTCATGCTGAAGCGACTCCGAGACCTCGAGGAGGCACCGGTCCAGGACACGGCGATGATCAAGCGAGTTCGCCAGTCACGGAAGCACCTCGTGTGGCGTGTCTCGCATCCCTACGTTCCGGGTGTCGCCCTGCGCGTCATCTGCTGGTTCCCGCCGACTCGGGACCGGGTCGTGGTGGCGCTGTTCTCGGGCGACAAGGCATCGATGGGTGACGTCTTCTACGACACTGTGGGTACCCGAGCCGACCGACTGATCGACCGCTGGCTCGACGAAACGAAGGAACGATGATGGGCAAGAAGGACTTCGTCCGCGGGAACGACCGCGTCGAGCGTCTCCTGCGGCAGCCGGACATCGCGGACGCTGTTGCCGCGCTCGAGACCGAGGCCGACGACCTCGACCGAGTCCACGCGATGAGCCTGGCGATGGTTCGTGAAGCGGGGAAGCGCACGCAGGCCGAGATCGCACACGAGCTCGGCATCAGTCAGGGGGCAGTCTCGCAGATGGAACGGCGCGAGGACATGTTGCTCTCCACCCTCCGCAGCTACATCACCGCGACCGGTGCCGAGAACCCACGCATCATCGTCACGGTCAACGGCCGTGACGTCGAGTTGGCGATCTGACTCAGGCCCGCTCCGGCTCGACCACGAGCCCACGGTTCCGGTGCACGACCCAGACCGTCGCGGCGAACCCGGTCAGCACCGCGCCACCGATCGTGACCGCCGTCCAGCCCCCGGCGTTCCACAGCACCGACGCCAGCGCGGAGCCGATCGCCCCGCCGATGAAGTTCGAGGTGACGAAGGCCGTGTTGAGCCGGCTCCGCGCGGCCGGGTCCACCGAGAAGAGCCGGGTCTGGTTGAGCACGTTCGCGGCCTGCACGGCGACGTCGAGCAGCAGCACGGCGAGCAGCACCACGACGATCGAGTGCGCACCGATCCCGGCGACGACCAGGGAGACGAGCAGGAGCGCGATCGCTCCCCCGGTGACGGGTACCGACAGCCCGCGGTCGTGCAGTCGCCCCACCCGCTGCGCCGCCACGGCACCCGCGAGCCCCACCAGGCCGACCAGTCCGATGCTGCTGGTGGAGAAGTCGTAGGGGTCGCTGCTCAGCAGGAACGTCAGGGCGGTCCAGAACATCGTGAACACGGCGAACACCGACGAGCTGATCACGAGCGTGACCTGCACGGTCCGGTGGGTCCGGACGGCACGGAACACCGACAGGATGAGCTGCGGGTACGCCACCCCGCCGCGGGCCTCGAGTTCGGGGATGGCGCGCCGCAGCAGCAGGGCCAGGACCACCGCCACGACGGCGGCGAGCACGTAGATCGCGCGCCACCCGAACGCGTCCGCGACCAGGCCGCTGATCGTCCGCGACACGAGGATGCCGGTGAGCACCCCGGAGGCGATCGTGCCGACGACGCGTCCGCGCTGCGCGGGGTCGGCGAGGTCCCCGGCAAGCGGGATGAGGAGCTGCCCGGCGACCGTGGTCAGCCCGACCAGTGCCAGGGCGACCAGGAGCGTCGCGAAGGCCGGAGCGATCGCGGCGAGCAGCAGCGCGACGGCGGAGGCGACGAGCACCCAGGGGATCAGGCGCCGGCGGTCGAGGACGTCCCCGAGCGGCACGACGAGCAGGATGCCGAGGGCGTAGCCGACTTGGGTCAGCGTGACGAGCAGCCCGGCGAGCGACGCCGAGGTGCCGAGCGACGATGCGATGTCGTCGAGCAGTGGCTGCGACCAGTACAGGTTGCCCACCGCTGCTCCCCCGGCGACGGCGAACAGCAGGGTCCGGCCGGTCGACATCGAGTGGTCGGTGGTCATGCTGCGGGTGCTCCCTCGTTCACGGCGGCCAGGGCGTTCAACGTGCGCGGGTAGCCGATGAGCGGGACGAGCACGGTCAGGACGTCCAGCATCTGCTGGCGGGTGTTCCCGACGTTCAGGTTGCCGGCCACGTGCCCCTGCACCTGTGCGTGTGCGCCGCCGAGCGCCGCGAGCAGCGCGAAGGTCAGGAGTTCACGGGTGGGCAGCGACAGGCCGTCCCGGCCGACGGTGTCCCCGAAGCAGTTGCCGGACAGGAACCGCTGGAAGTGCACGGCGTCCGCGGGGGCGTTCTCGTACATTGCGTCGACGCGGTCCGCACCGACGACGGCGCCCTGCACCGCTCGGCCGCGCTCGAGTCGGTCCGCCGGGGTCGTCGTCGACTGTCCGGCCAGCGGCAGGGTGACCCCGCGGGCGACCAGTACGGCGTTGGTGATCGTCAGGAAGTCGCCGACGCGTGCGGAACCGACGTAGGCCACGGCCTGGTAGACGATCTCCTTCGCCTCGGTGGGCGAGAGCGGGCCGTCGAGGGCCTCGTCCAGCAGATCGCGGAACGCCGTCGGCGCCCCGGCCGCGATCGTCGCACCGAGCTGGACGACCACGCGGTCGTGCTCGCTGAGTGATGCGTTCCGCAGGGTCTCGTCCACGAAGTCGGCGTGGTACCGGGCGAACTCGGGGTCGGTGTCGGCGAAGGTCATGTCCTCGACGCTAGGGCCGACCGCGGAGCCGTGACAGGTGCTGTCCTCCCCCCTCAGCCGTCATCGTCGCCGGAACAGCTCCCCCAGGTGCCACGGCCCGGGCGTGAGCCGCACCGCTGCCTCGGCTCGGACACGCTCCTCGAGTTCACGGTCGCGGGTGAGCTCGTGGATCTCCTGCTCGGCACGCCACCGGAACCGCAGTCGGCCGAGGAACCCGGTCGGCGGAGCCGGGACGACGGTCTCGACGGACTCGGTCTCGTTCACGCGTCCTCCCCGGCAGCAGCGGCAGCAGCACCAGCGACGGAAGCAGCACCGGCGACGGAAGCGGTCGAAGCAGCCGCCGCACTCGTCGCACCGGTCGCGCTCGTCGCCGCGAGGTTCGCCAGCAGCTGCAGCCGTTCCTCGGACGCCGACCCGGGCTCGGTGCCGTACACGACCATGGTCAGCCCCGAGTCCGTGACGAGCTCCATCGTCTCGTAGCTCATGTCGATGTCGCCCACGTCCGGGTGGTGCACGCGCTTCACACCGCTCCGGTGCCGCATCACGTCGTGTGCGGCCCAGCGCCGCCGGAACTCATCACTGCGGGTGGAGAGCTCCCCGATCAGGTCGGTCAGTCCCTTGTCGTACGGCGAGCGGGCCGCCTCGGCGCGCAGGGCGGCGACCACGTCGCCGGCGACCGAGTCCCAGTCTCGCCAGAACTGCTGACCGCGCGGGTCGAGGAACGCGAAACGCGCGGTGTTCGGGGTGCCGGCGGGCGACAGGAACAGCGGCGAGTACACCGCGCGGGCGAGTGCGTTGCCGGCGAGGAAGTCGAACCGGCCGTTGCGGACCCAGGCCGGGGCGCTGATCGAGTCGAGCACCCGCTGCACGTTCGGCCGGACCTTCGACGTCGGGATCGTCCGGCGTGAGGCACCCGAAGCGTTCTGCAGACGGGCCAGGTCGAACAGGTGCGTGTGCTCGGCATCGTCGAGAAGGAGCGCGCGGGACAACGACTCGAGGACGCTCTCGGAGACCCCGGTCAGGTTTCCGCGCTCGAGGCGGACGTAGTAGTCGACGCTCATCCCCGCGACCAGTGCGAGCTCTTCGCGCCGCAGTCCCTTGACGCGGCGGACCCCACCGAAGTCGGGCAGACCGACCTGCTGCGGCGTGACGCGCTCGCGGCGTGTGCGGAGGAAGTCGCGCACTTCGCTTCTGGTGTCCATGCGTCCACGGTACGGCCGGCCGGGTGCCGGAAGCAGGGGTTGCTGGTACCCGTCAGCAGGGGGTCGGCGGCGTAGCGTCGTCGGCATGGAGACAGTCACCCTGAACAACGGACTCGAGATCCCCGCCATCGGTTTCGGCGTGTTCCAGAGCGCCCCGGAGGAGACCGTGGACGCCGTCCGCACGGCCCTGGAGACCGGGTACCGCCACATCGACACCGCCGCCGCGTACGGCAACGAGCGCGAGGTCGGCGAGGGCATCCGCGCCTCGGGCGTCGACCGCGACGACATCGTGGTCGAGACCAAGATCTGGGTCTCGGACTACGGCTTCGACCAGACCCTGCACGCCTTCGACAAGGCCACCAGCAAGCTCGGCTTCGACACGATCGACGTGCTGATCCTGCACCAGCCCGCTCCCGACCGCTTCGAGCAGACCGTGCAGGCGTACCGGGCCCTCGAGCGCCTGTACGCCGACGGCCGGGTCCGCGCGATCGGTGTGAGCAACTTCATGCCCCACCACCTGCGCTCCCTGCTCGAGCAGTCCGACGTCATCCCGGCGCTCAACCAGGTCGAACTGCACCCGTACTTCACCCAGCCGGACGTCCAGCGGGCCGACGCCGAGCACGGCATCCTCGACCAGGCGTGGTCCCCCATCGGTGGCATCACGTTCTACCCCGGCTGGGGCGACGAGCGGGTCAGCGTGATGGACGACCCGACGATCCGGTCGATCGCCGAGGCGCACGGCAGGACGCCGGCGCAGGTGATGCTCCGCTGGCACGTGCAGCAGGGGCGGAACGCGATCCCGAAGTCGACGAACCCCGGTCGCATCGCCGAGAACTTCGCCGTCTTCGACTTCGCGCTGACGGACGACGAGCTCGCGCGGCTCGACGCCCTGGACACCGGCCGTCGCAACGGCCCGGACCCGGACGGGACGGACACGAGCCGGTTCGACCGGGTGATCCCGGAGGTCTGACGCGACCACGAGCGGCCTGGAGGCGCGGTGCGGGCCCGCCCCGTCCTCCCTCGCAGGCTCGGTCGGCGCGGCCCGCGTGACGCTGGCGCGTCACCGCTGAGCGGGCCGCGCCCGACCATGCGGTGGACGCGACCACCGCGTCAGGCGAGCTGGCGCGCCCGCTCCGCGATGCCCTCGGTCGCCGCCCACGAAGCCAGCACCCGCAGGGCGTCAGCCGTCGGGCTGCCCGGCGTCGCCGGGTAGATCGTGAGCGCGAGCCCCGGGTCCTCGGCGAGTTCGAGCGTCTGGAAGTGCAGTTCGAGCGGCCCCACGACGCTGTGCCGGAACGACTTCACGCCGGCGTAGTGGCGTCGGACGTCGTGCGCTGCCCAGAGCTCGCGGAAGTCGTCGCTCCGCATCGACAGCTCGCCGATCAGCGCGGCGAGGTCCTTGTCGTTCGGCGTCCGGCCCGCTTCGCGGCGCAGGATCGCGACGTTCGTGTGCGCGGCCCGCTGCCAGTCCTGGTAGAAGTTCCGCGCCTGCGGGTCGAGGAAGATGAAGCGCGAGAAGTTCATCGGCCGCGCCGGTGCCGCGACCAGGTCCGAGTGCATCGCGAAGCCGAGCGCGTTCGCGGCGACGATGTCCTGCCGGTTGTTGATGATCATCGCCGGGGCGTCCGTGACGACGTCGAGCAGGTACTGCAGCTCGGGTCGGACGGCAGCGACGGGCACGACACGACCGGCACGACGCGGGGTCTCGTTCTGGTGCTGCGACAGGTCGCGCAGGTGCTCCTGCTCGGCGGGGTCGAGCTGCAGGGCCCGGCCGATGGCGTCGAGCACGCTGTCCGAGACCCCCTGCAGGTTCCCGCGCTCGAGCCGCGTGTAGTAGTCGATGCTGACGCCGGCCAGGCGTGCGACCTCTTCGCGACGCAGCCCGGTGACGCGGCGCCGTGTGCCGAAGGTCTCGACGCCGGCCTGCTCGGGGGTGATGCGGGCGCGACGGCTGGAGAGGAAGTCGCGCGCTTCGTCGCGGTGGTTCATGCCGTCACGGTACTTCGCCCCGTCCGGCGCGAGCGAGGGGCTGCGGGAACCCCTTTCACGTGCGCGTGAACGGGACGGACACGATCCGGTCGTCCCCGCTCGACGGCGTCCCACGGCCGTCGGTGTTGTTCGTGACGAACCAGAGCGTGTCCGACGGGCCCTCGAGCACCGTCCGGATGCGGCCGAAGTCCCCCGCGAAGTACTCGGTCGCCGTGCCGGGGTCGTCGGCGGGGACCGCCCGGAGCACCTCGCCCCGCAGGTTCGCGACGAACACCGTGTCGTCGACGACGGCGAGGCCGCTGGGGGACGCCTCGTCGGTGGACCACTGCTGCACGGGGTCGACGAAGCCCTGGTCCTCGCCACCGGTGCCCTCGACCTCGGGCCAGCCGTAGTTCGACCCGGGCTCGATCACGTTGAGCTCGTCGTTCGTGTTCTCACCGAACTCCGACGCGAACATCGTGCCGTCCGACGACCACCCCATGCCCTGCACGTTGCGGTGTCCGAGGCTCCACACCGGCGAGCCGTCGATGGGATTGTCGGCGGGGACGTCGCCGTCCGGGGTGAGCCGCAGGATCTTGCCCGCGAGTGACTCCTCGTCCTGCGCGTCCGTGCTCGCGCCGGCGTCCCCGACGCTCGCGTAGAGCATGTCGTCGGGCCCGAACGCGATCCGCCCGCCGTCGTGGAACGTGTTCTTCGGCAGGCCGTCGATGATCGTCGTCGCCTCGCCGAGCCCCCACGACCCGGTGCTCCCCGTCAGCTCGTACCGCTGGATCCGGTTGCCGTCGTCGGCCGTGGAGTAGACGAACAGGTCGTCGTCCTGCAGCGCGAGCCCGAGCAGTCCGCCCTCGCCGCCGTGGCTGACACCGTCGACCGTGCCGACCTGGCGGGTGGTGCCGTCGGACCGCAGCTCGAGCACCCGGGCCGAGTCGCGCTCGCTGACCAGCGCGTCGCCGTCGTCACCCGTCAGGACCACCGACCAGGGGGCCTCCAGGCCGGTGACCACGTCGGTGGTGTCACCGTCGAGCGCCACCTGCCCGGCCGACAGGTCGGCGGGTGCTGTCGCGCGCGCCGACGGCGAGCCTCCCCGGTCGGATCCGTCCCGCTCTGCTCCGTCGCCGCTCGTGCAGGCGGTGAGGGCCAGCGCCGCGACGGCGGCGAGGCCGGCCACCGACCAGCGGCGGCTGCGGGGCGTTCCGGCGGGTGTGTCCACGATGATCCTCCCGGGGTCGTGGGTCGATCACACACGCTGCGTTCGGGAAACCCCTGAGGGGGTCTGTCGGCACCTCCCGACGGTGCGCACGGCGGCCTACCGTCGTCGGCATGCAGATCGAACCGAAGCAGCCGACCGTCAAGAACCCGCCCGAGCAGTTCACCGGCGACGTGTACCTCGACGCCATCGCCTCGCCGAAGGAGCCCGGTCAGACGATGACCGTCGCCAAGGTCCGGTTCCTGCCCGGCGCCCGCACCGCGTGGCACTCGCACGCCAAGGGCCAGACCCTGCACGTCACCGAGGGCGTCGCGCGGATGGGCACCCGGGACGGCCGCGTCATCGAGGTGCAGGCTGGACAGACCGTCTACACGCCCGCCGGCGAGGAACACTGGCACGGCGCGACCCCCACCGACTACATGGAACACCTCGCGATGCTCGAGGCCGCCGCCGACCCGGCGACGACCACCACCTGGCTCGAGCACGTGAGCGACGAGGAGTACACCGCATGACCACCATCGCCATCGTCGGCGCCGGCAAGGGCCTCGGCCTCGCCGTCGCCGAGCGCTTCGCCCGTGAGGGCTTCGCCGTCGCCCTGATCTCCCGCAACCAGGACCGGCTGGACGGCCTCGCCGCGGAGCTGCGCGAGCGCGGCCACACCGCAGCCGGGTTCGCCGCGAACGTCCGAGACGGGGACTCCCTGCGCACCGCACTCGAGCGCGCCACGGAGCAGCTCGGCCCCATCGAGGTGCTGCAGTACAGCCCGCTCCCCGCCAAGGAGTACATGCGCCCCGTGCTCGAGACCACGGCGGACGACCTGGTCGGCCCGATCGAATTCTCGGTCTACGGCTCGGTCAACGCCGTCCGCCAGGTGCTGCCCGGCATGCGCGCCATCGGCCACGGGACGATCCTGTTCGTGAACGGCGGCAGCGCGGTCCGACCGGGCGCCCGCGTCACCGGCACGTCCGTCGCCTTCGCCGCCGAGAGCGCCTACGCGCAGCTGCTGCACGACGCCGTGCGCGACGAGGACGTCCACGTCGGCCAGCTCATCATCCCGTTCGGCATCGACGACGGCCAGCCCGAGCACTCCGGGGAGTCCATCGCCGACCGCCTGTGGGCGATCCACACGGAGCGCGGCGACTTCCGCACCTACGCGGAGGCGCTGCCCGAGCTCGCGTGAGTGGCATCGAGTGAGCAGAACGCGACGAGTCCGGAAACCCGACCCGTCGCCTTCTGCTCACTCCATGACGGACTGGAGGCCCGTGGCGACGCCGCCACGGGCCTCCGGTCCGTCCCGGGGTGCGTGCGGGGCGATGGGTCCCGAGTCGTAGGCGGGACACCAGAGCGCCGCGCTGCTCGACGCTCCCGCTAGCGTCGCGGCGTGGAACCACGAGCCTTCGACGGTGCAGCCTGGGCAGCCCTGATGCTGCTCATGCCGACGTCGGTGCTGTTCGTCGCAGCGGCGCTCCGTCGACTCCGGCTCCCCCGCTGGACGTGGTTGCTGTACTTGCTCGGCGTCGCAGGCGGACTCGTGTTCCTGCACGTCGCCGGGCACACCCGGTACGAAGCACCGGACACCGGATCCGGATCGAACTGGTGGGACTTCGGGCAGTTCGTCGGACTCGGCCTCGGGCGGATCGGCATCGGCATCAACGCCATTGCGGCGACGGTGTGGATGCTGCGTCGTCCTCGGCTGCCCGACGACCAGCTCGACCGACGTGAGAACTGCCTGGTCGTCCTGTCCTACCTGGTGATGGCGGTGGTGTCCGCACTGCCAGCGATTTGGTGGGGCATCGGTCTCGGGATCGTGCCACTCCTGATCGAACTGCCGATCATGGTGGTGGGATGGGTCTGCCTGGCGGTGGCGGTGGTCCTGTACCGCCGCCGGATCCTCGGGGTGCCGGGAGCCGACCGCTCCCTCGGGCCCGTGTGGCCTGTCGACGCGATCGTGGTCGCCTGGCTCGTGGGGACGCTCGCCGTCGGCCCGCTGTTCGCCGGGAGCGGTCTGCCGGTCACTTCGTGAGCAGAAGACGTCGAGTCCGAGCAGGCGACTCGACATCTTCTGCTCACCAAACGAAGCGGAGCGCACGAGGCAGCGCGAGGCAGCGCGCGCATCAGTGCGCCCGTCGCACCGCCACCCGCCGCCGACCCCGCGAGGTCAGCCACGCCCCGGCCGTCACCACGAGGGGCAGACCGACCGCGAGCAGGGCCAGCACCGGCCAATCCGGCACGAACGGCATGTGGTTCACCCCGACCGGGCTCTCGGTGAACCGCAGGGTCAGGGCGCGGATCGGCAGGAGCCCGAGCAGTGTCCCGATCACCGAGCCGACCGTGGCCAGGATCGCCGCCTGCCAGGTCGACACCCCACGGCGCAGGCGTGGTGCGGCACCGATGGCGTCGAGCACTTCGTCGTCCCGCCGACCGTCGGACCGTGCGAGTCCGATCGCCACCGCCGTCGCACCGATGGTGACGGCCGCCGCGAGTGCGAGCACGATCGCCCGGATGATCGCCTCGTTGTCGATCGGGCCGGCTTCGTAGGTGAACTGGGGTCCGTCCGACCGGGCACGGTCGTCGCCGCCGAAGCTCTGCCACGCCGAACTCAGCGCGTCCCATTGCTCGGGGCCGATGTCGCCGGGCAGCTTCGTCACGAGCATGCCGTCGACGGCGACCACCCCGTACTGCGCCGCGGTCGCCTTCGTCATGAAGACACCGACCCGGATCCGCGGGGTCTGCACGTCGAGGACGGCCGGGATCGACACGCTGGAGTCGGGCTTCGTCTTCGCCGTGATCGGCGGGCTCTCCCACGTGCGGTCGTGGAACGCGTCGATCCGGACCGCGCCGTCGTGGGCGTACTCCGGCCAGAGCGACACTGCCTTGCCGCCCTCCAGCGCATCCCGCACCGCGTCCGACGGGCGGTGGCCGGTGAGCACGGCGTAGTCGTCGACGGTGCCCGTCCAGATGTGCGGACCCATCGAGTCGCCGCTCTCCAGGTAGACCGCGCAGTTCGTGGTGTTGTTCGACGGACACGCGCGGCCCTGCCAACGGTGCGGCTCCGTGACGGTCGAGGGGGTGTCGCCCGCGCTGGCGTTGACGACCCCGAGCACTCGGATCCGGTCGTGGTCGAACACGCGTGTCGCGATCTTCGCAGCGTGCGCCGTCAAGGCCGGGTCGTGGCCCTGGGGCATGCCCTCCGTGCCGATCAGCTGCACCTCGGCCGTCGCAACCCCGACCGCCGTCGTGTACTCGTAGCCGCGGACGTACTGGGCGTGGCTCGAAGCACTCCACGTGATCACGACCGAGGCCACGAACACGACGCTCATCACGCTCGCCAGCACCGGCACCGTGCGGACCGGGTTGCGGCGGGCGTCGCGGGCGGCAAGCCGGGCGGACAGACCGGCCCGCGAGGTGAGCCGGGTGATCAGGGCGAGCAGCCACGGTGAGCAGATGGCGATGCCGAGCTGCATCAGGCACGGCCCGATCGCGACGCCGGCACCGACGACGTAGGCCCACCGGTCGTGCTGCACCGGGCGGTCGTTGAGCATGAGGACGCCGACGCCGCACGCCATCGTCATCACGGCGCCGAGGACCACGAGCAGTGGGCCCCAGATGCGCCGACGACGGCGGGCCGGACGGCTGACGGGTACCGGACGGAGCGAGCCCCGCAGTGCCGCGAGCACGTTGATCCGGGTCGCCGACCGTGCGGCGACGAGCGCGGAGACGAGTCCGGCGAGCACCCCCGCGGCGGCGATGGACAGCAGCAGGAGCGGCGGCACGTGCAACCCGGGGAACGACGCCACGTTGCCGTTGTCGATCAGTCGGTAGGCGAGCACGCCGATCCCGGTGCCGGCGGCGACCCCGAGGACCGCGCCGACGAGGCCGAGCACCACGCCCGACCCGGCGACGATCGTGCGGACGAACCGCTTGTCCCCACCGACGCTCGTGACGATGGCGTACGAGCGGGTGTCCGCCCGGGTGCCGACCAGGAACGCGGCCCCGGCGAGCAGGGCGACCTCGAACATCGCGAAGACGCCGAGCAGTCCCATCGCCCCGAGGTACCAGCCGAGCGACGAGCCCAGCTGCCCGCCGGGGAGCCGGGCGTCGGGCGGGTCGAGCACGACCGGGCGCGACTGCACGATGATGCCGTGCGCGTTGAGCTGCCGGATCTCCGACCAGGTCGGGGCGTCCGACGGCAGGTACACGGTGACGTCGGTGAGCCCGACGTCGTCGGTGGTGTCGGTCGTCGAGAGCGTCGTGCCCCAGGGCAGGAACACGCCCTGCGAACCCGGGTCCGTCCCCAGGTCGGTCATGGTCCCGGTGATCGTGAAGCGCTTGGTGACCGGGTCGGTCAGGTCCACCGTGTCGCCGATCCGCGCCCCGAGGCGTTCGAGGGTCGCCGGCGTGACCATGAGCTCACTGCGCGTGGTCGGGGTGGAACCGTCGAGCACGTGCCAGTGGCCCTCGAGCGACGGGTCCCAGACGCTGCCCTCGACGGCGGTCAGTCCGACCGGGCCGTGCGCACCCTGGAGCACGACGGGCGTGCTGCCCACCGGGATCGACAGGGCGCCGTCGGGCACGTGGGCCAGGACGTTCGTGAACGGGGAGTCCTCGTCCGACTTGGTGACGGGGCTGTTCCGCTTCGAGTCGGTGAACTCCCACTGCACCGGGTCCTGCACCATGCCGGGCAGGTCCGGGCCGGACACCCGCATCTGCGCCGATGCACGGCCGAGGTCGTAGTCGAGCCGCTCGGTGACCGTGGCTTGCGTCGACTGCACGACGACGGCGACGGCGGCGAACCCGGCGGTGGGGATCCCGATGAGCGCGATGATCAGTGCCGCGCGGCCTGCCTTCGCGAACGCCAGTCGACGCCCCAGACGGAGCGCCGGTCTCAGGGCGAACGGCGTCCGGCCGGTCCCGGCACGCCGACCCCGGCTCACGAGGCGGTCCGGTCCGTCAGCGCCGCCTCGACGCCCGAGTACACGGTCTCGTCGACCACCCGACCGTCGCGCAGGAACACGATCCGGTCCGCCCAGGCCGCGTGCCGGGCGTCGTGCGTCACCAGGAGGGCGCCGGCTCCGGCGTCGACGTGCCGACGGAGCATGCGGAGCACGACCTCGCCGGTCTGCGAGTCGAGGGCTCCGGTCGGTTCGTCGGCGAGCACGAGCCGGCGCTCGCCCACCACGCCGCGGGCGATCGCGACGCGCTGCTGCTGGCCGCCGGACAGGTCGTCCGGGTAGGCGTCGGCGCGGTGCGACAGCTCGACGTTGTCCAGCGCGAGCTCCGCGGCGCGGCGGGCCTGCGAGGCCTTCCACCCGTCCAGCTCGAGCGGCAGTGCCACGTTCTCGACCGCGGTCAGCGAGGGGATCAGGTTGAAGTCCTGGAACACGAACCCGATGAGCCGGCGCCGCAGCGCTGCGAGCTCCTTGGCGGGACGGTCGGACACGAAGGCGCCGTCGATCAGCACCTCACCGCTCGTCGGCGGCAGCAGGGTGCCGGCGCAGGCGAGCAGCGTCGACTTGCCCGACCCCGAGGTGCCCATCACGGCCACCATCTCGCCGCGCTCGACCCGCAGGTCGATGCCGGCCAGGGCCGTGACGGCCTTCGCGCCGGAGCCGTAGTGCACGCTCACGGCGTCGAGCTGCAGGAGCGGTGCGGCGGTCACCGTGCGCTCCGGGGAGCGGAAGCGGCAGCGGCAGCGTCGGCACCGGCAGGCGCCGCCGGGTGCTCGTCCGGCCGGTACCGCGCGACGCTCGACTCCACGTGGTCGAGCCAGCGCACCTCGGCCTCGGCCTGGAACACCATCGACTCGAGCACGAGCGACCACGCCAGGTCCGTCCACGGGTCGGTCGTCCGCTTCAGCCGCGTCAGGTCCTGCAGGTTCCGGATCGCGGCACCGCGCTGCACCTGCACCAGCCGGGCGACGTCGACCCCGGGCACGGTCACGGCGAGGGCGAACTTGATCGCCAGCTCGTCGCGGCCGCGCTTCGCCGGCACGGGCTCGCTGAACCAGCGCGCCACCTCGGCCCGACCCGCGTCGGTCGCCGTGTAGACGACGTGTCCGTCGTCGTCCGCGTCGCCGCGGGCCACGAGGCCGTCGCGTTCCAGGCGGTCGAGGGTCGTGTAGACCTGGCCGATGTTCAGCGGCCAGCTCCCGCCGGTGCGGTGCTCGAACTCCCCCCGGAGCTGGTACCCGTAGCCGGGTCCCCCCACCAACAGCGCGAGTACGCCCATCCGAACGCTCATGACACTTCCCCTGTCTCGGGCCACCGTGGCCATACCGAGTATGCACATACCCGGTATGCGTGCGCAAGCACGGATCTGAACAGGGCTCAAAACGGACGGGAGGCGCGGTGCCAGTTGGCACCGCGCCTCCCGTCCGACCGATCGTCGCGTTCGCGACCCCCGGTCATGTCCCCGGGTCAGTGACCCAGCTTCGCGAGCTCCTCGAACTCGTCGTCGGTCAGCTCGACGGTGGCACCCGCGAGGTTGTCCTCCAGGTGCGCGACGCTCGACGTGCCGGGGATCGGCAGCATCACCGGGGAGCGCTTCAGCAGCCAGGCGAGCGCGAGCTGCGCCGGGGTGGCACCCTTGCGCTCGGCGATCTCGGTGAGCGGCGAGTCCTCGCCGGTCAGGCCACCCGTGGCCAGGGGGAACCACGGGATGAAGCCGATGCCCTGCTCCTCGGACCAGTCGAGCAGCTCCTCTGCGTCACGCTTCTGCAGGTTGTAGAGGTTCTGCACGGAGACGATCGTGGCGATCTCCTGCGCGGCCTTGACCTCGTCGACGGAGACCTCGGACAGGCCGATGTGGCGGATCTTGCCCTCGTCCTGCAGCTTCTTCAGCTCGCCGACCTGGTCCTCGAGCGGGACCTTCGGGTCGATGCGGTGCAGCTGGAACAGGTCGATGCGCTCGAGGCCCAGGCGGCGGAGGCTCATCTCCGCCTCTTGCCGCAGGTACTCCGGGCGGCCGACGGGCGGCCAGACGTTCGGGCCGGTGCGGGTGAGGCCGGCCTTCGTGGCGATGACGACGTCGTCGCCGTAGGGGTGCAGGGCCTCCTTGAGGAGCTCCTCGGCGACGTAGGGGCCGTACGAGTCGGCGGTGTCGAAGAAGTTCACGCCGAGCTCGACTGCGCGCTTGAGGACGCGGATCGCCTCGTCGTGGTCCTTCGGCGGTCCCCAGACGCCGGGGCCGGTGAGCTGCATCGTGCCGTAGCCGAGCCGGTTGACCTCGAGGTCGCCGCCGATGCGGAAGGTGCCGGAGGACGCGGCCGGACGGTTCGTGGTGTCAGTGCCTGTGGTCATGTCCCCGGTCTACGCCCGGTGCGTTGCCGGTCCCTGAGTCGGTGTCCCCCGACCGCTTTCCGGGTTCGCAGGGTCTACGGACGGGTGGGCCGCGGGTACGGGGTCTCGCCGCGTTCGAGTCCGCCGACGAGCTTGGTGAGCCGGTTCGTCCGCACCGTGGCGTTCGGGGCGGTGGTGATGCGGTGCAGCACGGCGTACCGGTTCGTGGCGTCGAGCTCGGCGAACAGCGCGGCGGCTGCGGGGGCGGCGTCGAGTGCGGCCTGCAGGTCCTCGGGCACCGTGGCCGTGGCGGATCCGGCGTAGGCGCGGTCCCATCGGCCGTCAGCCTTGGCGCGCTCGATCTCGGCGTGCCCGCGCTCCCGCATCCGCCCCTCGGCGATGAGTGCGGCGACCAGGCCGAGGTTCCGCTGCGACCACAGCGAGGCCTTCCGGCGCGGGGTGAACCGCTGGCGGTAGGTCGTGTCGTCGCGCCCGCGCCGCTGCCCGTCGATCCACCCGGAGCAGAGCGCCTCGTCGAGGGCCGTGTCGTAGGTCAGCGTCGTCGGCTCCGTGACGCCCTTCTTGGCGAGGACGAGCCACACGCCGTCGGGTTCGTGCTCGTGGTCGTCGAGCCAGGCACGCCACGCGGCGACGTCCGGCAGCACCAGGTCGCCGATGTCCATGCGGTCATCGTAGGACCGGCCGGCCGCGCGGGTCAGGCCGCGCTGCTGCTGATCCGGGTCGCACTCGCCCAGTCGTGCACCCAGTCGGGCACGGTCAGGTCGCGGTCCGCGCCACCCGCCGCCTCGAGCAGGTCCGCGGTCGGCACCGTCCCGCCGGAACGCCGCAGGAACCGTGCCTGCACCACGGCGCGGGCCATCACGGCACCCTGCCGCACGAACGTCTGCTCCAGGTACACGGCACGGTCGTCGACCCCGAGCACGTGGGTGCGGAGCTCGAACCGTTGCCCGAGCGTCAGCGACCGCTTGTACGTGATCGTCTGCGCCGAGACGACGGGGTACCAGCCGTGCTCGCTCAGTGCTGCCCAGTACCCGGAGCGGAGCATCAGGTCGAGCCGACCGAGGTCGAGCATCGACAGGTACTTGCCGTTGTTGACGTGCCGCAGCGGGTCGAGGTCGGTGGGAGCGACCCGGAACGGCGTCCGGACCTCGTCCCAGAGCGACGCTCGGCGGCGTCCACCGACCCGAGCGCGCAGACGGGTGCGCAGCTGCAGCAGGAGCAGTCGGAAGTACAGGTTCACGGATTGATCACACCAGCGCGCGGAGCACTCGTGCGAGCACCTTGGAGGAACCTCACGAAGCGCGCGGCCGTCTGCCGACACACGACCAGCCGCTCCCGACAACCGGCAAGCGGCGGGGTCGGGCGGTTCAGCCGGGGAAGCCGCCGCCGGCGCCCGTGATGCCGGGGTGTGCGGACTTGGCGAGCCCCTCGGTCCTGGAGTGCGCCGCATCGGCTTCGGCCGCGGCGCGTGCGCTGTCACGCGGATCCGACAGGTCTTCGATCGATTCGAGCGCCCGCCGACGACGACGGTTCTGCACCTCGAGCACGATCAGCACCGCGCCGATGACGACGACCACGGCGATGACGATCCAGATGACGACCACGACACTCCCCCGAGCCCGGGGCGTCTGCCCCGTCCCTCGCAGCGTAGCGGTGCCGAGGCGGGTACAGCCAGTGCCTCCCGCCGTCACGGGGACCGGGAGTAGACCTGCAGCATGCAGACACGCAAGCTCGCAGACCTCGAGGTCGGACCGATCGGCCTCGGAACCATGGGCATGAGCGCCTTCTACACGGGCGCCGGCACCGACGACGACGAGTCGATCCGCACCATCCACCGCGCGATCGACCTCGGCGTCACCCTGTTCGACACCGCCGAGGCGTACGGCCCCTACACGAACGAGGAACTCCTGCGCCGTGCGCTCGAGGGCCGTCGCGACGACGTCGTCATCGCGACCAAGTTCGGCCTGTACCGCCACGAGGCCGGTGAGGAGACCCCGACGCAGCAGCGCGGTCTCTCCAGCCAGCCGGAGTCCGTGCGCGAGGCGCTCGAAGGCTCCCTCCGTCGCCTGGGCACGGACCACATCGACCTCTACTACCAGCACCGCGTCGACCCGGCCGTCCCGATCGAGGACGTCATCGGCCAGCTCGCCGGCTTCGTGCAGGAGGGCAAGATCCGGCACATCGGACTGTCCGAAGCCGGTGCCGACACCATCCGCAAGGCCCACGCCGTCCACCCGATCACCGCGCTGCAGAGCGAGTACTCGCTGTGGACGCGGGACCCCGAGGGCGACGTGCTCGACACCCTGCGCGAGCTCGGCATCGGCCTGGTGCCGTACTCGCCGCTCGGCCGCGGGTTCCTGACGGGTGCCATCACGAAGCCGTCCGACCTGGACTCCGACGACTTCCGCCTGGCGAACCCGCGCTTCCAGCAGGAGGCGTTCGAGCAGAACATGCGCATCGTCGACGCGGTCAAGGACATCGCGACCGAGGCCGGCGCCACCCCGGCGCAGGTGTCGCTCGCCTGGCTGCTCGCCCAGGGCGACGACATCGTCCCGATCCCCGGCACGAAGCGGGTCTCCCGCCTCGAGGAGAACGTCGGCGCAGCCGACCTGACCCTCACGACGGACCAGCTGACGCGCCTGTCGGCGCTGCCGGTCCCGACCGGTGACCGCTACCCCGACATGTCGACCATCGGTCGGTAGACGCACCACCTGACGGCCTGGAGGCCCGGTGCCAGCTGGCACCGGGCCTCCCGTCCGTCGTCAGTCGCGTCAGCGGACGCGAGACGCCGGCGTCTCAGACCTCGGCGGCGAAGGACGCGGCCCGGACCTGCAGGTCCTCGATGCGCCGGAGGCGCGCGGCCTCGACGTCGTAGCCCTCGTAGGCGGGCGGCGGCAGCTTCCGGACGTTCCGCGAGCACTGGAAGTCCTGGCAGACCAGAGTGCCGACGGTGTTGCCGTTGCGTCCGGCCGGCCCGGATCGCTTGGCGCTGTAGAACGCGACGTCGTTCGGCAGCTTGACGTCCTGGCACCACGAGCACTGGGCACGGGAGCGGGGCGCGGCCTCGGCCTGCCGGAACAGGATGCCGATCAGGTCGCCGTCCAGGGTCGGCACGACGGCGTACGCACGCCGACCGATCTTCGGATCGCGCCAGCCGAGGTAGTCGAGCGCGTCCCAGTCGAGCGTCTCGAAGTCGGCGGGCAGCGTGAGGTCGGACACCTCCTTGCGCGAGGCGTTGACGAAGGACGTGCGGAGGGTCTTCTCCACGATGGGGAGCATGGGTGATCGCTTTCGTGCAGGCCCGGGGTGTGCGGACGCACACCGCACCGGGCGGAGGAGGTCAGGGTTCGACGAGGGCGGCCGCACCCGAGGGCACAACCGAGGGCCTCACGCCCTGATGCCGGCGATACGGGCGCCGACCACCTCCTGGAAGCTCACCCGACCAGCCTACGACCGGGTGTCAAGCCCGGCCCGGTCCGCCCGCGGTCGGTTCGGCGTCGCCGTGACCAGGACGACCGAGCCCTCGTACGTCGGGCGGATGCGGAGCGACCCGTGCCGCCGGTCCCACTCCCCCGACTCCAGCGCGGTCCGGAGCGCTGCCACCGACCGCCGGACGGTGAACTCGTCGACGAGGCCCCACGTCGGGTCCGCCTGGCGCACGCCGGGGTCGAGCAGCCGCTCGGGGCGCGCGTAGTACGCCTCGGCGAACCCGTCGACGCACGTGAACGGGATCGGCAACGGGGTGCTCGTCACGGTGTCGCCGCCCAGTGCGTCGGCGATCCGCGGCAGTGCGGGGTGGCGACGGGCGTCGGCCGCCAGCACCTCGGGCGCGTACTCGGCGAGCCAGGAGCGCTCGATGCGATCGGGGTCGAACGTCAGGACCACGATCGGGCCCCGGGTCACCCGACGCACCTCGGCGAGCCCGCGCTCGAGGTCGTGCCACTCGTGCAGCGAGAAGGTCGTCATCGCGGCGTCGAAGGTGTCGTCGGGGAAGGGCAGGTCTCCGGCCGGTTCCGCGGCGGTCACGTCGCGGTCGGTCGGTGCGTAGGAAACAGCGCCGGCCCCGACGTCGAGCACGGCCCGGGCGTCTCCGAGGGCCTTCGCGACCGCACGGGCGAACGCGGGTTCGGGCCGGCGGTGCTGCCGGTGGTCCGCATCCCCTGCTGAGCCGTCCGTCGTCCTCGTCACGTCCCCACCCTCCGAACCCGCGCTGCTATGTTCGACGGATGCTCGCAGACAGTGGTCTCGGATTCGTCGTCGTCCTCTACGCCCTGTTCGTGCTGGCGCTCGCCGTGCTGGCCGTCGCCCTCATCGTGCTCGTGTTCGCCGCGATCCGTGTGCTGCGGTTGTCGGCGACGGAGCGGCAGCTGCGCATCGAGCGGATGCGCTCGCCGGAGCTGTTCGACGGCGACGTGCCGCCCCAGGCCTGACGGTCCGACCACGGCGCTGACGCACCTGCCCGTCGGCGGGCCAGGTCAGTCGACCGACTCGGACTCGGACTCCGACTCGCGCAGGGCCGCGTACTGCTCGGCCCGCTCCGTCGCGGCCCAGCTGCCGAGCAGCGCGAGCGACCGCTCGGACTCGCTGCCCGGCTCGGCCGAGTACGAGAACAGCGTCAGGCCGGGATCGGCGACCAGGTCGAGCGCCTCGTACGACAACCGCAGCTCCCCCACGATCGGGTGGTCGATGCGCTTCTTGCCGGTGCGCTGCATCCGGACGTCGTGGGCCGCCCACCAGCCGCGGAACTCCTCGCTCCGGGTGGAGAGCTCACCGACGAGCGTGATGAGCCCCGGCTCGCAGGGGTTCGACACCGCGGCGGTCCGGAGCACGGCCACGGCGTCCTTCGCGGTCTGTGCCCAGTCCGGGAAGAAGTCGCGGGCGGCCGGGTCGAGGAACGTGAAGCGTGCGGTGTTCACCGGGCGTCCGGGACCGGCGAAGAGTGGTGCGTAGAGCGCCCGGCCGAGTTCGTTCGTCGCGACGACGTCCCCGCGCTCGTTCCGCACCCAGGCTGGTGCGCCGGTGATGGCGTCGAGCAGCCGCTGCACGCCGGGGCGCACGCGGGTCGGCACGTTCCGGTGCATGACCTTCGCGCCGGAGTTCGCCAGGCGCGTGAGGTCCCACAGGTGCGCTCGCTCGTCCTCGTCGAGCTGCAGGGCGCTCGCCAGGCCCTCGAGCACGCTGTCCGAGACGCCCTTGAGCGAGCCGCGCTCGAGTCGCGTGTAGTAGTCGACGCTCACGCCGGCGAGCATGGCGACCTCGTGCCGACGCAGCCCGGGCACGCGTCGGACCCCACCGCCGAACGACGGCATGCCGACCTGCTCGGGGGTGAGCCGCGCCCGCCTGGAGGACAGGAAGTCGCGGATCTCGTTGCGCACGTCGATACCCATGCGACGAGCGTACGTGCCCGGGCCGTGCGTCCGGCAGGCACGGGCGGTACCCGTCAGCCGGTCAGGCGCGGCGGGGCCGCCGGCCGTCGCTGACTGGTCACGACACGTCGCGTGCCGTGAGCCGTCCCGTCGCAACCTGTCGGCTGGTGGCGCCGCAGTCGACGGCCTGTGACCGCTCGCGGCGTCTGGCGGGGTGTTGCGACCGCCCGGAGCGGACGGGAGGCGCGGGGCGGCCCCGCCACGCGCCTCCCGTACGCCGTCTGGTCGCGTTCCGTTGCGTGACCGGCCGTGCCCGACCGGTCGCGACACGTCGCGTGCCGCCCGCCGTGTGGTCGCGACCTGTCGGCTGGTGGCGCCGTAGACGACGGCCTGTGACCGCTCGCCGGCGTCCCGCGGGGTGTTGCGACCGCCTGCGCCAGGGGCTTCCCCCGCTCTGTCCCGCGATCAGGGCGCGGCGTCGGCCCCGATGCGCACCCGCGCGACGCGGTGACCGTCCATGGCGGTCACTTCGAGGCGGTGGCCGCCGGCCAGGACCACGTCGCCCACCTCGGGTACGCGGTCCAGCTGCACCTGCACGAGCCCGCCGACGGTCTCGTAGTCGCCGTCCGGCAGGACCGGGCCGCCGTCCGCAGCCAGGTCCTCGAGTACCGTGGCGCCGTCGACGCCGTCGTGCGCCAGCACCGACTCGTCGTGCTCGGTGGAGTCCCACTCGTCGCGGATGCGGCCGACGAGGTCCTCGAGCAGCGCCTCGAGCGTGACCATGCCCGCGCTGCCGCCGTACTCGTCGACCACCAGGGCGATCTGGTGGCCGTCGGTGCGCATGTCCGCGATCGCGCTCGACAGCGACTTCGTCTCGGGCAGTGCGAGCACCGGCCGGACGAGCGTGGCGACGGGGGCGGCGGGGTCGACCGGACGCAGCAGGTCACGGAGGTGCACGAACCCCCGCACCTCGTCACGCCCGCCGGAGGTCACGAGGTACCGGGTGTGCCCGGCTGCGATGGCCTGGTCGGTGGCTTCGGCGACGGAGAGGCCGGCGTCCAGTGTCGAGACGTCGTACCAGGGGCGCATCGACTCGCGCAGGATGCGGTCACCGGCGTCCAGGGCGCTGCGGGCGATCCGGCGTCCCTGCTCGTCGACGCCGGTGTGCTCGTCGACCAGGCCGCGGAGTTCCTCGGTGCTCATCGACTCACTGCGGGCGTTCGGGTCGCCACCGAGCAGTCGCACGACGGTGTCGGTGGACTTCGAGAGCAGCCAGATCACCGGCCGCATCAGCACCGCGAAGCGCTCCAGGGTCGGGGCGACGGCCATCGAGAAGCCCTCGGCACGCTGCAGGGCGAGGCGCTTCGGTACGAGCTCGCCGAACACGAGCGACAGGTACGCGATGACGAGGGTCATCAGCACCAGCGCGACGGCTTCGGCCGCGCCCTGCTCGAGGCCGAGCCCCTGGAACAGCGGTGCGACGTCGGGTGCGATCGAGGACGCACCGTACGCGGCGGAGAAGAAGCCGGCGACGGTCACGCCGATCTGCACGGCGGACAGGAACCGGTTGGGGTCACGGCCGAGCTCGGCGACCCGCATCCCGCGGGGGCCGCGGCGTTCGAGCTGCTGCAGCTGGGATTCGCGGAGGGAGACGAGTGCGATCTCGGCGGCCGCGAAGACCCCGCCGACGAGCACGAAGAGGATGACGAGCCCGAAGGCGATCCAGGTGTCGGCGCCCATCAGCGGGCAGCCGCCTCGGATCGACGACGGGCGGGCGGTCTGTGGGGATCGTCCATGCCTGTGAGTCTGCACAGGCCGACTGGGACATCACCGTGCTGCCGCTCGACAGCGGCTGTGGATCCCGGGTCGCGACGGGGAGCGGTCGCTGCGGGGAGCGGTCGCTGCGGGGCGCGGTCGCTACAGCGTGAGCGAGCGACCGATGCGGGCTTCGAGCCACGCCTTCGGGTCGATCGGCGTGACGCCGTCCATCAGGACCTCGAGGTGCAGGTGCGCACCGGTCGAGACGCCGGAGGACCCGACGAGCCCGATGAACTGCCCGGCCGCGACGGTGTCGCCGACCTTGAGCGGCGAGGAGCCGGGGATCATGTGGCCGTAGAGCGTGGAGACCTGACGGCCGTCGACCACGTGGTCGATGATGACCGCGTTGCCGTACGAGAAGTACGTGCCCGAGACCCGGACCTTGCCCGCGGCGACGGCGCCGATCGGCGTGCCCATGCCCGGGGTGAAGTCGAGGCCCTGGTGCAGCGACGAGCACGCGCCGCACGGTGCCGAGCGGTACCCGAAGCCGGAGCTCATCTGCACCGGGCCGGGGAACGGCGAGCGGACCGCGCCGCCGAACGAGACGGCGCCACCCGCGGTCGCCGCGGTGTCGGCGGAACCAGCGGTCTTCGTGGTGACGGTCGAGCCGCCGCCGACGGTGAACCCGTCACGGTCGAACCCGGCGGCCGTGACCGCCTGGGTCACGGCGTAGTCCTGGGTGCGCACGACGGGCGCGATGGTCGAGGTGGCCATCGAGGTGCCGGCGCTCGCGTGGGCGGGCATCGCCGAGGCGGCGAACATCGCGATGGCGGCGGCGGCGCTGGTGAGCGTGATGCGTCCGGCGCGGGCCGACCGGGAGGCCCGGGGTGCGCTGGCGACGCGCGTCACCTTGGGTGCGGGGCGACGGACGACGCGCTGGATGCGGTCGTCGACGTGCTCGGTGGTGGCGCGTGCGGTTGCGGAGCGGCGGCCGGCCGGCTCGGTGGCCGAGGACGCGGTCGCGAGGACGACGGCCTGCACGGGCTTGGCGACCTTCGCGGCCTTCGGCGCCTTGGCGACCTTCGGGGCCTTGGCCGGCTTCGCGACCTTCGCTGCCTTGGTCGGCTTCTCGGGCTTGGCGGTCTTCGCGACCGGCGCCGTCTTGCTGCGACGCTGCGGTCCGCGGGCCGCTGCGCGCTCGGCCTCGAGGGCGGCGCGACGGGACAGGTGCACCACCGGGGTCTCCGGGTGCTGGTCGAGTTCGGGTGCAGTCGTCATGGCCGCCCACCATTCTGCACGACTCTGTCGCTTTGTACAGGCCCTTTCGTGATCTTTTCGTTACCGAGTGCGCTGGGAGGCGCCTGATCACCGCGGGCGGAAGCGTCCCCCGGGCCCTCCGCATCGGTACGGTCAGGGGAAAGCGACGGAAGGACCCGCACCATGGCCCGATCGCCGCGTGAGCGGTACGGAACGGTCGACCTGGCGTCGGCCGACGTCGTGCTGGCGGGTACCCAGGAACTCCTCCCCGTGCTCCGGGCCGCGGCCGTGCGCGCCGGGATCGACGCCGCGCGGATGCGGGTCATCGGGGTCGACGACCTGCCGGACCCCGAGGAGACGTGGGACGCGGCGTTGGCCGTCATCGCGATCCGTCGCCCCGGTGACGACCCCGCGTTCCACCGGGCGCAGGCGGCCGCCGAGCTCATCGCACCGATGCTCGCGCCGCACGCCGTCCGCATCGTCGTCACGGTGTCCGGGGTGACCCGCCTGGCGCCGAAGCTCGAGCGCACCCTGACGTCCGAGGTCCTGCACCAGATCGATGCCGCGTCGGCGTCGTCCGGGTTCCGTCGGCCCTTCCGGCCCCTGCGCATGCGGCTCGGCCTCGCCGGGCTCCGTGCCGCCGGCGTCCGGGTGTTCCGCGTCTCGATCGGCGACTGAGGCTCAGGCTCCGTCGGGTCCGGGGCCGACGAGCCAGGGACCGGAGCCGTCGGGGTCGTACGAGAACGGGCCGGAGCCGTCCGGTGCGTAGCGGTAGGGGCCGCTGCCGTCCGAGGCGTAGGCGGACCGCAGGTCCTCCGCGGTCCAGCCGAAGTCGTCCGGGGTCTGCCGTGTGGTGGTCATGCGCGCTCTCCCTCGCTCTGGTGCTGCGGAAGACCAGTCCACGCTCCGTTCCTATGTGTCGACAGTGCGCCTCCAGGGTGTCGGCCGAGCACCTGCCGCGCGGAAGCGGGGGCCATGTATCTTGATGTCGAGACATCCTGCGCCACGAGTACCGTGGACGTACCGACGGTCGAACAAGGGAGTACCCGCCAGCATGGCCAAGATCATCTACACCCTCACGGACGAGGCGCCGTTCCTCGCCACCCACTCCTTCCTCCCGGTCATCCAGGCCTTCGCCGGCACCGCGGGTGTCGACGTCGAGACCCGCGACATCTCGCTCGCCGGCCGGATCATCGCCCAGTTCCCGGAGCGGCTCACCGACGAGCAGCGCCTGGACGACGCCCTCGCCGAGCTCGGCGACCTGGCGAAGACCCCCGAGGCGAACATCATCAAGCTGCCGAACATCTCGGCGTCGATCCCCCAGCTCAAGGTCGCGATCAAGGAACTGCAGGCGCAGGGCTACGACCTGCCCGACTACCCGGACGAGGCCACGACCGACGAGCAGCGCGACGTCCGCGCCCGCTACGGCCGTGTCCAGGGCAGCGCCGTCAACCCGGTGCTGCGCGAGGGCAACTCCGACCGCCGCGCACCCCTGTCCGTCAAGAACTACGCCCGCAAGCACCCGCACCGCATGGGCGCCTGGTCGCGTGACTCGAAGACGAACGTCACCACCATGGGCGTCGACGACTTCCGGTCGAACGAGAAGTCCTGGATCGCCCCCGCCGACGACGTCCTGACGATCACCTTCGTGGCCGAGGACGGCAGCGAGCAGGTCCTCAAGCAGTCGATCCCCGTCCTGCAGGGCGAGGTCGTGGACGGCACCGTGCTGCACGTGGCCGCACTCGAGTCGTTCCTGCGGAAGCAGATCCAGCGCGCCGCCGCCGAGGACATCCTGTTCTCCGTGCACCTCAAGGCCACGATGATGAAGATCTCCGACCCGATCATCTTCGGGCACGTCATCAAGGCGTTCTTCCCGTCGGTGTTCGAGCGCTACGGCGCCGACCTCGCCGCCGCGGGCCTGACCCCGAACGACGGCCTCGGCTCGATCCTCGCCGGCCTCGGTGCGCTGCCGAACGGCGCCGAGATCGAGCGTGCCTTCAAGCAGGGCATCGCCGACGGCCCCGAGCTCGCCATGGTCGACTCGGACAAGGGCATCACGAACCTGCACGTGCCGAGCGACGTCATCGTCGACGCCTCGATGCCGGCGATGATCCGCACCTCGGGCCACATGTGGGGCCCGGACGGCGACGAGCACGACACCCTCGCCGTCATCCCCGACTCGAGCTACGCCGGCATCTACCAGGCCGTGCTCGACGACTGCCGCGCCCACGGCGCCTTCGACCCGTCAACGATGGGCTCCGTGCCCAACGTCGGCCTGATGGCGCAGAAGGCCGAGGAGTACGGCTCGCACGACAAGACGTTCGAGCTCCCCGGCGCCGGTGTGGTCCGCGTCGCGACCGCCTCGGGTGACGTCGTCATCGAGCACGACGTCGAGCCCGGCGACATCTGGCGCGCCTGCCAGACCAAGGACGTCGCCATCCGCGACTGGGTGAAGCTCGCCGTCACCCGCGCCCGTGCCTCCGCGACGCCGGCCGTGTTCTGGCTCGACGAGACCCGCGCGCACGACGCGAACCTCATCGGACTCGTCCGCCAGTACCTCGGCGAGCACGACACCGAGGGCCTGCAGATCGAGATCCTCGCGCCCGAGGACGCCATGCGCTTCTCGCTCGAGCGCATCCGCCGCGGCGAGGACACCATCTCGGTCACCGGCAACGTCCTGCGCGACTACCTGACCGACCTGTTCCCGATCATGGAGCTCGGTACCTCGGCGAAGATGCTCTCCGTCGTCCCGCTGCTGGGCGGTGGCGGCCTGTTCGAGACCGGTGCCGGCGGTTCCGCGCCGAAGCACGTGCAGCAGCTCGTGCAGCAGAACTACCTGCGCTGGGACAGCCTGGGCGAGTTCCTCGCGCTGGCGGTCAGCCTCGAGCACCTCGCCGGTGTGACGGGCAACGAGCGGGCGAAGATCCTGGGCGAGACCCTCGACCGTGCCACCGGGACGTTCCTGGAGCAGGACAAGTCCCCGGGTCGGAAGCTCGGCTCGATCGACAACCGCGGCAGCCACTTCTACCTGGCGAAGTACTGGGCCGAGGAGCTCGCGGCGCAGACCCAGGACACCGAGCTCGCGGCGTCGTTCGCGGACCTCGCGGCGAAGCTCGGTGAGCAGGAGCACACGATCGTCGACGAGCTCGTCTCGGTGCAGGGCCACCCGTCCGACATCGGCGGCTACTACCGCCCCGACGACGCCAAGACGAGCGCGGTCATGCGCCCGTCCGCCACGTTGAACGCGGCGCTGGCAGCGCTCTAGGCGCACCAGCCGACGGACGGGAGGCCCGGTGCCAGCTGGCGCCGGGCCTCCCGTCCGTCCGTGGTCGCGTCCGCACCACGAACCCGACCATTGCTGCTCACGAAGTGACGCGTGGGCGCTCGTCGCGTCAGCCGCGGGACGGCACGGGCGGGCCGGCGGCGAGCAGCCCGGTGAAGACCAGGGCGACGGCCACGACCCCGATGCCCGCGGCCACGGCGGGCCGACGCACCACGAAGAACAGCAGACGGTCCCAGATGCCGGAGTGGGCGTCCGGCGAGCGGCGCCAGGACCCCTCGAGCATGCCGCGGCGGGCGACCGCGACCTCGAACGGCACCGTGGCGTACGGCACGACGGCACTGGCCCAGCCGAGCACGAGGGCACCGAACGACCACCGCTGGTTCACCGCGACGACCGTCGTGACCACCAGGTACGCCAGGAACACGAAGCCGTGCACCCCACCGCCGATCCGGACGCCCCAGTCGCCGGCGTCCAGGCCGTACTTGAGCACCATCCCGAGGATGAGCAGGGTCCAGGTCACGAGTTCGGCGACCGCGGCGGCGCGGAACAGGGAGCGCGGAGTCATGCCGTCAATCGTGGCGGACCCGGTTGACAGACAGCAGAACGCCCCGGATCGTCCGACCCGGGGCGCGCTGCAGGTCCGCTCAGTGCCGCACGACCACCGTCTGGCCGAGGCGGTTCACACCCGTGCTCGCGTCCCACGTGCCGGTGTTCGCCGTCTGGATCGCGAAGGCCGGGTCCGCCGCCACCGAGGCCTCCGGCGCGGGCAGGGCGAGTGCGACGCTCCAGCGCCCGTTCGGCACGTCGGCCAGCGACGCCCGGACGGTCACGGTCCGTCCCGGCTGCCAGGACGACGCGTCGGCGGCCACGGGCACGGTCACCCGGCGATCGCCGTCGGTCAGGACGAGCTGCACGGGGCGGCTGTTGTACGGCGCCGCCCAGCCGTCGTTCCGGATCGACACCGCCACCGACGGCTTCGCGCCCGAGGTGGCGGTGCTCGACGTCATCGTGAAGCGGTAGCCGAGCTTCTTCGCGGCGTCGGTCATGCCCCCCGCACCCCAGGTCGCCAGGACGTCCTTGTTGTAGTCGAGGTTGAGGTAGCTGTAGTGGTACTTCGCCATCTCGGCCGAGGCGGACGGGTAGTCGGTCCGCGGCGCGTTCACGGCGCAGGTCTCACCACCGACGGGGACGTACCGCGACTCCGCGGCCAGGTAGTCCTGGTCGAGCGACAGCGGGTTGCTCAGGAACGTGCCGAAGTCGTCCGGCGAGGCGAGGAAGCAGTCGTTGTGGTGCCCGATGCGCGACGCTGCCGATCCGTCGTGCGCCTGCTCCGGGGTGAGCGCCCCGGCCGTGCCGGACGGGGTGCGGAGTGCGTCCTGCTTCATCTGCATCGTGCGGACCTGGACCGAGCGGCTGGAGGGCAGGGCGGCGAGTTCGGCCTGCAGGACCTGTCGTCGGGCGTCCTTGTCGGCCTCGGTCAGGACGCCTGGGTTCGCCGGGTCGCTCGCGAAGTGGTCGGTGTAGTAGCCCTCGCCCCAGAGCCCGATGAATCCCCCCTGCAGGGTCGGGATGACGTCGGCGTTCCGGCGGAGCGTCGGGGTGAGCTGCTCGATGTGCGCGAGCACGGTCGGCAGGTCGGCGTCACCGTAGGGCGCCGAGTACGGGTACGAGCCACCCTGGACGTACGCGAACCGGGTGATCACACCCACGCCGGCTGCGCGCGCGGTGTCGTAGTCGTGCTGCACGAGCGCGAGCCAGGCCGGGCTGAGTTGCCGCTGCTGGACGAACGCCTCCATGTAGAACACCCGGACGACCTGCGTGACGCCCTCGGCCCGGTAGCCCCGGAGTGTCGCGGCGTCGAGCGGCGTGTACCCGGTGCCGTCGGCGCGGTAGTGCGTCTCGGTGGTGTGGTCGAACCCGCGCGAGGGGTTCGGGATGACCGCGTCGCTCGCCGTGTAGGTCACGGTCGAGGTGGTCGTGCTCCGTTTCGTGTGGTGACCGGTGGGTGATGCCCACGCGGTGGTCGGTACGGCGAGCGCGAGCGCCGCCGCGAGTGCGACGGTGGTGATGGTGCGGTGCTGCATCGGACGAGCCCCTGTCCTCGGCGCGGGCGGTGACCGGCACCCCCTGGCACCGTCGCCTGCGCGATTGTGATCTGAAGGTAGGCCAAACGATCAGAAAACGCCAGGACCTGCGCAAAGCGATCACGGGTAGCGTGGGTCCCATGTCGCCGTCGACCGAGAACCGTCCCCTGAACATCGTCGTCTGGAACGAGAACGTGCACGAGACCCGCGGTGACGCGACGGTCGTCGGGCACTACCCCGACGGTATGCACACCGTGATCGCCGAGGCGCTCCGGCAGCTGCAGCCCGGGGCCGACGTCTCCACCGCCACCCTGCAGGAACCCGACCACGGCATCACCGCCGAACGACTGGCAACCACGGACGTGCTGTTCTGGTGGGGCCACGCCGCCCACGACGAGGTGAGCGACGCCGTCGTCGACCTGGTCGTCGACGCCGTGCACGCCGGCATGGGCCTGGTGGTGCTGCACTCCGGCCACTACTCCAAGCCGTTCAAGCGCCTGATGGGCACGACCTGCTCGCTGAAGTGGCGGAACGACGGCGAGCGCGAACTCGTCTGGACCGTCGCGCCCGAGCACCCGATCGCCGCCGGGGTCCCGCACCCGATCGTCATCGACCGGCAGGAGATGTACGGCGAGTACTTCGACATCCCGCGCCCCGACGAAGAGGTGTTCCTGTCGACCTTCGCGGGCGGCGAGGTTTTCCGCTCCGGCGTCGCGTACCGCCGGGGGCTCGGCAAGGTCTTCTACTTCTCGCCCGGCGACCAGGAGTACCCCGTCTACCACCACCCGGACATCCAGCGCGTGCTGTCGAACGCCGCCGCCTGGGCCGCCCCGGTGTCCGAGCGCCGCGAGCTGACGGCTGACCCCCACCCACGGGACTGGTTCCTGTCGGACGATGGGGGTAGACAGGCCGGGTGACCAACCATCTCGACGGTGCGGACAAGCGCACCGCGGTGATCGAGGCGCTCGCCATCTTGGGATCAGGACCCGAGGAGCGCTTCGACCGCATCACCCGCATGGCCCACGAGGCGTTCGACGTCCCGTTGACCTTCCTCAACCTCGTCCACCACGACCTCGTCACCACGCAGTCGACCTTCGGCTGGCACCAGGGGTCGAGTGTCCCCGCCAGCGAGCAGTTCTGCGCGTCGACGGTGCTCACCCGCGAACCGATGGTGATCCCGGACGCGTCGCTCGACGCCCGGTTCGCGCACACGGCGGCGGTGGCCGAGCACGGCATCCGGTTCTACGCGGGCGCACCGTTGACCATGGTCGACGGCACCCGGGTGGGCACGCTGTGCCTGATGGACGCGGTTCCGCGTACGTTCTCGCCGGACGACGTCGCCCTGCTGGGTGACCTGGCCCGGTGGGCGGAGCGCGAGCTCGGCGTCGCCATCGACCGCGGGCGGGTCCGTCGGGTGCTCGACGGCCTGGTGCCGGACCCGGTGGCGGTGCCGGGGTACGACCTCGACGTCCTGGTGGCCCAGCACGACGACGGCGGGGGTGACGTCGCCGACTGGCGCGTCGCACCGGACGGTGCGCTGCACGTCACCGTCGGCCGGGTGAGCGCCGCCGGCCCGGCGTCGGGCCTGCTCGCCGCGGCGGTCCGCGGTGCCGTGGCGGCACGGACCGGCACCGACATGTCGGACGCGATCGTCGGCCTGGAGGCGCAGGTCACCGCCGACCTGTCGGCTGCGGACGCCGTCGGCTCGCTCTTCCACCTGCGGCTCGACCCGACGTCGGGTCACGTCGACTTCGGCGACGCCGGCCACGGCCTCGCGGTGCTCGTCCCCGCTGACGGTCCGGCTCGCGTCCTGCACCCGCTCGACCTGCCGCTCGGGCTGCAACCGGAGTCGATCCCCCGGTCGCCCGGCGCGCTCGACCTGGAACCCGGGGACCGGCTGGCGATCTGCACCCAGGGCGTCCTGTCGCTGGACGGGCTCCGGCACCTGGACGACCTCGCCGCGCTGGTGCGCTCGGCTCCGGACGGGGCCACCGTGGTCGAACGGGTGCGCACGGCCGTCCCCACCGACGCCGTGGTCGACGTCACGCTGGTGGTGCTCACGCGACACTGAGCGTGCGTGCCGCGCCATCCGGTCGTGCCGCGCCAGCTGATCGTGCCGCGCGCGTCAGGAGCGGAAGCGGTCCGGCCGCGGGCGCGGGGTCCCGGTCAGCGAGACCACGAGCAGGGTCGCGAGCAGGGCGAACCCGGCCAGCTCGATGCCCAGGCCGGCGAGCTGCCAGTACGCGCTGCCGACGTGCTGCGGCTGCGTGATGGACTCCGGCCACCACGACTGGATGAGCGGGAACGAGCCCGGGAACGGGTCGAGGCCGAACACGACGAGCCCGCCGAGCAGCATCACCACGCCGAGGCCGGCCATCGCCCCACGGGACCGACGGAGCATGTGCACGACGAGGGCCGCACCCATGCCGGCGAGCCCGACGACGGCGATCAGGAACGCGAGCACCACGATGGTCTGCGGCGCGAGCGCGACCCAGTCCAGCACCGCGATCGGCAGCAGCAGCCACCGTCCCGTCCGTGCCCAGCGCGCAGGGTTCCGCCATCCGTCCATGGCGACCGACCGTAGGGCACCCGGCCGAACGCATGCCGAATGCGGCCAGTGCACCCCGGCGGCAGCGTGCGCTGACTACGATCGGACCCCATGGCGCAGGACCGACCGACCCGGCAGCAGCGGTCGCTCGCGACCCGCACGGCGATCATCGAGGGCGCGGCCGCGGAGTTCGACGAACGCGGGTACGTCGGTGCCTCGATGGACGGCATCGCCGAACGCATCGGGATGACCAAGGGTGCGCTGTACTTCCACTTCACGTCGAAGGCCGACATGGCCGGGGCCGTCGTCGCCGAGCAGCACGCGATCTCGCGCCGCTACGGCGAGGCCGCGGTGGCCCGGGGCACCACCCCGCTCGAGTCGATCATGTGGCTGTGCCAGGGGCTCGCGGTCCAGATGACGTCCGAGGTCGTCGTGAGCGCCGGGGTGCGGCTGTCGACCGACGTGGCCGCGAGCGACGTCGCGCGGCAGGACCCGTACACCGACTGGACCACGGTGGTCGCCGGGTTCGCGCGGCAGGCCGTCGAGGTGGGCGAGATCGACCCGCGGTGGGACCCGGACCTGGTCGGCCGGGTCGTCGTCCGTGCCTACACCGGCGTGCAGACCGTCTCGGACGTGATGACCCGCCGGGCTGACCTGTTCGCGGGCCTGCGGGAACTCTGGACGGTCCTGCTGGACGCGTTCGTCACCGAACGGCTGCGTCCGGAGATCCCGCGGCTCGTCGCGCTCATCGCTCCGGAGTGACGCGGGTCCCCCCAGGGAAACACCCACGTCACCTCGCCTCTGAGACTACCGAGAAGGGTGTCGCGGCACCGGCCCCAGTTCGCGGGCATGTGTCCGGCGGCCCACTAGCCTGACGCGGTGCCCACACCCGCCGCCGAGGTCGACGTCGACGTCCCGCTCGTCCGGTCCCTGCTGCGCGACCAGCACCCCGACCTGGCGGGCCTCCCGCTCGAGGTCGTCGCGAACGGCTGGGACAACGTCGTGCTGCGCCTGGGCGACGACCTGGCCGTCCGGGTCCCCCGTCGGGAGCTGGCCGCTCGGCTCGTCGAACACGAACAGCGCTGGTTGCCGGACATCGCCGCCCGGGTCGGATCGGTCGTCCCGGTGCCGGCCCCGGTGCGCACCGGACGCCCCGCCCTCGGGTACCCGTGGTCGTGGAGCATCGTGCCGTGGCTGCCCGGTACGGCGATCGGTGAACGTGCAGCCGGGGTCCCCGTCGCCGAGGCGCTCGCCGCGTTCGTCGGGCTCCTGCACGTTGCCGCCCCGACCGACGCCCCGGTGAACCCGTTCCGTGCGGTGCCGCTCGTGTCGCGGAGCGACGCCGTGCTGACGCGACTCGACGAGCACGGCGTGCACAGGGCCGGAGAGCTGGCCACGCTGTGGCGGACCGCAGCGGCCGTGCCCGCGCACGCCGGGCCTCCCGTCTGGGTGCACGGCGACCTGCACCCCTTCAACCTGCTCGTCGACTCGTCGGACGGTGTCGACCGACTGTCGGCCGTGGTCGACTTCGGGGACGTCACCGCGGGCGACCCGGCCGTCGACCTCGCCACCGCCTGGCTGACGCTCGACGTACCGGGGCGTTCCGCGTTCCGGGCGCGCGTCGCGGCCCCGGACGCCACCTGGCTGCGCGCACGGGGGTGGGCGGTCGCGCTCGCGTCCGCGCTGGCGACCGCCGACGAACGCGCCTTCCGGAGCGTCGCGCGACGGAGCATCGACGCGGTGCTGGACGACTGAGTCCCCGCGGGGCTATCGTGACCGCACCATCCGTGCACAGCCGATCGGAGGGGCCGTCATGACCCTCGAGCTCCGCGTCCAGCACGACGTCGCCACCGACGCCTCCCCCGCCCCCGTCCGACCCGAGCGACGCGGTCTCCGCGGCCTGCTCGACCGTCTGTCGGACCGCCGCGCCGCCGCCCGCGCGCGACGGGTCGACGACCGGGTCCGCGAACTCGGCGAACTCGTCCACCTGCTCTCCGACGCCCGCGCGGTCGTCGAACGCGGGTGGGTCCAGCACGCCTGGTTCGCCTACCTCGACGAGCACGGCCGCGAGCGCAAGGCCTCCAGCGCCGCCGCGATGGACGTGCAGGGCCGGCCGCTCGTCGGCGCCTGCCTGGTCGGCGCGGTCGTGTCCGCCGCCGGCGGGCCGCACGCGGTGCACGCTCCCCGGGTGCAGCACGCGCTCGACGTCGTGTGGCACGCCCTCGCCCGCGACGAGGGTGAGCCCGTGCTGTGGTGCCCCGCGCCGGACATCCGGATGGGGCGGGTGCGCGACCTGACGAGCTGGAACGACGCCCCGGCACGCACCGGCGCCGAGGTCGCCGGCCTGCTGCTGACGGCCGAACGGGTCGCCGTGCAGGAGTCGACGCGCCTGCAGGAGCTCCGGGTGGCACGATCGGGGGCATGAGCGACGTCGAAGCGGTCCCCGAGGTGCACCCCGCGAGCACCAGCACCCTGGCGGCGTGCGGCAACGCCCTGCTGTCGGACGAAGGGGCGGCGCGGAACCCCGACGGTGCGGCGGCCGCGGACGGCGCGGGCGCGGACGCCGCTGCCGCCGACGCCGCGGTGAAGCGGACGCTGCACCGGTACCTGCAGAAGCACCGTGCCGCCCTGCTGGCCAAGCTCGACGGGCTGGCCGAGCGCCAGGCACGCTGGCCGGTGACGCCGACGGGCACGAACGTCCTCGGGTTGGTGAAGCACGTCGCCGGGGTCCAGGCCGGCTACTTCGGCGAGGTGTTCGGGCGGCCGTTGCCGGACCAGCCCGCCTGGCTCGAGTCGGAGGACGGCGAGGACATGTACGCCTCGCTCGACGAGACCATGGCCGACATCGTGGCCTTCCACCACCGGAGTGCCGAACACGCCGACGCCACGATCGAGTCGCTCGACCTCACCGCCACCGGGACCGTGCCGTGGTGGCCGGAGGGGCACCGGGAGGTCACGCTGCACCGGATCCTGGTGCACATGGCGTACGAGACCGCCCGGCACGCGGGGCACGCCGACATCGTGCGCGAGATGCTCGACGGCCTGGCCGGGGACGGTGACGGCAACCTGGCCGACAAGTCCCCGGAGGAATGGGTCCGGTGGCGCGAGCAGCTCGTCGACATCGCGGAGCGAGCGGGGTTGCGCGGCCTGGGCGCATAGCCGAGCACGCAGACCGATCGTTACCGTTCTCCCAGGCTCGCCCTGGTGAACCCCTGCTGATCAGGGGTTGTCATCCTCGCAACTGCAAGGGAAACCGTCGTCTCGGTGGGGTTGCGTTGTACAACCGGTCCAGCTGCTGCGTAGCTTTGGCCGAGCTCGTGCCCCGATCTGTGGGCAGTTCAGCCGACCGGAAGGGGAGCGCCCACCCGTGTTCCAGTACGTCGTGGAGCGATGGAACCAGATCTGGTTCGCATCGTGGCAGCACTTCTCACTGGTCGTCCAGTGCGTCGTCCTCGCCACGGTCATCGCCGTGGTGCTCGCCACACTCGTCTACCGCAGCCCGCGCCTGACCGCATTCGCGAACGGGGTGTCGGCCATCGGCCTCACCCTGCCGTCGTTCGCCGTCATCGGCCTGCTCATCGTCCCGCTCGGCTTCGGCGTCCTGCCGTCGGTCGTGACGGTCGTCTTCTTCGCCGCGCTGCCGATCCTGCGCAACGCGGTCGTCGGTCTCGCCGAGATCCCGCCTGCCGTCGTCGAGTCGGCGCGTGGCATCGGCATGAGCCGGTTCCGCACCCTGCTGCAGGTCGAGCTGCCGATGGCGTGGCCGATCATCCTGAGCGGTGTCCGCGTTGCCGCGCAGATGGTGATGGGCATCGCCGCCATCGCCGCGTACGCGCTCGGCCCCGGGCTCGGCGGCTTCATCTTCTCCGGGCTGTCCCGCCTCGGCGGTGCCAACGCCCTGTTCTCCGTCGTGGTCGGGGTGGTCGGCGTCGTCCTGCTCGCCCTGGTCCTCGACCTGCTCCTCATCGGCCTCGGCCGCCTGACCATCTCGAGAGGTATCCGTGTCCAGCACTGACTCCGCCACCACCACCGCGCCCGACGGGGACGTCACCGGGCGCAGCATCCTGCTCGACGAGGTCACCAAGCGGTACCCCGGGCAGTCGAAGCCCGCCGTCGACGGCATCACGCTCGAGATCCCGGCCGGCAAGATCGTCATGCTCGTCGGCCCGTCCGGTTGCGGCAAGACGACGACCCTCAAGATGATCAACCGCCTGATCGAGCCCACCCAGGGCCGGATCGTCGTCGGCGACGACGACGTCACCGGCATCGACGGCGACGAGCTCCGCCGCCGCATGGGTTACGTGATCCAGGCCGGCGGGCTCTTCCCGCACATGACGGTCGCGGCGAACATCGCGATCGTGCCGAAGATGCTCGGCTGGTCGAAGGAGAAGATCGCGGCGCGTGTCGACGAGCTGCTCGACCTGGTCTCGCTCGACCCCGACACCTACCGCGACCGGTTCCCCCGCGAACTCTCCGGCGGCCAGCAGCAGCGCGTCGGCGTGGCCCGTGCGCTCGCGGCGGACCCGCCCGTCCTGCTCATGGACGAGCCGTTTGGTGCGGTCGACCCGATCACCCGCCAGCGCCTGCAGGACGAGCTCCTGCGCATCCAGGAGGAACTGCACAAGACGATCGTCATCGTCACGCACGACTTCGACGAGGCCGTGAAGCTCGGCGACTGGATCGTCATCTTCACCGAGGGCGCGCACATCGTGCAGTACGACACCCCGGAGCGGATCCTGGCCGAGCCGGCGAACGAGTTCGTCGAGAACTTCATCGGTTCCGGTGCGGGCCTGAAGCAGCTCACGCTGAACCGCGTGCGCGACGTCGAGGTCGAGTCGGCCGTGACCTGCTCGCCCGGCGAAGAGGTCAAGGCCGTGCTGCAGCGGATGAACGAGGCCGGCGGGCACCAGCACGCCGTCGTCGTCGACCACCGCCAGCGCCCGATCGGGTGGCCGTCGCGCCGCCAGCTCGAGCGCCTCGACCGCATCCCCGACGGCGTCGAGCCCGGCCTGCCCGTCGTGGGCGAGGCCGCGACCCTCAACGACGCGCTCGACACCATGCTCGTCTCGAGCGCCGGAGCTGCACTCGTCACCGGTCGTCGCGACGCGTTCCGCGGGGTCATCACCGTCGAGACCGTGATGGAGGCGATCACCCGCTCGCGCGCGACCGCCGCCGACGACCAGGCGTACACGCCGGTCGGCACCAACACGAACCCGATCGAGACCATGCCGTCGTCGCCCGTGTCTGCGATGCCCACGGGGGAAGACCTGTGAGTGCTGTCGCTGCCGGCCCCGCCACCGGTGCGAGCACCTCGTGGAAGGGCCTGCTCTTCCAGCCGATCGCGATCCTGGTCGTCCTGGCCGGCTTCGCGGTGTGGCTCGCGACGGCGGACCTGACCCCGACGGAGCGCACGACGCTCAACCCGGCGGACATCCTGGCCCTGACCGGCCAGCACCTCGTGCTGACCCTGCAGTCGACGGTCCTGGTGCTCGTGATCGGCATCCCGCTGGGCGTCGTGCTCACCCGCGGGCCGCTGCGCCGGGCGAGCCCGTACGTGCTCGCCGTCGCGAACTTCGGGCAGGCGGCCCCGGCCGTCGGCCTCATCGTGCTGCTCGCCGCCTGGCTCGGCCTGAACAGCTCGTCCGCCGTCATCGCGCTCGTGCTCTACGCGATCCTGCCGGTGCTCCGGAACACCATGATCGGCGTGCAGAGCGTCGACGACCGCCTGGTCGAGGCCGGTCGCGGCATGGGGATGAGCGCCTTCAGCGTGCTGATGCGCGTCGAACTGCCGCTCGCGGTGCCCGTGATGCTCTCTGGCATCCGGACCGCCCTCGTGCTGCTCGTCGGCACGGCGAGCCTGGCGACCTTCGTCGGTGCGGGCGGACTCGGTCTGCTCATCACGACGGGCGTGACGCTGTTCCTGCCGAAGGTGCTCGTCTCGGGGGCCCTGCTCGTCGCCCTGCTCGCCCTCTCCATCGACTGGCTCGGCCGCGTGGTCGAGACGGTCGCACGACCGAAGGGACTCCGATGACCCGCCGCACCCGCAGCACCCGCCGCACCCGCACCCGGGTCGGAGCCGCCGCGTTCGTCGCCGGTGCCACCGCCCTCGTCCTGACCGGGTGCGGCCTGCAACCCGCCACGTCGTTCGTGCCCGAGGCCGGCGCCGGCTCCATCCAGCGCATCGACGACCTGCCGGCCGGTGCCCACATCACCGTGACGTCGAAGAACTTCACCGAGCAGCTCGTGCTCGGCAAGATCGCCGTGCTCGCCGCCAAGGCCGCAGGGTTCGACGTCACCGACGAGACGAACGTGCCCGGCAGCGTCGCGGTCCGTGAGCTGATGACCTCGCACGCGGCCGACTTCACGTACGAGTACACCGGTACCGCCTGGCTGACCTTCATGGGGCACACGAAGGGGATCCCGGACAAGACCGAGCAGTGGACGGCGGTGAAGAAGGAGGACGCCGGCAACGGGCTGACCTGGCTCGAGCCGGCGCCGATGAACAACACCTACGCGTTCGCCGTCCGCAACGAGGCCGTCAAGGAGCTCGGGGACGTCAAGACGCTCTCCGACATCACCAAGCTGCCGGTCGACCAGCGCACGTTCTGCGTGGAGTCGGAGTTCAACTCGCGTGCCGACGGCTTCAAGCCGATGCTCAAGAAGTACGGCTTGGAGCTCGGTGGTTCGGGGTCGAACGGTGTCCCGAGCAGCAACGTCAGCATCCTCGACACCGGCACGGTCTACACGGCCACTGACCGCGGCAAGTGCAACTTCGGTGAGGTCTTCACCACCGACGGCCGCATCAAGTCGCTCGGACTGACGGTGCTCGAGGACGACAAGGGGTTCTTCCCGGCCTACAACGTCGCGCCCGTCATCGACTCGAAGACGCTCAAGGAGTACCCGCAGCTCGAGGGGATCTACGACCAGATCTCGCCGAAGCTGACGGACGCGGTGCTGCAGGAACTCAACCGTCAGGTCGACGTCGAGGGGCGTGAGCCGGCCGACGTCGCCTTCGACTGGATGGTCAAGGAGGGCTTCATCACGAAGCCCTGACCGTTCTCGACGCATCCACGTCACGGACAGGAGGCACGGTGCCAGCTGGCACCGTGCCTCCCCTGCGTTCGTGGTCGCGTCTCAGGCCGCGGCGATGCGCGCAGCCGTGTCGCGGATCGACGCGACCACCGCCGCCCGCACCTGCTCCGGGTCGGAACCCTCGTGCCGAGCGGCACTGCGCAGCCCCGTCATGCACATGCCGAGGAGCATCTCGGCCGCCTGCGGGGTCGCGGCTTCCGGGCCCCAGGCCGGGTCGCGTTCGAGGATCGTGCGCACGGCGCCGGTCATCGCCTCGGCAACGGTGGTCATCCGCGCGACCTGCCGACGCATCAGCTGCGGGAACCGCACGATCACGGCCTTGCGCTCGAGCCGCTCGTGCTCGTCGCCGAACGACGACCCGAACACCAGGAACGCCAGGTCCACGACTGCCTGCGCCGCCGGCTCCCCCGAGACGGCCGCCAGGTGCGCCTCGAGGGTGGCGGGTTCGAGGTCGAGCTCGGTGTGCCCGAGGACCGCGTCCTCCTTGCTCTCGAAGTAGTTGAAGAACGTCCGCGGGGAGACGTCGGCCCGCGCGGCGATCTGCTCGATCGTGGTGCCGTCGACGCCCTGCTCGAGGGCCAGGGACCGAGCCGCCTCGGCGATGCGGTTGCGGGTCTCGATGCGCTTACGGTCACGGAGACCGAGTTCTGACGGCGTCGCGGAGTCGGGCATGGCCCGACTGTAACCGGAACGTCACATGATCTACAGCAAACGCAAACTTGCAGTCGTGCATCGGACACTACGGTGAACCCATGACCACTCCCGTGCTCGAGGCCCGTGACCTCGCCAGGACCTACGGCCGCGGCGCGACGCGGTTCGACGCGCTCAAGGGGGTGTCGCTGGCGGTGCACCAGGGCGAGAGCCTGGCGATCGTCGGCAAGTCCGGCTCCGGCAAGTCGACGCTGATGCACCTGCTCGCACTGCTCGACAAGCCGTCGGCCGGACAGGTGCTGCTCGACGGCACCGACGCGGCGACGCTCGGAGCGCGGCAGGTCAACCGCACCCGGAACAGCACCTTCGGGTTCGTGTTCCAGCAGTTCTTCCTGACGCCGAAGACCTCGGTGCTCGACAACGTCGTGCTCCCGCTCAAGATCGCCGGTGTCTCCGGAGCCGAGCGGAAGCGACGGGGCATGGCGGCGCTCGACGCCCTCGGGTTGGCCGACAAAGCCAAGAACGACGCCAACGACCTGTCCGGCGGCCAGAAGCAGCGCGTGGTCATCGCCCGGGCGCTGGTCGGTGAGCCGAGCGTGATCTTCGCCGACGAGCCGACCGGCAACCTCGACACGAACACCGGGCAGGTTGTCGAGGACATGCTGTTCGGGCTGCAGCGCGAGCGGGGGATCACGCTCGTCGTGGTCACGCACGACGAAGAGCTCGCCGCGCGCTGCGACCGCAGCGTGAACGTCCGCGACGGCCTGATCGTCGGCGGACCCGACGACGCGGTCGACGCGTCTGCCACGCACGGAAGGCACTCCGCATGAACTTCCTCGACCTCCTGCGCACCGCGGTCTCGAACACCTTCCGCTCGAAGCTGCGCACGACCCTGACCGTCATCGCGATCTTCATCGGCGCCTTCACGATCACGCTCACCTCGGCCATCGGCACGGGCGTCAGCAACTACATCGACAGCCAGGTCTCCTCGATCGGTGACACCGGTTCGCTGACCATCACGAAGGCGGTCGACAGCACCTCGACCGACAGCGGCCCGGCGAAGTACGACCCCGAGGCGTCCGGTCAGAGCGTCGACCGCGGCCCCGCGTCGTTCTCGTACCTGTCGCAGTCCGACGTCGACGCGATCGAGAAGACGGACGGCATCAAGAGCCTCCGTCCGGCGATCGCCCTCGCACCGAAGTACGCCGAGTACGGCGACCAGGGCAAGTACGTCGTGTCGCTCACGGCCAACGCCGGCGAGCTCGACGCCGACCTGGCGAGCGGCAAGCAGCTCGACGACGACACCGACGCCAACCAGGTGATGCTGCCGACCGACTACCTGAAGAACATGGGGCTCGGCAGCGCCTCGGCCGCCGTCGGCAAGGAGCTCACGATCGCCGTCGACGACTACCAGGGCAAGGAGCACACGCTCACCGCCACCGTCGTCGGGGTGCAGAACGAGTCGCTGTTCGGCAGCGGTGCCGGGGCGAACGCCGCACTGACCGACGCCATGCAGGCCGCGCAGGAGATCGGCAAGCCCGACTCGATCGCGACGTCCTACGCCAGCGCCACGGCGACGCTCGACACCGGCGCATCCGTGACCACGGTCAAGAAGTCCCTGGCCGACGACGGGTTCCTCGGCCAGACCATCCAGGACCAGCTCGGCCAGTTCCAGACCGTCATCAGCGGCATCGTCGGGGTCCTGAACGCCTTCGCCGTGATCGCGCTCGTCGCCGCCGGCTTCGGCATCATCAACACCCTGCTCATGAGCGTGCAGGAGCGCACCCGCGAGATCGGCCTGATGAAGGCGATGGGCATGGGCGGCGGCAAGGTCTACACCTTGTTCTCGCTCGAGGCGGTGTTCATCGGGTTCCTCGGCAGTGCCATCGGCGCCGGGGTCGCGATCCTGCTCGGCACCGGGATCTCGAACGTCCTGGCCGGCACGCTCCTCAAGGACCTGCCGGGGCTGCAGATCATGCAGTTCGCGCCGGGGTCGGTCGCCACGATCATCCTCGTCGTGATGTTCATCGCGTTCCTGGCGGGCACCCTGCCGGCACGACGAGCCGCACGGCAGAACCCGATCGAGGCGCTCCGGTACGAGTGACAGGCAGGGCTGCCTAGTGTCGGAACGGTGACGACGTTCGGACGCGACCTCGGTGACGGCTCCACGCTGACGCTGCGCGACCTGACGACGGTCGACCAGGTGCTCGCACTCGTGCACGCCAACACCGATCGTCTGCGGGCCGCCGAGCCCTGGGCATGGGATCCGCAGACCCGCGAGACCATCGCCCTGCACACCGAGCGCCTGCTCGGCCAGTTCGCGATGGACCGCGCGCTGCCCTGCGTCATCCGCCAGGACGACCGGATCGTCGGGGTGGCCTCGCTGACGTTCGACCCGTACCTGGGCCAGGCATCGCTCGGCTACTGGGTGGACGCCGGACAGGAGGGCCGTGGTGTCGTCCGGCGGGCAGCCACGGTGCTGATCGGGGTCGCCCGGGCGCGCGGCTCCGCCCGGATGGAGATCCGGACGGCGGTCGACAACGCGCGGAGCCGGGGGCTCGCCGAGCGGCTCGGCTTCGTGCACGAGGGCACCCTGCGTGGCGCGCTGCCCCTCGGGCCCGAGCGGGTCGACGTCGCGGTGTACGGCCTGCTGCTCTGACGAACGACTCCCTCGTGCAGGCCGACCGACACCGGTCGCCGGTATCGTCGGAGCATGGCCTTGTTCGGACGACGCAACCACGACGTGCGCGATCGACCCATCAGCCAGGTCGAACTGAAGCGGGCGGTCGACGAGGGCTTCCTCATCGCGAAGGCCGCCGTCACCATCGCGGTGGCCAACCGCATCATCACGAACGCCCTGCGTGACCAGGGGTACTTCGACCACGCGCTCATCGCCGAGGCCACGCGCGAGGAACTCCACCGCATGGCCGAGGAAGAGCGGGGCGACGCGGCACGCATGCGGGAGATCCGCTCCACCTCGAGCAAGCAGAAGGGCCGTTCCCGCCACCAGCACGACTACCGGCGGGGCGACGACCTGAAGCTCCGGATGCGCGAGGCCACGTACGAGCAGCTCGCCACCATGCTCGACAAGCGGCGCGACGACCAGCACTTCGTCGACGGCATCGTGCTCGCCGCGCGGGCCCGCGCCTGGGACGACATCGGCACCACCGTCGTCGGGCGGCTCGGCTGGGCCCAGCGCCCGGCGGACGACTACGAGATCGGCCGCGACGACCGGCTGCAGCAGATGCTCGACGAGGACTTCGCCGAGTTGCTCGCCGAGCACCCCGTCGGATCGACCCCGGTCGACGCCGACGAGCCCGACGACGCCGATGGTGACCAGGACGAGTCGGACCCGGCCGACCCCGACACCTCGCGCACCTGACCGGTACTTGATATACCGGCCCGTCTTCGATAGGCTCATCGAGTAACGCCCCAGGACCATTCGGCTCGCCGGACTCCTGGGGCGATTGCTGTCTCAGAGGGGTGCGACGAGGGGCGCGATGATCGAACGATCGACCCCGACGCAGCAGCGTTCATCACCGGTGCGCACCGTATCGACGACGTCCTGGCTCGGAAGCGGGTGGCGGTGTCGACAGGCGCCTCGGTGATCTGACCGACACCACACGCAGTCACGAGTCCCTAGGCTCGGTGCATGGTTGATGCGGTGGTCGTCGGAGCGGGACCGAACGGGCTCGCGGCAGCGGTGACGCTCGCACGCGCCGGACTGTCGGTCGAGGTCGTCGAACGGAACGACACGATCGGCGGCGGCGCCCGGACGGCCGAGCTCACCCTGCCCGGCTTCCTGCACGACGTCTGCTCCGCCGTGCACCCGATGGCCCTGCAGTCCGAGTTCTTCCGGCTGTTCCGGATGGAGGAGCGCATCGAGCTCCGCCTGCCCGAGGTGCAGTACGGCCACCCGCTCGACGGCGGCCGCGCCGGCATCGCCTACCAGGACCTCGACCGCACCGCCGCCGAGCTCGGGGTGGACGGGCCGGCCTTCAAGCAGCTGATGGCCCCACTGGCGGAGAACGCGGACCAGGTCGCCGACTTCGCGACCGACGCGCTGCTGCACGTGCCGCGGCACCCCCTGACGGTCCTGCGCTTCGGCCTGCGGGCGCTCGAGCAGGGCACCCCCGCGTGGAACCTGCGCTTCCGCGGCGAGGCCGCCCCGGCGATGGTGTCCGGCGTCGCCGCGCACTCGATCCAGCACCTGCCGTCCCTGTCCACCGCGGCGGCTGCCCTGTCGCTCGGCTCGTACGCGCACGCCCGCGGCTGGCCGGTGCCGATCGGTGGCAGCCAGGCGATCGTCGACGCGCTCGCCGCGGACCTCGTCGCGCACGGCGGCCGCATCGTCACCGGGCAGGAGGTCCGGTCGCTCGGTGACCTCACCCCGGCGAAGGCGGTGCTGTTCGACACGAGCGTGCCGGGCATGCTCCGGATCGCGGGCAAGCAGATCCCGACCCCGAAGCACGGCGCACTGCGGCGCTTCCGGTTCGGCAACGCGGCGGCGAAGGTCGACTTCGCGCTGTCCGACCCGGTGCCGTGGACCAACGAGTCGCTGCGGAAGGCCGGGACCGTGCACATCGGCGGGACCCGCCAGGAGATCGCGGAGGCCGAACGGGCGGTGGCGCACGGCCAGCACGCCGAGCGCCCGTACGTGCTCGGCGCGGAGCCGACCGTGGTGGACCCGACCCGCGCCCCGAAGGGCAAGCACGTCTTCTGGGCCTACGCGCACGTCCCCGCGGGGTCGGACGTCGACCCGACCGAGGCCGTCACCCGCCAGATCGAGCGGTTCGCGCCGGGGTTCCGCGACACGATCCTGTCGTCGAGCTCCCGCACCGCCGTGCAGATGGGCGAGTACAACCCGAACTACGTCGGTGGCGACATCGCCGCCGGTGCCGCGAGCTTCTGGCAGCTCGTCAAGCGCCCCGTCCTGTCCAGCGACCCGTGGCGGATGGGCGGCGGCATGTACCTGTGCTCCGAGTCCTCCGCGCCCGGCCCCGGCGTGCACGGCATGGCCGGGTGGCACGCGGCGAAGAGCGCACTCCGGCACACCTTCGGCCTGCCGGAGGACGTCGACCTCACCCCGGAAGGCTGATCACCATGGCGAAGAACGTCCGCGTCCTGCACTGCCGTCCCGAAGCCGTCTTCGACGTGCTCGGCGACGGGTGGCTCTACACGACCTGGGTGGTCGGGGCCTCGCGCATGCGCAAGGAGGAGTCCGGTTGGCCGCAGGTCGGTACCCACCTGCACCACTCGTTCGGCGCGTGGCCGATCGTCATCAACGACGTCACGACGTCGCTGGTGTGGGAGCCGCCGCACCGCATGGTCATCCAGCCGAAGGGCTGGCCCATCGGCGAGGCCCGCGTCGAGCTGACCGTCGAACCGCACCGGCACGGCAGCAAGGTCACGATCACCGAGAACGCGGTGGCCGGACCAGGCTCGTACGTACCCGACTTCCTCATGCAGCCGCTCATCTGGATCCGCAACCGCGAGACCCTCCGCCGCCTCGAGTGGGTGGCCGTCGGGCGGGCGGCGAACGCCTGAGACGTCCCCACGAACGGACGGGAGGCCCGTGGCGGCGCCGCCACGTCCCTCCCGTCACGGCCGTCGTGCCGCTGGCGCGTCACGCCGGAACCGGCGGGTGGGGCCCACCTCCCGTCCGCCCCGTGGGTGCGTCGACTACTCGGCGCGCGAGAACTCGCTGGCCCGCGCCACCTGGTCGTCGGTCAGGGTGACGCCCGTGTACCGCTCGAACTGACGGGCCGCCTGCAGGGCGATGACCTCGGCGCCGGTGATGACGTGCTTGCCGGCGTCGCGCCCCGCCCGCACGAGCGGGGTCTCCGACGGGAACGCGACCACGTCGAAGACGGTGTGCGCCGCCTCGATCCGTTCCGGCGCGAAGGCGAGTGTGTCCTGCTGGTCGCCGCGCATGCCGAGCGGGGTGACGTTGACGACCAGGTCGGTCTCCCCCGCCTCGCGCTCGTCGGCGACCCACTCGTAGCCGTACTGCGATGCCAGGGCCGGGCCGGTCTGCTCGTTGCGGGCGACGACCGTCAACCGGTCGAAGCCGGCGCCGCGGAACGCCGCCGTGACGGCCTTGGCCATGCCACCCGAGCCGCGGAGCAGCACCCGCGAAGCCGGGTCGACCTGGTGCGACCCGAGCAGGGCGGCGATCGCCTCGTAGTCGGTGTTCGACGCCGTGAGCACGCCGTCGTCGTTCACGACCGTGTTGACCGACTGGATCGCGGCGGCGGAGTCCTCGATGTGGTCGACCAGCGGGATGATCGCCTCCTTGAAGGGCATCGACACCGAGCAACCGCGGATCCCGAGCGCGCGGATGCCGGCGACGGCGCCGGGCAGATCGGTCGTGGTGAATGCCTTGTACAGGAAGTTGAGGCCGAGCTCGTCGTACAGGTAGTTGTGGAACCGGGTGCCGATGTTGCTCGGTCGCGCGGCCAGCGACATGCAGACCTGCATGTCCTTGTTCAGGATGGGCATGCCCCCAGTCTCGCACCCTCTCCCTTTCGCGTCCTCGCAGGGATGGAGCGGTCCACGCAGACCGCGTGCCGCGCTCCGGGGTAGCGTCGGTGCCGATGACTGAGATCCCGGAGACCATGCGCGCTGTCCGCTTCGACGAGTGGGGTGACAGATCGGTCCTGCACGTCGCCGAGGTGCCCGTTCCCGAGGTGACGCCCGGGCGGGTGCTCGTCCGCGTCCGCGCCGCGGGCATCAACCCCGGTGAGTCCGCCATCCGCCAGGGTGCGTTCGGCGGCGACCTGCCGTCCGGGCAGGGCACCGACTTCGCCGGCATCGTGGTGGCCGTCGGGGCCGAGGTGGACGGCGTCGACGAGGGCGAAGAGGTCATCGGCTGGTCGTGGGACCGCGCGAGCCAGGCCGAGTACGTCTCCGTGCCGGCCGTCCAGGTCGTCCAGAAGCCACGCCTGCTCGACTGGACCGTGGCGGGGGGCCTCGACGTCATCGCGACCACCGCGGCCGCAGCCGTCCGTGCGGTCGACCCGCGTCCGGGCGAGACCGTCGTGGTGTCCGGCGCCGCCGGCGGGGTCGGCGGTTTCGTCACCCAGCTGCTCGCGAACGAGGGCATCGACGTCATCGCCGTCGCCTCCGAGGCGAACCACGAGTGGCTCCGTTCCAAGCGTGCACGGCCGGTCGCGTACGGCGACGGGCTGCAGGAGCGCATCACCGAACTCGCGACGAACGGCATCGACGCCGTGATCGACACCCACGGCGCCGAGTACGTCCGGCTCGGCATCGCCCTCGGGGTGCCGGTCGACCGCATCGAGACGATCATCGCCTTCGACGAGGCCGCCGAGGTCGGTGCGAAGGCCTCGGGCAGCGCGGACACCGCCGACCCGGAGATCCTCGGGGCGCTCGCACTGGAGGTCGCGAACGGCGCCATCGAGGTGCCGATTGCCGCGACCTACCCGCTCGACCGTGTGCAGGACGCCTTCGAGGAACTCGAGCAGGGCCACACCCGCGGCAAGATCGTCCTCATCCCCTGATCCCCTGACCGCTCAGGGCCGGTCCGGGGGTTTCCCCCACCACGCTCGGGGTGCGTCCCGGATGCGCTCGACCGGCGGGGTTGCGTAGCGTCGTCGGTATGAGCACACTCTCCCGTCCCCGCAACGGTCGTCTGCTGGCCGGCGTCTGCGCCGGTCTCGCCGATCGCTTCAACCTGTCCCGCACCCTTGTCCGGGTGGTCTGGGTCATCCTGAGCTTCTTCCCCGGGCCGCTGTGGATCGCGTACGTCGTGCTGTGGTTCGTGATGCCGCCCGAGGGTGGTCGGCGGCGCTGAGCACCGGTCCGTCCGGACGGGTTAGTGTGGCGGCGTGCCGGTCTCCGTCTTCGATCTGTTCAGCGTCGGTGTCGGCCCCTCGAGCTCGCACACCGTCGGCCCGATGCGGGCCGGTGCCGAGTTCGCCACCCTCGTCCGTGGCCTGCCCGTCGCGTCCGTGGTGGTCGACCTGTACGGGTCCCTCGCGTCGACCGGACAGGGCCACGGCACGCTCGGTGCCGTCGTCGCCGGGCTCATGGGGTCGCACCCGGAGACCGTCGACCCCGATGCCATGGTCCTCGCGCTCGACGCCCTGGAACGCGACGGTGTCCTGCGGCTCGACGGCGGTGCGAGCGTGCCGTTCCGCCTCGCCGACATCGTCCTGCACCCCCTGACGATGCTGCCCCGGCACCCGAACGCCATGCGGCTGCGTGCCCGTGACGCCGCCGGTGCCGACCTGGCCGACGAGACCTACTACTCGATCGGTGGTGGGTTCATCGCACGGGGCGAGGCGGCGGAGCCCGCGGCCGACGCATCCGCTGCCGTCGCCGGTGCCGCGATCCCGGTCGACGACGCCGTGCCGTACCCGTTCTCGAGCGGCGCGGAGCTGCTCGCCGCGTGTGCGGGTTCCGGCCTGCCGATCAGCGGCGTCGCCCTGGCGAACGAGGCCGTCACGCGGACGGACGCCGAGATCCGGTCCGGACTGCTGGGCATCCACGGCGTGATGGAGTCGTGCGTCGACCGATCCGTCCGCCGGGGCGGGTGCCTGCCCGGGGGACTCGACGTCCGCCGTCGCGCCGCCACCTGGCACGAACAGCTCACCCGCGAGGACCCCGACCACGACCCGCTGTTCGCGATGGAGTGGGTGAACCTCGTCGCCATGGCGGTCAACGAGGAGAACGCCACCGGAGGCCGCGTCGTCACCGCCCCGACGAACGGCGCAGCCGGCATCATCCCCGCGGTCCTGTACTACGCGCTCACCTACGTGCCCACGGTCGCCGACGCCTCCGCCGCCGAACGGGACGACGCCGTCGTGCGGTTCCTGCTCACCGCCGGCGCGATCGGGTCGATCTACAAGGAACGGGCGTCGATCTCCGGCGCCGAGGTCGGCTGCCAGGGCGAGGTCGGTTCGGCGGCGTCGATGGCGGCTGCGGGACTCGCCGAGGTCCTCGGGGGCACGCCGGAGCAGGTCGAGAACGCCGCCGAGATCGCGATGGAGCACAACCTCGGGCTGACCTGCGACCCGATCGGTGGCCTGGTGCAGATCCCGTGCATCGAGCGGAACGCGATCGCGGCGAACAAGGCGATCAACGCCGCCCGGATGGCCCTGCGCGGCGACGGGGTGCACCACGTGTCGCTCGACCAGGTCGTCGAGACGATGCGGCAGACCGGGGCGGACATGTCGTCGAAGTACAAGGAGACCGCGATGGGCGGGCTCGCGGTGAACGTCCCGCTCTGCTGAGCGCCCGCTCGCGCGTCAGGCGTGCAGGAGCGTCAGCAGCCGTGCCGTCTCGGTGGCGATGGCGTCCCGGCCCGCCGACACGTACTTGCGCGGGTCGACGACGTCCGGCCGCTCGTCGAGCACGGTGCGGAGCGCACGGGTGAACAGGCCGTTGAGGTGCGTCGAGATGTTGATCTTCGTCATCCCCGCGTGCACGGCGCCGCGGAGTTCGTCGTCGGACAGGCCGGAGGACCCGTGCAGCACGAGCGGTACCGGCACCGCGGCACGGAGGCGCTCGACCAGGTCACGGTCCACCGACGCCTCGCGGGTCTGCATCGCGTGCGACGTCCCCACCGCGACCGCCAGGGCATCGACCCCGGTGTCGGCCACGAACGCGGCGGCGTCGGTCGGATCGGTGCGGACGCCGGGCGCGTGCACGCCGTCCTTGCCGCCGACCTCGCCGAGCTCGGCCTCGATCGCGACGCCCGCGGCGTGACAACGGGCAGCGAGTTCGCGGGTCGCCGCCACGTTGGCGGCGAAGTCCAGGTGCGAACCGTCGTACATGATCGAGTCGACGCCCAGGTCGACGCCGGCCGCCACCAGCTCCGGGTCCTCGATGTGGTCGAGGTGCACGACGACCTCGACGTCGGCAGCACGAGCGACCGCCTGGGTCGCGGTCGTGATCGGTGCGAGGCCGCCGTGGTACCGGACGCAGTTCTCGCTGATCTGCAGGATCACCGGCAGACCGGCCAGCTCGGCGCCGGAGACGATCGCCTCGGCGTGCTCGAGCAGCACCACGTTGAACGCACCGACCCCGCGGCGTGCCGTGCGGGCGGTGTCGAGCAGGCCGGTGAGGGCGAGGTCGGTGATCATGCGGGGGTCCTCGTTCGGTTGTGGGCGGGAGCGGGCGGGGTGGACAGGAAGCGGTCGACGTCGGCCGGGTCGACCACGCCGGCCACCGGCTGGAGGACGGCGGCGGCCCCGTGTGCGGCGGCGGACCGCAGGGCTCGGAGCAGGGTGGCGTCGTCGGGGGCCGGGATGCTGCCGTCAGGCCCGGGGAGACCAGCACCGACGAGGACATTGACGAGCACACTGACGAGCCCGGCGGTGGCTGCGTCCCCGGCGCCGGTCGGGTTGCCCGAGACCCCGGGGACGGCCGGCACCTCGAGCACGTGCTCGGCGGTGTGGGCGGCGATGCCGTCGGATCCGCGGGACACCACGACGACCGTCGCGCCGAGTCCGAGGAGCCGGAGTGCCCCCGAGCGCTCGTCGTCGGTGCGCGTGGCCTCGAGCAGTTCCTCGCGGTTGGGCTTGCAGACCGTCGCCCCGGCCGAGGCGGCAGCCAGCAGTGCCGTTCCCGAGCAGTCGACCACGGAGAGCACACCGCGGCGGCGGGCGGCGGTGACCCAGCGGGCGACGACCGTGGGGTCGGTGTCGCGGGGCAGGGAGCCCGACACGACCAGGGCAGCTGCGGGCGGGGCATCAGCGGTACCGCGCGTATCGCCGACATCGCCGACATCGCCGCCATCGCCGTCGAGCAGTGTCTCGACCGCGGTGGTGACCGCGTCCCACTCGTCGGGGCTGAGCACGGGGCCGGGCTCGCCGAACATCGTCGGGTGCGCGAGGTCGTCCACCACCGTGACGGTCGTGCGGGTCTCGCCACGGACGGCGATGTCGGTGTGGGCGAGCCCGAGATCGTCGAGGGCGTGGGTGATCCAGTGCCCGCCGTCGCCGCCGAGGGGCAGCACGGCGTGGGTCGGGACACCGGTGGCGGCGAGGACCCGTCCGACGTTCAGGCCCTTGCCGCCGGGGCGCCGCTGGACCTCGAGGACACGCTGGGTCTCGCCGATGCGCTGTTCGGCGACCCGGTAGGTCACGTCGACGGCCGGGTTCGGGGTGACGACGAGGATCACGCGACCACCGCCGTCGGCAGGGTTCGGACGCTGCCGCGCTCCGGGTCGAGCACGACCAGGTCGGCGGGGGCGCCCACGCTGAGCGGTGCAGGTGCCCCGAGCAGGCGTGCCGCACGCCCCGCGGACGCCGCGACGACCTCGGGCAGGTCGGTCCCGGCGCCGAGCAGGCGGCGGACGGCGTCGGCGACCGTGATCGTGCTGCCCGCCAGCGACGAACCGTCGGCGAGCACGGCGAGCCCGTCGCGGACGGTCACCGCCGATCCGGCCACCGTGTACGCCCCGTCGGGGCAACCTGTCGCAGCCATGGCGTCGGAGACCAGGACCATCCGGCCCGGAGCGCTGCGCTGGACGATGTCGACGGCGACCGGGTCGAGGTGGTGGCCGTCGACGATGCACTCGAGCAGCACGCGGTCGTCGGAGAGCGCGACCCCGACCGGCCCGGGTGCGCGGTGGTGCAGCGGGGGCATCCCGTTGAACAGGTGGGTGACGAGCGAGGCTCCGGCGTCGACCGCGCGGCGGGTCTGCTCGGCGGTGGCGTCGGTGTGGCCGATGGCGACGACGACCCCGGCTTCGACGAAGCGGGCGACGGCGTCGAGTGCACCCGGGAGCTCCGGTGCGAGCGTGACGATCCGCAGGGCGCCACCCGCGGCGTCGCAGTAGGCATCGACCTCGGCGGGGTCCGGGGCGTGCAGCAGGTCGACGCGGTGCGCCCCGCGACGAGCGGGCGCGAGCCACGGCCCCTCCAGGTGCAGCCCGGCGAGCGTGCCGTCCGCGACGAGCGGACGGAGCCGGGTGAGGGCCGCCACGGTGTCCGCGCGCTCGCCCGTGGCGATGGACCCGACCAGGGTGGTCGTGCCCCGTGACCGGTGGTGTCCGGCGGCGACACGGGCGTCCTCGGCGGAGCACCCGGCGAAGTCGTGCCCGAGCGCCCCGTGGGCGTGCAGGTCGACGAACCCGGGCACGACCGCGCCGTCGACGGTGACGGCGGTGTCCGTGCGAATCGGGGCCCCGGTGCCGGTCGCCAGCACGGTGTCGTCGTCACCGATGACGAGCCAGCCGTCGTGCAGGTCCGCCTGGGCCGTGACGATGCGATGAGCTCGGACGAGGGTGGTCACAGCAGGACCCCGGTCTCGGTCTCGAGCAGCGCGCGTGCGAGGATCCCCGCACCGATGGCGCCGGCTGCGTCGCCGTGCCGGGCGGCGACGATGACGGGGACACGGACGCCCTGCAGACGCTCCGTGACGGCGTCGCGCAGCGGGTCGAGCAGCAGCGGGCCCGACTCGGCGAGTCCCCCGCCGACGATGACCGTGTGGACCCCGGCCACCGCGGTGGTCCAGGCGAGTGCGTCGGCCAGGACCGCGACGCAGTCGTCCCAGACCGCACGGGCTGCGGGGTCGCCCTGGCGGACCAGGAGCATGGCGGCGTGTGCGGACGGCGCGCCGGAACGACGTGCGACTCCCCCGGCGGACGCGATCTCCTCGACGCGGTGGCCCGCGTGCGGGCCGGTCTGGATGCGGACCTGCCCGATCTCCCCCGCCCAACCACCGCCGGACACGACGACGCCGTCGACCACCAGGGCGCTCGCGAGCCCGGTGCCGACCGGCACGAACGAGACCGACCCCCGCGAGAGCGCCGGGTCGCCGGCCCGGACCTCGGCCAGGGCCCCGGCGCGGACGTCGTGGCCGAAGGCGATCGGGACGTCGATCCCCTGCTGCAGGAGTTCGGCGCGGACGAGGTCACGCACCGGGACGTCGCGCCACCCGAGGTTGACGGACAGGTCCACGGTGCCGCGGGTCTCGTCGACGACGCCCGGGGTCACCACCCCGATGGCTCCGAGCTGCGCCCGTCGCGTGGCCTGTGCGGCCAGTTCGGCGACGACGGCGGCGAGGCGCTCGGCGCCCGGGTCGTCGCGCGGCGTCGGTACCCGGGTCTCGTCGAGGACGAGTCCGTCGGCGGTCGTCAGCCGGGTCTTGATGCCCGTGCCGCCGACGTCGACCCCGAGCACCGCGCCTGCGCCACCCATCAGGTGAGGATGACCGACCGGGTGAGCGACCGGGGGTTGTCCGGGTCCAGCCCGCGTCCCTCGGCAAGGGCGACGGCGAACCGGTGCACCACGACGAGTCCGGCGATCGGGTCGAGGTCGTGCTGGACGAAGCGGGCGCCGGTCGCGGCGACCTCGTCGGCCAGGCCGTCGGGTGCGGTACCGAGCGACCAGACGAGCCGTCCGGGCTGGGCGATCGCGATGGGACCGTGCCGGTAGTCCATCGCCGGGTAGGACTCGGCCCAGAACTGCGCCGCCTCACGCGTCTTGAGCGCGGCTTCGAACGTCAGGCCGACTGCGGCCCCACGACCGACGAACGAGACCTGCTCGGCGTCGAGCAGGTCGTCGATCGGCACCGTCAGCGCGGTCTCGGCCTGGGCTGCGAGCGCGTCGACGTCGTCACCGATGGACGCCCGCAGCAGTGCGAGCGTCGTGGTGGCGAAGCGGGTCTGGACGACCGAGCGCTCGTCGGCGAAGGGCAGGGCGACCACCTGGTCGGCGACGGCCGCGGCGGGGCTGTCGGCGACGGCCGTGATCAGGACGGTCCGCTGCGACGGCAGGGCCTGCAGCAGGTCGACGATCTCGGTCGTCGTGCCCGAGCGGCTGATCATGAGCACGCGGTCGTACTCCCGGGACGCGGGGTACTCGGACCCGGCGAAGGCATCGGTCACACCGAGGCCCGCCTGCTCACGGGCGACGGCGTAGCTCATGGCGATGAACCAGCTCGTGCCGCAGCCGATCACGGCCACGCGTTCACCCGGCTGGGGGAGCGCGTCGGCGAAGGTCGGCAGGAGCGCGGCGGCTGCACGCCAGGTCTCCGGCTGCGAGGCCAGTTCAGCGCTCACGAAGGTGTCGGTCATGGGAGCCTTCCGGGTCCGGATCGATCCGGGTGATCGATGATCAGGAAGCGTAGCGAGCGATCGTGCGCAAGGGAAGGGTAAAACGTCATTTCCGATCACCGGGGGACGGTGGTGACGCCGTAGGATGACCGTCATGACCCCCCAACAGCGGCTGAACGCCCTGCTCGAACTGGTGAGCGAACGCGGCAACGTGTCGATCGCCGAGATCGGGGAGCTGCTCGGGATCTCCGCCGCGACGGCCCGCCGTGACCTCGCGACCCTCGCCGACCAGCGGCTCGTCACGCGCACGCACGGGGGCGCGGCAGCGCTCGGAGCCGGGTACGAGCTCCCGCTGCAGTACAAGATCGCCCGGCAGGCCGAGGCCAAGACGGCGATCGCCCGCGCGGCCGCCCGACTGGTGCAGCCGGGGGAGACCGTCGGCCTCAACGGCGGGACGACCACGACCGAGGTCGCGCGTGAACTCGGCAAGAGCGAGCGGTTCATCCGCGCCGACGGCGAGTTCGGCATCACGATCGTGACGAACGCGCTGAACGTCGGGTACGAGCTGTCCGTCCGCGCCAACGTGAAGATCGTGGTCACCGGTGGAGTGGCGCGGCGGCAGTCCTACGAGCTCGTCGGGCCGCTCGTCCGGGACACCCTCGACGAGTTCGCCCTCGACCTCGTGGTGCTCGGCGTCGACGGGCTCACCGGCCAGTACGGCGCGACCACCATGCACGAGGGCGAGGCCGAGGTCAGCCGCCACTTCGCCTCGGTCGGACGACGCGTCGTCGTGGTCGCCGACTCGACCAAGATCGAACGGTCGACCTTCGCCCGGATCTGCCCGCTCGACCGCATCGACGTCCTGGTCACCGACCAGCCGGTGCCTGCCTCGTTCGCCGCTGACCTGGCCAGCGCCGGCGTGGAGCTCGTCGTCGCCGACTGAGCACCCCCTGCGGCCACCCCGGAACGGTCCGGACGTTTCGATCGTGTAAAACCCTCCCCGGCACGGATGCGTGAGCGATCCGTGAGCGCCTATTGTGCATTCATGATCGATTCGGCATCATGGGCGTCACATTCACGCAAGGGAGCGATGAGCATGGGCGCTGACAACGCAGGACTCCGCGTCGCGGTGATCGGGATGGGCCAGCGGTCCGCCATCGCCCGCCACGTGGCCGAGGCAACCGCGGACGACCCGTCGCTGCAGGCCCGGGTCGTGGCCGTCGCCGACGTGACCGCGGCCGGCCGGGACCGCGGGCACGACGAGTACCCGGACGCCCTGGTGGTCGAACACCACCGTGACCTCACCGGTCACGTCGACGCGGCCATCGTCACCACGCCGGACTGGACCCACGCCGAGATCGCGATCGACCTGCTCCGCGCGGGCATCGCCGTCTACCTCGAGAAGCCGCTGGCCATCACGGTCGAGGACGCCGACGCCGTCCTGAACACCGCGGCGGAGACCGGGACGCCGCTGTACGTCGGGCACAACTTCCGTCACGCCGCCGTCGTCCGCCTGATGCGCGAGATCGTCGACCGCGGCGAGATCGGTCAGGTCAAGGCCGTCTGGTGCCGGCACTTCGTCGGCAACGGTGGCGACTACTACTTCAAGGACTGGCACGCCGACCGCAGCAAGGTGAACTCCCTGCTCCTGCAGAAGGCGAGCCACGACCTCGACGTCATCCACGCGCTCGGCGGGGGTGACACCGCCCGGGTCGTCGGGATGGGCTCGCTGTCGGTCTACGGTGACGTCACCGACCGGCGCGACCGCAGCGGCGAGCTCATGGGGGACTGGTTCTCCCACGACAACTGGCCGCCGCTCGCCCAGACCGGGCTGAACCCCGTCGTCGACGTCGAGGACGTCTCGATGGTGATGATGACGCTCGACAACGGGGTGCAGGCCAGCTACGAGCAGTGCCACTTCACCCCGGACTACTGGCGGAACTACACCGTCATCGGTACCGAGGGACGCCTCGAGAACATCGGCGACACCGGTGGTGGCGTCGTGAAGGTCTGGACGCACCGCCGGGGCTGGGACACCGCGGGGGACCGCGAGTACCCGATCGACGGCGTCCAGGACGGGCACGCCGATGCCGACCTGCTCACCATGACCGAGTTCCTGCGGTCCGTCGCGTTCGGCGAACCGTCGGAGCTCTCCCCGATCGCGGCCCGTGCCGCGGTCGCCGCCGGCGCGCTGGCCACGCGCTCGCTCCGCAACGGGTCCGTCCCCATCGACGTCCCGCCCCTGCCGGCCGAGACCATCGCGCACTTCACGTCGAACGCCCCGCACTCCACCCCCTCCACCCCGCATCCCGCCCAGACCGTCGGTTCCTGACGGCCGTGCGAAAGGACACCCCGATGACCGCACACATCCCCACCCGAGGAACCGGCGTGCGCCGCGTCCTCCTCGGTGCCGTCGCCGCACTCGGCGCGGCAGCGCTCCTTGCCGGCTGCTCCTCGTCGTCCGGAGCGTCCGGCTCCGGCGGCGACTACGAGGCCGCGCCGAAGGACACCAAGGCGTCCCTGACCTACGCCGTCTGGGACGAGAACCAGGTCAAGGCCATCAAGGCCAACCTGAAGGGCTTCAACGAGGAGTACCCGGACATCAAGGTGAGCGTCGACGTCACGCCGTTCGCCAACTACTGGACGAAGCTGCAGACCCAGGGTTCGAGCAACACCCTGCCCGACCTGTTCTGGATGAACGGCCCGAACTTCCAGCTGTACGCGGCCAACGGCAAGCTCGCGCCGATCACCGGCGAGGTCGAGTCGGGTGACATCGATGCGTCGAAGTACTCGAGCGCGCTCAACGACCTGTACACGTACGACGACACCCAGTACGGCGTGCCGAAGGACTTCGACACCATCGGCGTCTGGGTGAACAAGTCGCTGTTCGAGCAGGCCGGCATGGACCTGCCGTCCAAGGACTGGACCTGGGACGACTTCCAGCAGACCGGCGCCGAGCTGTCCGAGAAGCTCAAGTCGAAGGGCGCCTACGGGGCGGCCGGCGGCATGGACGGCCAGACGACGTACTACAACACGATCCTGCAGGCCGGGGGATCGGTCGTGAACGCGGACGGCACCGAGTCCGAGTACGCCACGAAGGCCTCCGAGGACGGCCTGCAGTTCTGGACCGATCTGATCGACTCGGGGGCATCGCCCTCGATCAAGCAGCTCACCGACACCACGGCCGACCAGTGGTTCACCTCGGGCAAGCTCGCGATGTACCAGGGCGGCAGCTGGTTCCGCTCCGCGCTGACCGGAACCGAGATGGAGAAGGACGTCGTCGCCTACCCGCTGCCGAAGGGCAAGGAGCAGGCGACCGTCATCCACGGCGTCTCGAACGTCGTCTCCGAGGCGAGCAAGGACAAGGCCGCCGCCCAGGCGCTGCAGGTCTACCTCGCTGGCGAGACGGCCCAGCAGCAGCAGGGCGACATGGGCGCGGTCATCCCGGCGTACGAGGGCACGCAGAGCGCCTTCACGAAGACGATGCCCGACGCCGACCTGCAGGTGTTCCTCGACGCGGTGGACTACGCGAAGCCGCTGCCGGTGTCGAAGAACACCGCCGCCTGGAACACCCTCGAGACCACCCTGCTGCCGAGTGCCTTCGACGGGTCGAAGCCCGTCGACCAGGTGGCAGAGGACCTCGCACAGAAGATGGACGCCGCCCTCGCCAAGGAAAAGTAGGACCCGCGCGTGACGATCAACACCGAGCGGCCCCCGGCCGCAGCCGCCCCCGCCCGGACGACACGTTCGTCCGGGCGGGGCGCCCCCGCTCCGCGAGCCGACGGCGGCCGAGCGCCACGACGGACCGACGGCTGGTGGCCGTGGCTCTTCGTGCTCCCGTTGCTCGTCGGCGTCGGCACCTTCTACATCTGGCCGATCATCCAGACGTTCTGGTACTCGTTCACCAGCTGGGGCGTCTTCGGGGGCGCCACGTTCACCGGCGTCGCCAACTACGTCCGGCTCGTCGGTGACCCGCAGCTGTACCAGTCGCTGCTCAACACGGTGATCTACACAGTGATCGTCCTCGCCGGGATCCCGATCGCGGTGTGGCTCGCCAGCCTGCTGAACACCCCGGGGCTGCGGTTCGCGCAGTTCTACCGGGTGCTCTTCTTCCTGCCGTACGTCGCCATGCCCGCGGCGATCGCCCTGGTCTGGCGCATCATGTACAACGGCGACTACGGCATCGTGAACTGGTTCCTCGGGAACTTCGGGATCGACGGACCGTACTGGATCTCGACCCCCGGCTTCGCGCTGATCGCGGTGAGCCTGGTCGGCCTCTGGTCGTCCCTCGGGTTCTCGATGATCATCCTCGGCGCCGGGCTCAAGGACATCCCGCCGGAGCTCTACGAGGCCGCGGAGCTCGACGGCGCGAGCCGGTGGCGGCAGTTCCGGTCGGTGACCGTGCCGTTGCTCAGCCCGAGCATCTTCTTCGTGGTGATCGTCACGACGATCTCGAGCTTCCAGCTGTTCGACCTGCTGTACGCGATCCTCGGCAGCACCAACCCGGTGATCCCGAAGACGATGTCGCTCGTCTTCTACTTCTACAGCGCCGGGTTCATCGACAACGACAAGGGCTTCGCGGCCGCAATCGCGATGGTGATCTTCCTGCTCATCGGCATCGTCACGCTCGTGCAGTTCCGCGTCCAACGGAAGTGGGTCCAGGGATGACCGCCACCGTCACACCGCCTCGGACCGCACGCCGGCCCGGCCGTCGCGGCGGCAGCCACTGGTGGATCCACGTCGTGCTCGGCATCGGCGGGTTCGCGATGGCCTTCCCGTTCCTGTGGCAGATCATCATGTCGCTCTCCACGAACGCGCAGGTGCAGTCCGTCACGCCGGTCTTCTGGCCGGGGGAGCTGCAGTGGCAGAACTACGCGCAGGTCTTCGAACGCCTGCCGTTCCTCAGCCAGCTGGGCACGTCGGTGTACGTCACGATCATCCGCACGATCGCGCAGATCGTCCTCTGCACGCTCGCCGGGTACGCCTTCGCCCGGATGCGGTTCCGCGGCCGGGCGGCACTGCTCGCGATCGTGCTGTCGATCCTGCTCGTGCCCTCGCAGGTCTACCTGATCTCGCAGTACCAGATCGTGCAGGGGCTCGGCTGGCTCGACACCCTGATGGGGATCGTCGCACCCGGGCTGTTCAGCGCCTTCGGCACGTTCCTGATGCGGACCGCGTTCCTGAACATGCCACCCGAGCTCGAAGAGGCAGCGCGGATGGACGGCGCGAACCCGTTCCAGACGTTCTGGCGGATCATGCTGCCCCTGGCCCGTCCCTCGATCAGCGTGCTCGCGATCACGACCGTGCTGTGGTCGTGGAACGAGCTGCTCTGGCCGCTCGTGGTCTCCACCCGCGCCGAGGACATGCCGCTCGCCGCCGGCCTCGCGACCCTGTCGAGTGACCGCACGATCGACTACCCGGTGCTGATGGCCGCCAGCCTGATGGCGATGGCGCCGGTGCTCATCATGTTCGTCGTGCTGCAGCGTCGGGTGATGGACGGGCTCGCGTCGTCCGGTCTGAAGTGACCACCGCGACCCCCGGCCTGGAGGCCCGCCCCGCGTCCGTCGCGGTCCTCGCCGCCGCCGTGGGGTCACCGGGCGACTCCGCGACGGTGGCGGCCGCACTGGCCGCCACCGTCGCCGACGCCGGACCCGCGGAGCGGGACGCGCTGCTGGTCGCGGCGCTCCGCGCCGCGGTGCCGGACAGCGCCGACGCGCTCGCGGAGCGGGGCCTCCCGCGCGCGCTCGCCGAGGCATCCGTCGCCGACGTCGACCGCAAGCTCGCCCGCTACGGACTGCACGGCACCGGGGTGGAGTGGCTCGTCGCCGTGGTGACCGGGCGCGTGGTGGCCGTGGGGCGCCTCCAGTTCGAACTCGGCGACCACCTGGCGGACGGCACGCCGGCCTGGGGCGTGCACGTGCCGGAGACCGGGCCGCTCGACCCGGTGGCCTGCGACCGCTCGTTCGCCCGCGCGCCCGAGGTTCTGCGCGGCCTCGCACCGCAGCTCGCTGCCGACCGGTGGCAGTGCCGCTCCTGGATGCTCGACCCGGGGCTGCCCGCCGCGCTCGGTCCCGATGCCAACCTCGTGCACTTCGCCCGGCGCTTCCGTCTCGTCCCGCCGGGGGAGCGCGACGCGACCGAGGGGGACGCCAGCGTCGCGAAGTTCGTCTTCGGGGTGCCGCTGGCCACCGCGCGGTCCGCGGCGCCGTCCGGTCGGTTGCGTGCGGCCGTGCTCGACCGGTGGGCGAGCGGTGGGCACTGGACCGAGCGGACCGGCACGGCACCGGTCGCGTGACCGCGCGCAGCCGCGGCCGCGTACCGTGCACGGCATGACGAAGCCCGACCACGACCACCTCGACGACGGCGTCGACATGACGTTCGAGGAACGCCGACAGGACACGTTCCGCCGCATGTCCGGATCCGACGAGCACGACGCCGATCCGCGGGTCGAGGTCTCCCGTGCCGAGGACGGCGACGTCCGCATCGACGTCGCCGACACCGCGGCGGTCCGACCCGGCGAGTGACACCCGTTCCGGCCCTGGTCCGCCGGGGTCGGTGGGGCACGGCATGATCGTGTCGTGCACCTCGTCCTCCGCCGCGTCGACGGCGGCGTCCTCGCGACGCCCCTGACCGACGCGGGGACCGCCGGGGGTGAGCCGATCCGCCTGGACGAGCCGGGCCTCCCGGCCTTCGTCGCGGCGCACGACGCACCGGGCGTGCGCTGGGTGTGGGACGACACCGCGCGCTGGTACCCGGCCGTGCTCGCTACCGGCGGGCGGGTCGGCCGCTGCGTCGACCTGCGCCTCGGTCGTCGTGTCCTGCGGGCCGCGCTCGCGGCACGGGGATCCGCGCTCGCCGCCGCCCCGGCCGACGCCCTGGACGCCCCGGTCGCGGAAGCCCGCGTGGTCCGGCCGACGCAGGCCCAGCTCTTCGACGACGCCCTGTTCACCGCCGCCGCGCCCGACGACGAGGTCGATCCGGTGGCGGAGTTCCGCTCCCAGCTCGCCGCGGTGGCGGGGTCGAGCGCTCCCGGCGCGCTCCGCCTGCTGCTCACCGCGGAGTCGGCCGGTGCGCTCGTGGCGGCCGAGATGCTGCACGCGGGGCTGCCGTGGCGTGCCGACGTGCACGAGCGGCTGCTCGAGGACGCCCTCGGGCCGCGCGTGCCCTACGGGGTGCGGCCGCGACGCCTCGAGGAGATCGCCGCCGTCGTGCGCGAGCGCCTCGACGACCCCGGTCTCAACCCGGACTCGCCCGCCGACGTCCTGAAGTCGCTGCGCCGCGTCGGCCTGATGGTCACGAGCACGCGGAAGTGGGAGCTGCAGGAGATCGAGCACCCCGTCATCGAGCCGCTGCTCGAGTACAAGCGCCTGGCGCGACTGCTCACCGCCAACGGCTGGACCTGGCTCGACGACTGGATCCGCGACGGACGATTCCACCCGAAGTACGTCGTCGGCGGTGTCGTCACCGGCCGTTGGGCGGCCGACGGCGGGGGAGCGATGCAGTTGCCGAAGGGCATCCGCGGGGCCGTCATCGCCGACCCCGGGTGGAAGCTCGTCGTCGCGGACGCCGCGCAGCTGGAGCCACGTGTGCTCGCCGCGATGTCCGGCGACCGGGCGATGGCCGCGGCCGGCGACGGGCGCGACCTGTACGACGGCGTTGTGGCGTCGGGGGCGGTCGAGACCCGGCAGCAGGCGAAGGTGGCGATGCTCGGTGCGATGTACGGGGCGACCCAGGGCGAGGGCGGTCGGCTCGTGCCACGCCTGGTCCGGGCGTTCCCGCAGGCGCTCGACATGGTGGAACGGGCCGCGCGTGCGGGGGAGCGCGGCGAACCCGTGACGACGCTGCTCGGGCGGACCTCACCGGTGCCCGAGGACTCGTGGTTCGAGGCCCGGAACCAGGCGTACACGGTCGAGGGGACCCCGGCGATGCAGCGTGCGGTCGAGTCCCGCGCCCGGAGCTGGGGGCGGTTCACCCGGAACTTCGTGGTGCAGGGGACCGCGGCGGAGTGGGCGCTCGCGTGGATGGGTTCCCTGCGCTCGCGGCTGATCGCGCGCTTCCCCGGAGCCGTGACGGACGGGCCGCACCTGGTGTTCTTCGTGCACGACGAGATCGTGGTGCACGCCCCGGCGGAGCACGCCGAGTGGGTGGCGCAGCAGATCCGGGAGGCCGCCGTCGATGCCGGACGGCTGTTGTTCCAGGACTTCCCGGTGACGTTCCCGCTGTCGGTCGGGGTGGTGGGGGCGTACTCGGAGGCGAAGGACTAGTCGGGCTGTCGCCGCAGCGCCTGGTCGGGTGCCGCGTGCTCGAGGAAGGCACGGGGCACCCGAGCGGGCACGGTCAGTAGAGCTGGCCGCGGTTGATCTGTGTCGCGGTGTCGAGCGTCGCGACCGATCCGGGCCCCTGCTTCGGAGTGTGGTGCTGCTTGCCGCCGTACTTCCAGCCCCCGCGCGCCGTGTGACTCCCCATGTAGAACTTCCGCGAGAACGTGCCTCCGCTCGGGAACGTGTAGGTCCCGGCGGAGCCGTAGAAGCAGTTGTTCGTGTACGGCGTCGCAGCGGCTGCCCAGTACGCATCTCCGGACTTGCAGGTGTTCCGTACGGACACCTTCGCCTGTCGCTCAGCGAGAGGAACAGGTGCGACCGAGATGATCCTGCCGGTCTCCGCGTCGAGCCGAGTACTGACCGAGTTCGTCGCGACGTAGTCGAGGAGCGCCGCATGGTTCGTGAACTTCGGGAGCCCTTGCACGGTGATGCCGTCGAGCCCGTAGGTCTCGACGGCACTCGCAGTCGACGCGTTCGCTGGTGCCGTGATGCCGACACTGGCGACGGTTGCAAGGAGTACCCCGCCCGCGACGGTGATCCCTCGCCATTTCGTTGCTCGCATGTTCAACCTCCCTTTCGTGATGTCTGCAACGTAGCATGTAAAATACCCACCGGCGAAGCGTTCGGCCGGGACGGCTCCCGGCGGCTTCGGGCAGGGTGGACGGATGCACACCGAACGCGGGGACGCCGCCGACCGCACCGTCGGCGAAGTCGACCTGACCCGTTGGCGCTCCCGTGCCGGCCGCAGTGTCGCCAGTGTGTGGACCGCGCTCGGCAAGCGCTTCGGCGCCATGCCCGTCCTGCTGCTGACCCTCGCCATCGGCCTGGGCGTCGCCGTCCTCGCCACGTGGATCGCCTCCGAGGTCTACGACGCCGTGCGGGAAGCCGACGACGTCGCGGTGCTCGACCGCCCCGTCCTGGACTGGGCGCTCACACTCCGATCACCCACGGCGGACACGCTCGTCACCTGGTGGACCGACATCGCGGGCACGATCGGGATGCCGATCGTCGCGCTCGGGTTCCTGGTCGGCTTCACGATCCAGCGCCGTGCGTGGACGCCACTGGTGCTCCTCGTCGCCGCGAGCGGTGGTTCGCTGCTCATGACGATCGCGGGCAAGGACCTGATCGGTCGCGCACGTCCGCCGCTGTCCGACGCGGTGCCGCCGTACGAGACGTCGCCGTCGTTCCCGTCGGGGCACACGCTCAACTCCACGGTGATCGTGGGCACGATCGTGTACCTCCTGCTCCTGCGACAGTCGCGGGTCGTCACGCGGGTGTGGACGATCGTCGTGGGCACCCTGTTCGTGCTGTCGGTCGGGGCATCGCGGGTGTTCCTCGGGCACCACTGGCTGACCGACGTGCTGGCGGCGTGGGCGCTCGGACTCGCGTGGCTCGCCCTCGTGATCACGGCGCACCGGTTGTACCTGACGGCGCTCCACCACGGTGCCGAGCCCGCGCCGGACGTCGACCGCATCACTTCGTGAGCAGAAGACGTCGGGTCGCTCGCCCGCACCCGACATCTTCTGCTCACGAAGTCGCCGGGCGCCGCCGCGCCGCCCCCGAACGGCAGAGCGCCGTCAGCCGCGACCGGTAGGTTGCCGGGCATGGAAGAACGGGTCTTCGGCGGCAGGTACCGCGTCACGGGCACGCTCGGACACGGTGGCATGGCGTCCGTGTACCGGGCGGTCGACGAGCAACTCGGTCGCGAGGTCGCGGTCAAGGTGTTCCGCATCGGCCCCGTCGACCGCGGTGAGCGCGCCCGCGCCGAGGCGGAGATCCAGACCCTCGCGACGCTGCGCGCCCCCGAGCTCGTCACGCTCTACGACGCCGCGCTCGACGACGTCGACGGCGACTCGTACCTCGTCATGGAACTCGTGCCGGGCAGTGACCTGGCGACCCGTCTGCGCGAGGGCCCGCTCGACCCCGCGACCGCTGCCCGCCTGGGTGCGCAGGTCGCCGACGGCCTGGCCGCCGTGCACGCGCAGGGGATCGTCCACCGTGACGTGAAGCCCGCGAACGTCCTGCTCGAGAGCGACGGTCGGCACGTCAAGCTCGCCGACTTCGGGATCGCCCTGCTCCGCGACGCCTCACGGGTGACGGGGACGGGGACCGTGATGGGGACGGCCGCGTACCTTGCCCCGGAGCAGGTCCTGGCGAAGGAGATCACCGGCAAGGCCGACGTCTACTCGCTCGGGCTCGTGCTGCTCGAGTGCATGACCGGCCGCCAGCCGTTCCCGGGCAGCGCGGTCGAGTCGGCCACGGCCCGGCTGACCCGTTCGCCCGAGATCGACCGGCAGCTGCCCACGGCCTGGCGCACCCTGCTGCACGTGATGACCGTGCAGGACCCGGTGGAGCGACCGACGGCAGCCGAGGCCGCTGAGCGCCTGCGTGCGCTGGGCCGCGACGAGCCGACGAACGCCACGCAGCTGCTGCCCGGCACACCCGGTGCGGTGACGGCTGCGGCCGCCGGTGCTGCTGGTGCCGCGGTCGGCGCCGGTGCCGCCGCAGCGGCGAACGCCGACGACCGGACGCAGGCGATGCCGGCGAGCGAACTGCCGAACGGCGGCGCGGGTCCGGGGGACGACGCCACCCGCGTCCTCGACACCCAGCGTCCGAACGCCGCCGACGACGTCTCGACGACCGTGCTCGGCGCCCAGGCGAACGGCCGCGGCGCATCGGGCCCGAGCGGGCCGACCCCGCCGCCGGTCCCGCCCCGCCCGGTCCGGGGCGACCGGCCGGACGACCAGTCGGAGAAGAAGAAGCGCGGACCGCTCATCGCCGCGATCATCGTGATCGTCCTGGTGCTCATCGGCATCGGGGTCGCGGTGTTCGCCCTGAACGGCGACGACGACGGCACCCCGGCCCCGACGGACACCACGTCGACCGCGCCGACCGAGCAGCAGCCGTCCGAGGACCCGGGCGAGGAACAGCAGCCGAGCGAACCCGCCGAGCAGCAGCCCTCGCAGGAGCAGCAGCAGCCGTCGCAGCCCGCCGAGGAACCGAGCGAGCAGCCGAGCGAACCGACCGAGCCGGAGCAGCCCACGCAGGACCCGCCCGTCGGCCCGGAGCCGAGCACTCCGGCCTCGAACCCGGTGCAGGAGCCGCAGGACGGCACGGGCGCGGCCGACACCGGCGCGGTCGACACCACGTCGGACACCGCCCCCGGCAAGTCCGGCAGCGCTCCCGGGCAGAACAAGGACTGACACGCCGGGTTTTCGTCCAGTCCCTGGAGCAAATAGGCTCGTTCCGTGCGAGAACTGCAACGGAGCGGTGGCCCGACGACGGCCGTGGCCGCTCGGAACGGTGTCGGCTTCGGTTCGGCAGAGGCCTGGCTCGTCGAACGACCAGCGGGAGCGTCCGTGGACGAGGCGATCGTCCCCGGCTGCACCGGACGCACCATCACCACCGGCGACGAGCTGTCCTGGGTCTGGTTCCCCGAGCGGACACTGCCCGAGGGGGCGTCGGAACCGACGGAAGCAGACCTGCCGCACTTCTGGGACGCCACGGCCTTCGCCGTCGACGTCGTCTTCACCGACGGCTCGCGGCTGCGTGACCACGCCGCGGTCCGCGACCAGTACGGCGACGCGGTCACCCCGGACGCGCAGGACGCGGCCCGCAAGCAGTGGGTGGACCAGTGGAACCGCCGCGCGGTCGACCTCACGCCGTTCGCGGGGCTGGTCGTCGACCGCCTGGAGGCCCGGCTCGGTTCCGACACGTCGGCTGCGGCCACCGACGGCGAGCGTCCCGCACTGCGCGGCTGGCTCGACGCCGTCCGGATCGGTCCCGCGCGCCCGGCCCCGACGACCCCGCTCGGCCACGTCCGGACGACCCGTGGCACCCACGCGTCCTCCCGGTTCTCCCGCGGCAACAACGCCCCGCTCGTCGGCGTCCCGCACGGAGGCGTGTTCGGCCTGCCGATGACGGACGCCTCGAGCAACCGCTGGCCGTACGCGTACCAGGAGCACGACCGGCTCGACGACCAGGGGCGACTCCGTCCGGCGATCCAGGCCTTCGCGACGAGTCACATCCCGTCGCCGTGGATGGGCGACCGCGGGGTGTTCCAGGTGATGCCCTCGCCACTCGACACCCCCGATGTCGACCGGTCCGCCCGCGCGCTCGGGTTCGACCACGAGGACGAGCAGGACGGCCCGCACCGCTACCGGGTCGCCCTCGAGCACGGTGTGACGGCCGAGCTGACCGCGGGGGAGTTCGCCCTCGGGTTCCGGTTCACCGGCACCCGCAGCGTCGTGCTCGACCACCACGGCCGGGTGTCCGACGTCTCCGTGACGATCACCGACGGCACCGCCGTGGTCGAGGCCGTCCTCGACGACCGCCCCGGCACCCCGCCGCACCACGTGCACCTGCGGGTCGCGGGGGTCACCGCCGACCACACGACGATCGGCGAACACGAGCTGCGCGGCTGGCTGTCCGTGGGGCAGGCCAGCGGCACGGACGGCCCGGTCGACGTCCTGCTCGGCATCTCTACCGTCTCGATCGAGGACGCCCGCGCGAACCTCGACGACGCCGGCTCGTTCGACGCCATGTGCTCCCGTGCCGAGGCGCTGTGGACCGAGAAGCTCGCGACGCTGTCCTTCGACGGTGCAACCCCCGACCAGCTGACGAGCCTGTACTCCGGCCTGTACCGGCTGTTCCTCTACCCGAACCGTGCCGGTGAGACGGCCCTGACCGGCACCCCGCGGCACCGCTCCCCGTACGGCGCCGTGCTGGCGGACCCGATCCGCGACGAGCCCGGGCCGGAGGTCGTCGAGGGGCCGTTCACCACCACGAACGGCTTCTGGGACACCTACCGCACGGCCTGGCCGCTCCTCGGACTCCTGACCCCCGAGACCGCGGGCGAACTCGCGCAGGGCTTCGTCGAACACCACCACGACGGCGGGTGGACGCCCCGCTGGAGTGCCCCCGGCGCCGAGGACTGCATGACCGGCACCACGAGCGACACCGTCTTCGCCGACCTCGCGGTGAAGGGCGTGCGCGGCTTCGACCTGGCCGAGGCGTACCGGAGCGCGGTGCGGAACGCGACCGTCCCGCCGCGTGACGAGCGCGTCGGACGCAAGGGGAGCCTCCCGGGCGCCTTCCGTGGCCACGTCGACACGGCGACCCACGAGGGGATGTCGTGGACCCTGGACGCGGCCATCAACGACTGGGGTCTGGCCGTCATGGCGGGCCTGCTCGCGTCGCGGGCGCGGACGCCCGCCGACCTGTCCCGCTACGAGGCCGAGGCCGAGTGGTTCGCCCGTCGGTCCCTGCAGTACCGGCACGTCTTCGACTCCGAGCGTGGGTTCTTCATCGGCCGCGACCCCGACGGCTCGTGGCGGGTCGGCACCGAGTTCGACCCGCGCGACTGGGGCGACGACTACACGGAGACGAACGCGTGGGGCACCGCGTTCACGGCGCCGCACGACGGTGCCGGCGTCGTCGACCTGCACGGCGGGCCGGAGCGGTTCGACGCCGCTCTCGACGCGTTCTTCGCGACCCCCGAGACCGGTGCCCTGGCGCGGTCCGGCTCGTACGGGTTCCCGATCCACGAGATGACCGAGGCCCGCGACGTCCGGATGGGCATGCTCGGGCTGTCGAACCAGCCCGCGCACCACATCCCCTTCTTCCCGATGTTCACCGGGCGCCACGACGACGCGCACCGCATCGTCCGCGAATCGCTCGAGCGTCTGTTCGTCGGGTCCGACCTCGGCCAGGGCTACCCCGGCGACGAGGACAACGGCGAGATGAGCGCCTGGTACGTCTTCGCGACCATCGGCCTGTACCCGCTCGCGCCGTCGACCGGTACCTACGTGCTCGTGCCGCCGTCGGTCCGCAGGACGGTGCTGCGGCAGCCGGGAGGATCGCCCACCGTCATCGAGATCGCCGCCAGCTCCGCAGGCGCGTACGTCGCGTCGGTGACGGTCGACGGCGCGCCCTGGACCTCGGTCACCATCCCGCACAGCGTGGTCGTGGCAGCGTCGCGGATCGAGTTCACCCTGTCCGACGAACCGCAGGGATGGGCGTCGGACACCCGCCCCGTCTCGGCCTCCGACGTGCACGGGTACCGGGACGCCCCGGTGGACGTCCTGCCCGTCGGAGCCTCGGCGCTCACCGACGACACCGGCCGCACCGTCACGTCGCTGGCCGCGGGGGAGTCCGTGTCCTTCGACGTGTCGTGCCCCGCCGCCTCGTTGTACACCGTGACGGTGGCATCGCCGGGGTCCTACTCGTGGCAGGTCGGCCTCGACGACGCCGTCACCGCGGTCGACGGCGCCGAGTTCTCGTGGGCCGGTCAGACCCGGGTGTTCCGGATCCTCGGCGGCGGTTCGTCGTTCACGTTCACCGCCGGCACCGACCTGACGCTGACGCAGCTCGAGCTCATCGCGGCCGACGGACAGCGTTGACCCGGCGTTCACCGAGCGGGAGCATGCTCGCCCCATGTCGATGAGCGCACCGTTCGATCCCGAACAGCAGGGCCGGTCCATCCCCGTGGACGGCAGTGACGAGTCCGAACTCGAGATGGAGGAGGACCGCGGCGCCGACGTCGGCGACGACTCCGCCGACCCGAGCGTCTCGCCCGTCAGTCACCACGACGAGGACGAGGCCGGCGGCGGCCCGGTGTTCCGGCGTCCGCACGCCGGCGATCGGCTGCACCCGGACGACCTCGCCGGCTGAGCGGTCCGGGGGCCCTCAGGGGTTTCTTGGGCGATTGCCAAGCGGCTCGGGCATGCTCGTGCGCATGTCGATCGCGAACTCGTGGGATCCGTCCGGTGGCCGTGCGATCCCGGAGGACCAGGTCCGCCAGGACGGGCTCGAACTCGACGAGGACCCGGCGATGCTCGGGATCTCGTTCGACGTCGTGGGCGGCGCCTCGGCCGACCCCGCCGGGGTGTCCCCGGTCGACGTGAACGTGCCGACGCCGAGGTCTGCTGGTTCCGCCTCCGACGACTAGCGCGCTTGGTCGAATCGGGCGTACCTGGTCGAATCGGGCATACCTGGTCGAAACTTTCGACCCGGTACGCCCGAAAGCACCTTGCATCGCACGCGTTCTGGGAAAGAACGTCAGCGCGCGGAAGGGTCGGGGACCCGGTACTTGAACCCGACGTGCGAGCCGGTGAAGCCGAGGCGCTCGTAGAACCGGTGCGCATCGGTCCGTGCAGCGTCCGAGGTGAGCTGCACGAGCGGGGTCCCGAGGGCCGGCGCCGCGACGTCGGTGACCCAGCGCATCAGCGCACTCCCGATGCCGCCGGAGCGCAGCGCACTGCTGACCCGCACCGCCTCGACGAGCAGCCGGGTGGCACCACGACGAGCCATCCCGGGGATCCGGGTGAGTTGCAGCGTCCCGACGAGCCGTCCGTCGGCGTCCTCGGCGACGAGCAGCGCGTTCGCCTGGTCGTCCAGGATCGACCGGAGTGCCTCGGCGTACTGCGGGCGGTCCTCCGACGCGGCGACGTCACCCCGTGCGGCGCTGATCGGGTCGTCGGACAACAGCGCCATGAGCGCATCGAGGTCCTCGTCCACCGCGTTCCGCAGCGTCAGTTCGCCGGAGCGTGTGGTCAGGCGGACGGGCAGGGCGAGGTCGTGGAGCACGATCCCACCCTGCCCGACCCCACGGGATGGTCCCGGTTCAGGGAACGGTGTGTCCGGCCGCGGTGAAGATCCGGTACCACTCCTCGCGCGACAACTCGACGTCCGAGCCGGCTGCCGAGTCCCGCACGCGCTGCGGGTTCGTCGTGCCGAGGACGACCTGGAAGTGCGCGGGGTGGCGGGTGATCCACGCGACTGCGATGCCCGTCGGGGTGACACCGTGTGCGGCGGCGACCTCCTCGAGCACGTCGTTCAGGTCGGCGTACTGCTCACGGTCGCCCAGGAACACGCCGTCGAAGAAGCCCTTCTGGAACGGCGACCAGGCCTGGAGCGTGATGTCGTTGATGCGCGAGTAGTTGAGGATGTCGTTGTCGCGATCGACCGACTGCTCCAGGCCACCCATGTTCGCGGTCAGGCCCTGCGAGATCACGTTGGCGTGGGTGATGCTCAGCTGCACCTGGTTGAACGCGAGCGGCTGGCGGACGTGCTTCTTGAGCAGGTCGACCTGGCCGGGGGTGTGGTTCGAGACGCCGAAGTGGTGCACCTTGCCGGCGGCGTGCAGCTCGTCGAATGCCTTCGCGACCTCTTCCGGCTCGACCAGGGCGTCGGGGCGGTGCAGCAGCAGGACGTCGACGTACTCGGTCTGCAGTGCCTCGAGCGACTCGTGCACGGACTCGAGGATGTGCTCGTACGAGAAGTCGAAGTACGCGCCCTTCGGCGTCGGCCGGATGCCGACCTTGGTCTGCAGCACGATCTCGGCGCGTTCCGCGGGCGTCAGCGTGACGGCGGCGCCGAACCGCTCCTCGCAGCCGTGCCACTCGCCGTAGACCGCGGCGTGGTCGAACATGTTCACGCCCGCATCGCGCGAGGCGCTGTAGAGCGAACGGATGTCCTCGTCGCTCATGTCGTTGATCCGCATCAGTCCGACGACGACGTCGGAGGCGGTGAGGTCTGTCTGTGGCAACTCCAGTGTCTTCACGCCCTCGATCCTGCCAGCCGCTCCCCGGCACAGGCAGGCCCTGCCAGTACCTCAGGCGCGTTCGGGCAGCAGGACGGCGAGCACCTCGGAGCCGTCCGTCCACGTCCCGGTCAGCGTCTCGCCCTCGGGCAGGGCCGTACCGACGACCCGAGCGATGACGATCGTGCCGTGGTCGGTCGCGATCGACGTCACCGCACCCGTCGTCGCGTGCACCGAGGTGACTGTGGGGGAGTCTGGCGCGGAGCCGCTGCCGCTGGCCCAGGCGTCCTTCGGCCGCTGTCCGGCACCGTTGGCCAACTCGAGCGAGGCTTCGTGTCCGCCGGTGACGATCGCCCGGCGCAGGACGTCGGCATGGACCGGATCGCCCACGGCGTCGTACACCCACCGTCGCCCGAGCACGGAGTGGTCCATCTCGGTGACCAGGAACGCGTCGGCACCCGGCAGCGGTGCGTCCCGGTAGGTCAGTGGCGCCTGCAGGACCCGGCCGTCGTCGGTGCGGACGAGGAGCACCTCGACGCCGACCTCGCCAGCGGGGTCGTCGAACCGGAACTGCCCGACGACCTGGAGCGGCGATCCCGCGACGACGCCGCTCCACGCCTGGTCGGGGAGCCAGGCGGCGAGCGCCTCGGCCTTGGAGGGGCGGAGCGTTGCCTGCTCGATGACTGCCATGTCCTGACCGTACTGCCGCGCAGCACCGTGCCGTCGGCATCGGCGTCGCTCGAGGTCAGTGGACGGAGAACCCGCCGTCCACCGCGATGGACTGCCCGGTGACGTAGGCCGACCCGGGTCCGGCGAGGAACACCGCCGCCGCGGCGAAGTCCGACGCGAGCCCGTTCCGCCCGACCAGCGTCCGTGCGGCGAGGGCCGCGACCGTCGCCGGGTCGGACCCGAGTCGTTCGTTGAGCGGGGTGCGCACGAAACCGGGGACGAGGACGTTGGAGGTGACCCCCTGCGCGGACCAGGCCTCTGCCTGGGACCGGGCCAGCGCCTCCAGACCGGCCTTGGAGACCCCGTACGCGCCGCTGGCGGCGAAGGGGCGGTGGGCCTGCTGCGAACTGATCGACACGATCCGCCCGTACCCACGGGCCGCCATGCCGGGTGCGAGCCGCTGCCCGAGCACGAACGGCGCGTCGAGGTTGACGGCCATCGTGGCGTCCCAGGTGGCCTCGTCGAGTTCGGGCATCGGCGGCCGCAGGTTGATCCCGGCGGAGTTCACCAGCACGTCGACGTCCCCGGCGGCGTCCGCGAGTGCGTGGGCTCCGGCGCGGGAGGAGAGGTCTGCGACGATGCCGTCGGCCGAGCGGCCCGCCTGGCGGATGCCGGCGACGGTGGCGTCGATGGTCGCGGCCGTCCGGGCGGCGACGAGGACGTGGGCACCCGCGTCGGCGAGTGCGGTGGCGATCGCTCGGCCGATGCCGGAGCTGCCTCCCGTCACGAGTGCGGTGCGGCCGTCGAGGCCGAAGAGCTGCTGCAGCGACATCCGGTCAGGCTACCGAGGCCCGTACGCTGGGCCGGTGCGTGACGACCTGCTGCCGATGCTCGCCTGCCCCGTGTGTGCCGAGCCCCTCGGTCGCGTCGACGGCGGTCAGGTCGGCTGCCCGAACGGTCACCGGTTCGACGAGGCGAAGCAGGGCCACCTGACGCTCCTGCCCGCGAAGCGGCGCGCACTCACCGCGGACACCCCGGAGATGGTGGACGCGCGGCTGCGGTTCCTGGGGCGCGGCCACTACGCGCCCGTCGAGCGGGCGCTCGCCGCGATCGTCGCGGACGCCACCGCGCCCGGCATCGTGCTCGACGTCGGTTCCGGCCCGGGGACCTACCTGGCGCATGCGCTGCGCGCGGCGGACGGGAGGCTCGGGGTCGCGTTGGACTTGTCGGCCGTCGCGATCCGGCGTGCGGCACGCGCCCACGAGCGCGCGGGGGCCGTCGTCGGGGACGTGACCGAGCGCCTCCCGGTCGTCGACGGCGCTGCCGCCGTCCTGCTCGACGTCTTCGCACCCCGCAACCAGACCGAGTACGCCCGCGTGCTGCACGCCGACGGCGTGCTCGCGGTGGTGACCCCGCGGGCCGGCCACCTGGCGGAACTCGCCGAGGCGACGATCAGCGTGGACCCGGAGAAGGAGCGCCGGCTGCACGACTCCCTGATGCCGTCGTTCGCGCTGCGGTCCTCCGAGGACCTGACGTGGTCCATGGAGCTGTCGGCGGAGGACGTCCACGACGTCGTGCACATGGGGCCGAGCCACCACCACGTCGCGGCGGACGCCGTGTTCGAGCTGGCGACGGTGACGGCCGCGGTCACCGTGTCGACGTGGACGCCGACGCGCTGACCGCGGCTCTCAGGACGGATCAGTCGCCAGCGGGGGCGACGTCGAGCTGCCAGACCACGCCGAAGCGGTCGCGCAGCTGCCCGGCCAACGGTGCCCAGGCCGAGGGTTCCAGGGGTTGCCGGATCTCGGCACCGTCGGACAGTACGGCCCAGTACCGCTCGATCTCGGCCGTGTCGTCGCCGTGCACGAACACGTAGAAGGCGTTCGATCCCTGGTCGTAGGGCTGCCCGGGCCAGACGTCGAAGGCCATGACGCGGAAGCCGGCCGCCGTGGAGACCTGCCCGAAGACGATGCGGTCCGCCCAGGCCGGGTCGTCCAGGGCGCCCATCTGGCCGAAGGTGGCGGCGGTGACCTCGCCGCCGAAGACCGATGCGTAGAAGTCGAGGGCCTCGCGGGCGTTGCCGTCGAAGTTGAGGTGGGTTGTCGTTTCGATGCTCATGGAACGAGGATCTCGGGCAATGCGGTCAGATCGTGTCCGCTTCTCGGGCGAAGATGGACGCCATGGCCGGACCCTCCGCACGGATGCTCGCGCTGCTCTCCCTGCTCCAGGTGCACCGCGACTGGCCGGGGGACGAGCTCGCCGGGCGGCTCGACGTCAGTCCGCGCACCGTCCGCCGCGACGTCGATCGGCTCCGCGGGCTCGGGTACCGGGTCGAGGCGCTCCGTGGCCCGGCCGGCGGCTACCGGCTGGAGGCCGGCTCCGACCTGCCCCCGCTGCTCTTCGACGACGACCAGGCGGTGGCGATCGCCCTGGCGCTCGCCGTGGCACCGGCATCGGGGGCGGACGTCGCCGAGTCGGCGGCCCGCGCCCTGGCGACCGTCCGGCAGGTGATGCCCGCGCGGCTGCGGTCCCGGGTCGACGCGGTGCAGGCCGTGACCACGACGAGCCGGACCACCACCGGCCCGGAGGTCCTGGTGGCGGTGAGCGAGGCCGTCCACCTGCAGGAGGTCTTCCGCTTCGGGTACGGCGACGACGAGACTCCGCACCGGGTGGAACCGCACGCCGTCGTCGCCCGGAACGGTCGCTGGTACCTGCTCGACTGGGATGCCGACCGCGACGACTGGCGCACGCACCGCATCGACCGGATCACGCCCCGGATGCGCACCCGCGTCCCCTTCACGCCGCGACCGATCCCCGGTGGCGATGCGGCCGCGTTCGTGTCCGCGCGGTTCAAGGGGTCGGCGGTCGACGACGTGTGGCCGTGCACCGGGTCGGTGTCGATGACCGCGGGCGATGCGCGGCGGATCGCGCCGTACCTGCCCGAGGACGCCGTGGTCGAGCAGCTCGAGGACGACCGGGCCCGCGTCACCCTCGGGTCGTGGTCGTGGGGCGGGCTCGCCGGAGTCATCGCCGGGCTGGCCGTGCCGATCCGGGTCGAGGGGCCGGACGCGCTGCGTGGCGCAGTCCGCGACCTGTCGACCCGACTCGCGACCGCGGCCGACTGAGCCGCCTCGGTCACGCGCGTTAGGAGCGTGCATGCGTCCGCCAGGGCGGCGTCAGGGATCCGTTAGGAGCGGCCTGGAGGCGCGGCGCAGGACGCAGCATCGGTTCGGCACCACTCGTGGTGCCGGTCCGCGTCACCCGGCGCGGACACCGCAGATCTTCTGGAGTCCCTCGTGTTCGACGTGTTCGTCGTCGCCGGTGTCCTCGCCGTGTTCGGCGTGGTGGCACTGATCGCCAAGGGGGTGGAACGGCTGTGATCGGCATCACCATCGCGGCCGCCGTCCTCGGCATCGCCGCAGTCGTGTACCTCGTCTGGGCGCTCGTGCGTCCGGAGCGCTTCTAGTGGGCGCCGCGGACGTCTGGGCGGGCATCGCCCAGGTCGCCACCCTCGTCCTGCTGCTCGTCGTCGCGTACCGCCCGCTCGGTGACTGGATGGCGAAGGTCTTCACGCCCGTCCGCCACAACCGGGTCGAGCGCGGGGTCTACCGACTGATCGGGGTCGACCCGGACGCCGAGCAGTCGTGGCCCGTGTACCTGCGCGGCGTGCTGCTCTTCAGCGTCGCCGGGCTCCTGCTCGTCTACCTGCTGCAGCGCATCCAGGTCGTCCTGCCCGGCGACCTGGGGCTGCCCGGCGTCGGACCCTCGCTGGCGTTCAACACCGCGGCGTCGTTCGTGTCGAACACGAACTGGCAGTCGTACTCGCCCGAGGTCACCCTCGGCTACACGGTGCAGATGGCCGGCCTGGCGGTGCAGAACTTCCTGTCCGCAGCCGTCGGCCTGGCGGTCGCCGTGGCCCTGGTGCGTGGGTTCGCCCGTCGCAAGTCGGGCACGCTCGGCAACGTGTGGGTGGACATCGTCCGCGGGCTCGGCCGACTGCTGCTGCCCGGGGCGTTCGTCTTCGCGATCATCCTCGTCGCCGGCGGGGTCGTCCAGTCGTGGGGGAGTGGCACCGACGTCACCACGCTCATCGGCGGCACACAGCACATCCCGGACGGGTTCGTCGCGTCGCAGGAGGCGATCAAGGAGCTCGGCACGAACGGTGGTGGCTACTTCAACGCGAACTCGGCGCACCCGTTCGAGAACCCGCAGGCGTGGACGAACCTCGTCGAGATCTTCCTGATGCTCGTCATCCCGTTCTCGCTCCCGCGCACGTTCGGGCGCCTGGTCGGCGACGACCGCCAGGGATACGCGATCCTCGCCGTGATGGGCGCGATCTTCCTCGTGTCGCTGTCGGTCATGTCGATCGCCGAACTCGGCGGCGGCGGTGTCGCCACACACGCTGCCGGGGCCGCGATGGAGGGCAAGGAGAGCCGCTTCGGCATCCTCGGTTCGACGCTCTTCTCGACCGCGACCACCTCGACGTCCACCGGTGCCGTCAACGCGATGCACGACAGCTACACCCCGATCGGCGGGATGATGGCGCTCGTCAACATGATGCTCGGCGAGGTCACCCCCGGCGGCGTCGGATCCGGCCTGTACGGCATGCTCGTGCTCGCCGTCATCACGGTGTTCATCGGCGGCCTGCTCGTCGGTCGCACCCCGGAGTACCTCGGCAAGAAGATCCGCGCCAAGGAGATGACCTTCGCGGCGCTGTACATCCTCGTCACGCCGACGCTCGTGCTCCTGGCCACCGGGCTCTCGCTCGTGATCCCCGGGGTCCGCGAACAGGTGCTCGGGACGTCGATCTTCAACCCCGGCAACCACGGGCTGACCGAGCTGCTCTACGCCTTCACCTCGGGTGCCAACAACAACGGCTCGGCCTTCGGCGGTCTCACCGCGAACACCACCTGGATGAACTCCTCGCTCGGCGTCGTGATGCTGCTCGGCCGCTTCGTGCCGATGGTGTTCGTCCTGGCGCTCGCCGGGTCCCTCGCCGCGCAGGACCGGGTGCCGGAGACCGCCGGCACGCTGCCCACCCACCGCCCGCTGTTCATCGGGCTGCTCGGCGGCGTCGCCGTCATCGTCACCGCACTCACCTACTTCCCGGTGCTCGCACTGGGTCCGCTCGCAGAAGGACTGTCATGACCACCCCCGTGACCACGGAGTCGGAACCGCGCACCGCCGTGGAACCGGCCACCCGCTCGTCCGCATTCGGACCCCGCCAACTGGTGGCGGGCCTCCCGGGCGCCCTGCGGAAACTCGATCCGCGACTCATGTGGCGGAACCCCGTCATGTTCATCGTCGAGGTCGGCGCGGCGCTGACGACGGCGGCTGCCGTCGTCGAGCCGTCCGCGTTCACGATCGCCATCGCCGTCTGGCTCTGGCTCACCGTCGTCTTCGCCAACCTGGCGGAGTCGGTGGCCGAGGGCCGTGGCAAGGCGCAGGCCGACACCCTGCGGAAGACCCGCTCGACCACGAGCGCCCGTCGGGTGCTCGGGTACGCGACGACCGACGCGGCCGCGACCGGCAACGAGACCGAGGAGGTCGCGTCCGTCGACCTGGCCAAGGGCGACGTGGTCGTGGTCGTCGCCGGCGAGGTCATCCCCGGCGACGGTGACGTCATCGACGGCATCGCGTCGGTCGACGAGTCGGCCGTCACGGGTGAGTCCGCACCGGTCATCCGCGAGTCCGGTGGTGACCGCAGTGCCGTCACCGGCGGCACCCGGGTGCTGTCGGACCGGATCGTGGTGCGCATCACCTCGACGCCGGGCGAGACCTTCATCGACCGGATGATCCGCCTGGTCGAGGGTGCGGCACGGCAGAAGACGCCGAACGAGATCGCGCTGAACATCCTGCTCGCCTCGTTGTCGATCGTCTTCGTGATCGTCTGCCTGACGATGCAGCCGATCGCGGGACTCGTCGGCGCGACGGTCAGCGTGCCGGTGCTCATCGCCCTGCTCGTCTGCCTCATCCCGACCACCATCGGAGCCCTGCTCTCCGCGATCGGCATCGCCGGCATGGACCGGCTCGTGCAGCACAACGTGCTGGCGATGTCGGGCCGCGCGGTCGAGGCCGCCGGTGACATCACGACGCTGCTGCTCGACAAGACCGGGACGATCACCTACGGCAACCGTCGGGCATCCCGTGTGGTGCCGGTGCCGGGCGTGAGCGAGGCTTCGCTGATGGAAGCGGCAGCCCTGTCGAGCGCTGCGGACTCGACCCCTGAGGGGCGCTCGATCGTCGACCTGGCGCGCGAGGACGGCGCCGCCGTCGGCCTGCCAGACGGCGCTGTCGAGGTGCCGTTCACGGCGCAGACGCGCATGTCCGGTCTCGACCTGCCCGACGGCTCACAGATCCGGAAGGGCGCCGCTGCGGCAGTGCTCGCCTGGGCGGACACCACCGAAGCCGGTGTGGTTTCGGCCATCGACGCGACCGTCGCGGAGATCTCCGACCAGGGCGGCACCCCGCTCGTCGTCGGTCGCCGCTCGTCAACGGGCGCGGTCACGCTGCTCGGTGTCGTGCACCTGAAGGACGTCGTCAAGGACGGCATGGCGTCGCGGTTCGCCGAGCTCCGGTCGATGGGCATCCGCACGGTGATGATCACCGGCGACAACCCCCGAACCGCGGCCGCCATCGCCCACGAGGCCGGCGTCGACGACTTCCTCGCCGAGGCCACCCCGGAGGACAAGCTCGCCTACATCAAGCGCGAGCAGGAGGGCGGCAACCTCGTCGCCATGACCGGTGACGGCACCAACGACGCCCCGGCCCTGGCCCAGGCGGACGTCGGCGTCGCGATGAACACCGGCACGACGGCGGCGAAGGAGGCGGGCAACATGGTCGACCTCGACTCCGACCCGACCAAGCTCATCGACGTCGTCCGCATCGGCAAGCAGCTGCTCATCACCCGCGGTGCCCTGACCACCTTCTCCATCGCCAACGACGTCGCGAAGTACTTCGCGATCATCCCGGCGATGTTCCAGGCGGCGTTCCCCGGGCTCGCGGCGCTCAACATCATGGGGCTGCACAGCCCGTCGTCCGCGATCCTGTCGGCGGTCATCTTCAACGCGCTCGTCATCGTGGCGCTCATCCCGCTGTCCCTGCGTGGCGTCAAGTACCGTGCGGCCGCAGCGTCGTCGATCCTCGGCCGCAACCTGCTCGTCTACGGGCTGGGCGGCGTGGTCGTCCCCTTCATCGGCATCAAACTGATCGACCTCGTGGTCGGTCTCATCCCGGGGTTCTAGTCATGGCATCTGCACGTTCCACCTTCCGTTCCGCCGGTGTGGCCATCCGCCTCACCCTCGTCGCCACCGTCGTCCTGGGCGTCGGCTACCCGCTCGCCGTCTGGGGAGTCGGCCAGGCGGCGTTCCACGACCAGGCCAACGGTTCGATGGTCACGGACTCGTCCGGCAAGGTCGTCGGTTCCTCGTTGATCGGGCAGTCGTTCACCGGCAAGCAGGCCGACCGCTGGTTCCAGTCGCGGCCGTCCGCCGCCGGGGACGGCTACGACGCGGGGGCGTCCTCCGGCTCGAACCTCGGGCCGAACAACGCCGACCTGCTCAAGGCCGTCGAGGAGCGTCGTGCGGCGCTGGCGAAGGCCGACGGGGTCCCCGCCGCGCAGGTGCCTGCCGACGCCGTGACCGCGTCCGGTTCGGGGCTCGACCCGGACATCAGCCCGGAGTACGCGTCGCAGCAGGCGGCTCGAGTGGCCTCGGCTCGGGGGTTGTCCGTCGCCACCGTGCGGCAGCTCGTGGCGTCGCACACCGAGTCGCGGCAGCTCGGGTTCCTCGGTGAGCCCGTGGTGAACGTGCTCGCGCTGAACCTGGCGCTGGCGAAGTCCTCCTGACCGTGGGTGACCCCTCCGCAAGACACCGGTGCTCGCGCGTCGAACACCCGCAGACCGCGGTGCGACAGGTGAACACCGGTGTTTTGCGGAGACCGACCCCCCGACGCGAGAGGATGAGCACGTGAAGCGCGGGAAGCTGCGGGTCCTGCTCGGTGCGGCGCCCGGTGTCGGCAAGACCTACACGATGCTCGAAGAGGGGCGTCGGTTGCTCGACGAGGGTCGCGACGTGGTCGTCGCCGTCGTCGAGACGCACGAGCGCGCCGCCACCGCGGCACTGGTGGACGGGCTCGAGGTCGTGCCCCGCCGCACCGTCTCGCACCGGGGTGTCGACCTGGACGACCTCGACCTCGACGCCGTCATCGCCCGGGCACCCGAGGTCGCGCTGGTCGACGAACTCGCGCACACCAACGCCCCGGGGAGCCCGAACGAGAAGCGCTGGCAGGACGTGGAGGCACTGCGGGACGCCGGCATCGACGTCATCTCCACCGTCAACGTGCAGCACATGCAGTCCCTCGGCGACGTGGTCCGCGAGATCACCGGCACCGTGCAGCGCGAGACCGTCCCCGACGCCGTGGTGCGCGCGGCCGACCAGATCGAGGTCGTCGACCTGGCCCCGGCAGCGCTGCGCGAGCGGCTCTCCGACGGGCTCGTGTACCCGGCGGCCCGGATCGACGCCGCGCTGTCGAACTACTTCCGCCTCGGCAACCTCACCGCACTGCGCGAGATCGCCCTGCTCTGGCTCGCCGACGAGGTCGACGACGCGCTCAAGGCCTACCGCGCCGAGCACGGCATCGAGCACCGGTGGGAGACCCGGGAGCGCGTGCTCGTCGCCCTGACCGGCGGCCCCGAGGGCGAGACCCTGCTGCGCCGCGGCGCCCGCATCGCCGCCCGCAGTGCCGGTGGCGAGCTCGCCGCCGTGCACGTGACGACGAACGACGGCCTGCGCGTCCGGCACCCCGGTGCGCTCGGCAAGCAGCGGACCCTGCTCGAGCAGCTCGGTGGCACGTACCACCAGGTCGTCGGCGACGACGTGCCGAGCACGCTGGTGCGGTTCGCGCGGTCGATCGACGCCACCCAGATCGTGATCGGGGTCAGCCGTCGCAGCCGGCTCGCTGCCGCGATGACCGGTCCGGGGATCGGCAACACCGTGATCCGCGAGTCCGGTGACATCGACGTGCACGTCGTCACGCACGAGCGCGCCGGCGGCGGGATCACCCTGCCGAAGCTCGGCGGCAGCCTGTCGCGCGGCCGGGTGGTCGCCGCGTTCGTCCTGTCGGTCCTGGTCGGGCCGCTGCTCACGTGGGTGCTGTCGATCGGCAGCGATCCGGACGCCATCACGGTGGACGTGCTGGCGTACCAGCTGCTCGTCCTCGTCGTGGCGCTCGTGGGCGGGATGTGGCCGGCGGTGTTCACGGCCGTGCTGTCCGGGCTGAGTCTCGATTACTTCTTCGTGCAACCCCTCTACATGGTCACCGTCCAGCAGCCGTGGCACCTGTTCGCCCTGGTCATGTACGTGATCAGTGCGGTGCTGGTCAGCTTCGTGGTCGACCGGTCCGCGCGGCGGTCGCGCGCTGCCCGTCGGGCCTCGGCCGAGTCCGGGCTCCTGATGGGCATCGCCGGCAGCGTGCTCCGCGGCGACGACGCCCTGCAGGCACTGCTCGACCGCACCCGTGAAGCCTTCGGCTTCGTCGGGGTCCGGATCCGCCAGGGTGACGAGGTGCCGGCGACCTCCGGCGAGTTCGGTGCGACGCCGGACGCGTCGACGACGCTGGCGTCCGGTGCCGTGCTCGAGTTCGCCGGTGCGCCCGACGACCCGACCCAGCGCCGGCTGCTGCGGGTCGTCGAGCAGCAGCTCGACGCCGCCGTCGAGCACCGCGAGCTGACCCGCACCGCCGTCGGCGCCGAGCGCATCGCCGCCGCCGACCGGGTCCGGAGCGCGCTGCTCGCGGCCGTCGGCCACGACGTGCGCCGACCCATCGCAGCGGCCTCCGCCGCCGTGCAGACGCTGCGTGCGTCCGACATCGACCTGTCCGGGGCCGACCGGGAGGCGCTGCTCGCGACCGCCGACGAGAGCCTCGGTCAGCTGGCGGTGCTGTTGGCAGACCTGTTGGACGTCAGTCGGGTCCAGGCCGGTGTCCTCGCGGTCACCCCGGCGGCGATCGCGCTCGAGACGGTGGTCGCCCCCGCACTCGACGAGCTGGAGCTCGGCCCCGATGACGTCGACCTCGACCTGCCCGCCGACCTGCCACCGGTGCTCGCCGACCCGGTCCTGCTGCAGCGCGTCGTCGTGAACCTGCTCGCCAACGCCGCCCGGTACGCACCGGACGGCACCCACGTCCGGGTCGCCGCCAGTGCCTTCGCCGGCGGGGTCGAACTCCGCGTCGCCGACCACGGGCCCGGGATCCCCGAGGACCGCCGCGACGAGGTGTTCCAGCCGTTCCAGCGGCTCGGTGACACCGACAACGAGACCGGCCTCGGGCTCGGCCTGGCCCTGGCGCGTGGGTTCACCGAGGGCATGGGCGGCACGATCGAGGTCGACGACACCCCGGGCGGTGGGCTCACCGTCGTGGTGCGGCTCCCGATCGCCGGGCACGTGGGAGTGGAGATCCGATGAAGGTCCTGATCGCTGACGACGACGCGCAGCTCGTCCGCGCCCTCTCGGTGACGCTCTCGGCGCGCGGGTACGACGTCGTCACGGCTCGGGACGGGCGCGAGGCGATCGACGCCGTCATCACCGAGCGCCCCGACCTGGTGCTGCTCGACCTCGGCATGCCCCGGCTCGACGGCATCGGGGTGCTCGAGGGCGTCCGGGCCTGGTCGCAGGTGCCCGTCCTGGTGCTCTCCGGCCGGACCGACTCGTCCGACAAGGTCGACGCGCTCGACGCCGGTGCCGACGACTACGTGACGAAGCCGTTCCAGATGGACGAGCTCCTCGCCCGGCTGCGGGCACTCGGACGACGCCGGGTGGTGGCGTCGGAGGAGACCCCGACGATCGCGATCGGACCGCTGCTCGTGGACCTCGTCGCGAAGCAGGTCACCCCGGCCGAGGGTCCCGCGATCCGCCTGACGCCCACCGAGTGGCGCCTGCTCGAGGTCCTGGTCACGAACCCCGACCGCCTGATGACCCGCGAGATGCTGTTGACCGAGGTCTGGGGGCCGACGCACGGCAACGACTCCGGGTACCTGCGCCTCTACATGGCCCAGCTGCGGCGGAAGCTCGAGCCCGACCCCGCGCACCCGCGCTACCTGGTGACGGAGTCCGGCATGGGCTACCGCTTCGCCCCCGGAGCGTAGGGGACGCCGCCGCCGACACCCTGGCGGGCCGCTGTCGGGGAACTGTCGTGTCGGTGGCGGGTCCCTGTCGTGGTGCGCCGTTCCGCGGGTCCCTACTGTTCAGGACATGAACGAGATGCGGATCGGTGAACTCCGACGACTGCGGGGCTGGACCCAGGAACGACTGGCCGAGACGAGCGGCATCGCCGTGCGGACGGTGCAACGGATGGAGAGCGGCAACGACGCGAGCCTCGAGTCGCTGTCCGCGGTGGCCACGGCCCTCGAGGTCCCCGTGCGCGACCTGTTCGCCACCGAGGAGCCGGCGTCGCTCGACCCCGGGGTGCGCGGTCTCGACGAGCGTGCCGAGCGCGAGCAGGCGCAGCGCGACGCTGCTTCGCGCGGCTGGCAGTACCTGTACTCCGGTGTCGGCATCGTCGTGACGCTCGGCACCCTGGCGCTCATCGGTTCGCGCATCTGGCCGGGGGCCGCGATCTTCGTCATCCCCATCTACTGGGCGGGTGGGCGGCTGCTCTCGCAGTTCCTGATGGCGACCGTCGTCGAGCCCGCGCTCGACCGTCGGTACCCGTTGTCGCGGTCTCGTCGGGACGCCTCGTCGCGGTCCCGTCGGTTCACGCCCGGGAGCTGAACGCCGCGAGCTCCGCCCGGGTCCGGGCGCCGTGCTTCCGGAGCAGGTTCGCCACGTGGTACTTCACCGTGTTGACGCTGATGCCGAGCCCCTCGGCGATCTCCCGGTTGCCGACACCGGTCGCCACGAGCCGCAGCACGTCGCGCTCCCGCGGGGTCAGATCGCCGTCGTCGACCGCGTCCACCTCGGTCGGCCGCGGGTCGAGCGGCAGTGAGATGTCGAGCACGGACCCCCAGCCGGGCGTGCTCGCGACCTGCACCCGCCCGTCGAGCGTGACGACCCGCTCCGCGATCGGTCGCATGGCGTCGTCCTGCACGTCGAGCGTGCCGGAGCCGTCGTCCCGGAGCTGCATGAGCAGGTTCCGGCCGTCGCAGTCCCACTGGATGCGCACCCGCTTCGCCGCACCGTCGTCGACCAGGGCGAGCACCGCGGTCCGGACGATCGCCCGGGCCGCGTGGGCGACGTCACCCGGGAGCGCGCGGCCGGTGGCCGGCGGCTCGACGAACTGCACGTCGAGGTCCCCGAAGCGCACGAGCGGTCGAAGGTCGGCGCGCAACCGCGAGAACGCGCCGGTGACGGGTTCGAGCAGGGTGCTCCGCTGCTGATCGGTCACGGTGCGCAGGTCGACGAGGGCGGCCGAGGCGATCTCGACGGCCTCGGCCCGTGCGGCCGCGTCGGTGACCCGCGACGACCGGAGCACGGCGAGGACGGACTCCAGGGTGAGCGCGTGCCGGTCCGCCTGCTCGGCGACGGTCCGGGCGTGCTCGGCGGCCGCGAGCCGGATGGCGGAGCCGCCCCGGGCCTCCAGGGTGTCGACCGATGCGTCCATGGACGCGACCGTACCCGTCCCACCCGAGCGAACGGGCCCACCCGATGGGATGGGACCCCTGCCGGGGCGGGTAGCGGCGGACCGGGACGCGCGACGGAAGGATCGACGGCATGGCAGCAACCACCGTCTCCGCAGCGCTCGACCTGGTCGTCCGCGAGGTCGGCGACCTGGCAGCCCGCCTCGACGACGCCCCGGCCCAGCGCGCACTCGACCTGATCGAGGGCGCCGACCGGGTGTTCGTCCACGGCGCGGGTCGCTCCGGCCTCGCCCTCCGCATGACCGCGATGCGCCTCATGCACCTCGGGCTCGACGCCCACGTCGTCGGCGAGGTCACCACCCCGGCCATCCGACCGGGTGACCTGCTCCTCGTCGCGAGCGGCTCCGGTACGACCACCGGCATCGTGCAGGCCGCGCGCACCGCGCACGAGGTCGGCGCATCCGTCGTGGCGCTCTCGACCACCGACGACTCCCCGCTCTCCGAGCTGGCGGACGTCACGATCGTGCTGCCCGCCGCGACGAAGACCGACCGCTCCGGCACCGCCTCGGCCCAGTACGCCGGTGGCCTCTTCGAACAGGCGGTCGCCCTGGTGGGCGACGCCGTGTTCCACGCCCTGTGGACCCGAGGCGGGCAGTCCGCCGACGACCTCTGGCCCCGTCACGCCAACCTCGAATGAAAGGCACACCCATGCAGCTCCAGTTCGCCATGGACACCCTGACCACCGAAGCCGCCCTCGAGCTCGCCGCCGCGGCCGCGCCGCACGTCGACGTCCTCGAGCTCGGCACGCCCCTGATCAAGAGCGCCGGCCTGTCCGCCGTCACCGCGATCAAGGAAGCACACCCCGACAAGATCGTGTTCGCCGACCTCAAGACCATGGACGCCGGTGAGCTCGAGGCCGACATCGCCTTCTCGGCCGGTGCCGACCTGGTCACCGTCCTCGGTGTCGCCGGCGACTCGACGATCGTCGGCGCCGTCAAGGCCGCCAAGAAGCACGGCAAGGGCATCGTCGTCGACCTGATCGGCGTCTCCGACAAGGCCGCCCGTGCCCGTGAGGTCGTCGCGCTCGGCGCCGAGTTCGTCGAGGTCCACGCCGGGCTCGACGAGCAGGCGGAAGAGGGCTTCACGTTCTCGACCCTGCTCGACGCCGGCAAGGACTCGGGCGTCCCGTTCTCGATCGCGGGCGGCGTGAACGCGTCCTCGGTCGCCTCGGTGCAGGAGGCCGGTGCCCGCATCGCCGTCGCCGGCAGCGCGATCTACAGCGCCTCGGACGTCGGCGCAGCAGCCGCCGAGATCCGCGCCGCCATCAAGGAGTAGTCCGGCACGGTCGCCCGTTGCGGGCGACATCGTGAGCAGGAATGGTCGGGTGTGCACGTCGCACCCGACCATTCCTGCTCACGAAGCGAACGCCGCCGGCTCCGATGCGCCGTACGGTGGCCACATGAACCGAGCGTTGCGCTGGACCACCTGGATCGTCGCCGTCGTCGTGCTGATCGCGGTGGTGTTCCTCGTCTGGGCGCACATCGTCATGCAGGGCACCCGCAGCGCTGCCCTGCAGGTCTGGCGCGACGACCGGATCGCGGTCCGGGACGCCGGTGACTCGGTGGTGATGACCCCGACCGGCCAGGCCGACGGGGTCGGGATCGTCTTCATCCCCGGCGCGAAGGTCGATCCGTACGCCTACATGGCCACGTTCCGGCAGGTGGTCGCCAACGGCACGACGGTGGTCATCACGAAACCGACGCTGAACCTCGCGTTCTTCGACACCCGGCCGCTCGCGACGTTCGAGGCCCACGCCCCCTCGGTCACACGCTGGGGGGTCGGTGGGCACTCCCTCGGCGGGGTCCGCGCGTGCCAGCTCGCCCAGGACGCCGACGGCCTGCTGCTGCTCGGCAGCTACTGCGCGAACGACATCAGCCGGTCGTACATCGACGTGCTGAGCGTCTCCGGTTCGCGTGACGGCCTGTCGACGCCGGCCAAGGTCGACGCCGCGCGGGACAAGCTGCCGTCGACCGCCACCATGACCGAGATCCAGGGATCGAACCACGCCGACTTCGGCGCCTACGGTGACCAGCCCGGCGACCGCACGGCGACCATCAGCCGTGCTGATGCCCGCCAGCAGATCTCGGACGCGATCGAGGCCTGGGTGCGCGACCTGCGCTGACCACGCGGGCGGACCGGCGGACGCACCACGGGCCTCCAGACGGTCTGCCTGGAGGCCCGTGGTGCGTGACGTCAGTGGATCACGCCCGCCTCGTGGTCGCGTCCGGAACGGCGCCCGGTGAACCGGGCGACGAAGTACAGGACCACGCCGACGGCGAGCAGGATCGCGGCGTAGAGCCAGACCTGACCGCTCTGCTGCGTCAGCAGCAGGATGCACGACAGCACCCCGAGCACCGGGACGAACGTCCAGACCCGGAAGTGGTCGTGCTCGACGTGGTCGCGGCGGAGCACCAGCACGGCGACGTTCGTGCTGATGAACACGAAGAGCAGCAGGAGCACGACGGTCTCGGCCAGCACGCCCACGTCGCCCACCAGGGTCAGGAGCATCGCGACGACCGTGGTGGCGACGATGGCGGTCCACGGGGTCTTCCGGTTCGGCAGGACCTTCGCGAGCAGGGCGGGCAGGAGCCGCTGCTCGGCCATGCCGTAGGTCACGCGGCTCGACATGATCATCGTGAGCAGCGCGCCGTTCGCGACGGCGACCAGGGCGATGAGGCTGAAGACCCAGTCGGGGATCGGGACACCCGTGGCGGAGACGACCGCGAGCAGCGGGCCGCTGGACTCGGACAGCTCCGACGCGGGCAGGGCGATCGCACTGGCGAGGGCGACGAGGACGTAGACGACACCGGCCGTGGCGAGGGCCCCGAACAGGGCCTTCGGGTAGACGCGGCGGGGGTCGCGGACCTCCTCCGCGATGTTGGCGGACGTCTCGAAGCCGACGAACGAGTAGTAGGCGACGATCGCGGCGCTCAGGGTCGCCAGGGCCGGGTTCGCCTCCGACGGGAACGCCCCGATCCGGGAGACGTCGCCGCCGCCACCGCCGAGCATCACGGCCACGACGACGATCACGATGACGAGGCCGGAGACCTCGATGATCGTCATCACGACGTTGCTCTTGAGCGAGTCGGAGATGCCGCGGGCGTTCAGACAGGCGATCAGGGCGAGGAAGACGATCGCGGTGGGCACGGGCGGCAGGTCGACGAACGTGCCGAGGTAGTCGCCGGCGAAGGCGAGCGACAGGCCGGCGGCGCTCGTGACGCCGGCGGCGAGCATGCTGAACCCGACCAGGAACGAGACGATCGGCGCCTTGTAGGCCCGTTCGGCGAAGACCGCGGCACCGCCGGCCTTCGGGTACTTCGTCACGAGTTCGGCGTAGGAGCCCGCGGTGAGCAGGGCCAGCAGGAGCGCGAGGACGAGCGGTGCCCAGAGCGCGCCGCCGACGTCCTTGGCCAGCGTCCCCATCAGGGCGTAGATGCCGGCGCCGAGGACGTCGCCGAGGATGAAGAGGAACAGCAGCGGGCCGGTGATCGCCTGGCGGAGCTTCGACTGCGTGCCGTCGTGGGCTGCGGCCGTGGTGTCGCTGGTCATGGTGGTGCCTTTCGTCCGGGTCAGCGTGCCGGGGCATGTCTCAGAGGTCTCACAGGTGCACCGTGGCGGGGGTCCTCCCTGCACAGCGGAGCGCCCGGCGAACTCGCTCCACAGGGTGCGGCGCGTCCGGACGTCCGGACTGGAGCGGTCCTAGACTCGTCGCGAGCCATTCGTCCACCACCAGTCCCCGGAGGACCGCAGATGACGACGCAGGACCAGCGCACGCCCGCGCGACTCAGTGACCAGCGAGCGCTCCTGTTCGACCTCGACGGCGTGCTCACCCCGACCGCCGACGTCCACATGCGTGCGTGGAGCCGACTGTTCACGCCGTACCTCGAAGCACACGGGGTCGCGCCGTACACCGAGCAGGACTACTTCACCTACATCGACGGCAAGCCCCGCTACGACGGCGTGCGCTCGCTGCTCGAGTCGCGCGGCATCGACCTGCCGCAGGGCACCCCCGACGACGCTCCCGACACCGACACGGTGTGCGGGCTCGGCAACCGGAAGAACGCGGAGTTCACCGCCGAGCTCGACGAGCACGGCGTCGAGCCCTACCCGGGCTCGCTCCGGTTCCTGACCGCCGCGATCGCCGCAGGCATGTCCGTCGCGGTCGTCTCCAGCTCGGCGAACGCCACGTCGGTGCTCCGGACGGCGGGCATCCTCGACCGGTTCCCCGTCGTCGTCGACGGGCTCGTCGCACGCCAGGACGGCCTGACCGGCAAGCCGGCGCCCGACACCTACCTCGACGCAGCGACCCGGTTCGGGCTCACCGCCGCCGAGTGCGTCGTGGTCGAGGACGCCACCAGCGGGGTCGAAGCCGGCCGCAACGGGTCGTTCGGTCTCGTCGTCGGTGTCGACCGCGGCGCCGGGGCGGACGCCCTGCGCGAGCACGGTGCCGACGTCGTGGTCTCCGACCTCGACGAACTCATCGACGAGCTGCCCGCACCGACCAGCACGACGTAGGCCACCCGGCCGGACGCTCCCTGGCTGCCGGCCGCACCGACGTACCCATCTCCCTCCCTTCCCACGGAGCAGCATGAACCCCATCACCTCGGACCCCCTCGACCGCGTCCGCTACCCGATCGACGAGTGGGCCCTCGTGGAGACCGAGTACACCCCCGACGAGCAGGGCGTCGCCGAGACGAACTTCGCCGTCGGCAACGGGTACCTCGGCCTGCGCGGCAACCTCGACGAAGGCCGTGGCGGCGTGCAGTACGGCACGTACGTCAACGGGTTCCACGAGACCTGGCCGATCCGGCACGCGGAAGACGCCTTCGGCTTCGCGAAGACCGGGCAGACGATCATCAACGCGCCGGACGCCAAGGTCATCCGCCTGTACGTCGACGACGAGCCGCTCGTGCTGGCCGAGGCCGACATCCTCCGGCACACCCGCCGGCTGGAGTTCCGCGGCGGGTACCTGTTCCGCGAGACCGAGTGGTCGACGCCGTCCGGCAAGCGGGTGCTCATCCGGGCACGTCGACTCGTGTCGTTCACCGACCGGCACCTCGCCGTCATCGACTACGAGGTCACCGTGCTCGACGCGGACGCCTCGATCCTGCTGTCGAGCCAGATCCTCAACCGCCAGGACGTGCAGGACGAGTACCACGCCGGCATGCGGGCCGCGGCGAACGCCTTCGACCCCCGCAAGGCCGAGTCGTTCACCGAGCGGGTGCTCGTGCCGAAGCTCAAGCGCAGCACCGGCGGCCGCTCGGTCCTCGGGTACCAGGCGTCCAGCTCCGGCATGACGATCTGCGTCGGCGTCGAGCACCACATCGAGACTGAGAACAGCTGGGACGAGTCGTCGTCGATCGAGGACGACCTGGCGAAGCACGTCTACCGGGTGCAGGCCCGCGCCGGGCAGCCCATCCGCCTCGTGAAGCACGTGGTCTACCACACCTCCCGCGGGGTGCCCGTGCGCGAGCTCGCCGACCGGTGCGACCGCACGCTCGACCGTGCGCACGCCGAGAACGTCGACGAGACCTTCGCGAAGCAGCGCGAGTGGCTCGACGACTACTGGGCCCGCAGCGACGTCGAGATCGCCGGTCAGCCCGCGATCCAGCAGGCCGTCCGCTGGAACCTCTTCCAGCTCGCGCAGGCCACCGCCCGCACCGACGGCCACGGCATCGCCGCGAAGGGCGTCACCGGCTCCGGCTACGGCGGCCACTACTTCTGGGACATGGAGATCTACGTCCTGCCGTTCCTGTCGTACACGGCGCCGATCGTCGCCCGGAACGCCCTGCGTTTCCGCTACAACATGCTCGACGCGGCACGGGCTCGGGCCCGCGAGCTGAACCAGCGCGGCGCCCTGTTCCCGTGGCGGACGATCAACGGTGAAGAGTCCAGCGCGTACTACGCCGCAGGCACCGCGCAGTACCACATCGACGCCGACATCTCGCATGCGCTCATGCAGTACGTGCGGGCCTCGGGCGACCGCGAGTTCCTGAAGCGCGGCGCCATCGACGTGCTCGTCGAGACCGCCCGGCTCTGGGCCGACCTCGGGTTCTGGCGGTCCAACGGTGACAAGAAGTTCCACATCGACGGCGTCACCGGGCCGGACGAGTACACGACCGTCGTCGACGACAACCTCTACACGAACGTCATGGCGCGGGCGAACCTGTGGTTCGCCGTCAACGCCTGCCGCGAGCTCGCCGCCGACGACGCCGAAGAGTACGACCGCATGGTGCGCCGGACCGGTCTGCAGCCGGACGAGCTCGTCGAGTGGGAGCACGCCGCCGAGTCGATGGAGATCCCCTTCGACCCGCACCGCGGCATCCACCCGCAGGACGCCCAGTTCCTCGACAAGGAACTCTGGGACCTCGAGAACACCCCCGAGTCCAAGCGCCCGCTGCTGCTCCACTACCACCCGCTGGTGATCTACCGGTTCCAGGTGCTGAAGCAGGCCGACGTCGTGCTCGCGCTGTTCCTGCAGGGGCACGAGTTCACCGCGGCCGAGAAGCGTCGCGACTTCGACTACTACGACGCACTCACCACCGGTGACTCGACGCTGTCCGCGGTCGTGCAGTCGATCATGGCGGCCGAGGTCGGGTACCACGACCTCGCCGACCAGTACTTCCAGACCGCGCTCTACGTCGACCTGGCGGACCTGCACGGCAACACCTCGGACGGCGTGCACATCGCGTCGACCGGTGGCATCTGGGGTGCCCTCGTCAACGGCTTCGGTGGCATGCGCGACCACGGCGGGCGGATGAGCTTCAACCCGCGGCTGCCGAAGCACTGGGACCGTCTGTCCTACCGTCTGACGGTGCGCGGATCTCGGGTCCGGGTCGACCTCGAGCAGGAAGCCATGACGCTCACGGTCGAGACCGGTTCGGGCTTCACGGTGTGGGTGCACAACCAGCAGTGGGACATCGAGGCGGGGGAGCCCACCGTGGTGCCGCTGCCGCACCACGGGCCGCGGATGTCCGGGCACGCCCCGACCACGAGCGACATCCAGGGCACGCTGCGGGCGGACGGCTCGGTCATCACCGCGTCGATCCCGACGATCTCCCTGGAGCGCGACTTCGACCTCGACGACTCGACCGGCTGACGCCGGTACCTGCGCCGCAGTCGCACGTCGCCCCGGTTCCGCCTCGCGGAGCCGGGGCGACCTGTGTTCCCGGGACGTTGCCGGCGCCTCCGAACGCGTCCAGTCGGTCCGGGGCACCGTGGTCTGCCGTGCCCCTCGGGTCGATGGCGTCTCCCCGGGCACGGTTCGTGCAACGAGAGGAGACATCATGGGCAACCGGTTCGAGGGCAAGGTCGCGATCGTCACGGGCGCAGGGTCCGGCATCGGTGAGGCGACTGCGCGCGCGTTCATCGACGAGGGCGCGTCGGTCGTGCTGACCGACAGCGTCGAGGAGAAGGTCCGCGCAGTGGGTGACTCCCTGCCGACGCACCGGGTCGTCGCCCTGCACGCCGACGTGGCGAGCCCGGAGGACTGGGAGACCGTCGTCTCGGCGGCGATCGACCGCTTCGACCGGCTCGACGTCCTGGTGAACAACGCCGGGACCTTCAGCTCGGGCGACATCACCGACATCAGCACGGCCGAGTGGCGCCGGGTCATCGAGACCGACCTGTCCGGTGTGTTCTACGGCACCCGGGCGGCCCTGCCGTTCCTGCGCGAGACGAAGGGGTCGATCGTCAACACGTCGTCGGTCTCCGGTGAGGACGCCGACTGGCGGATGAGCCCCTACAACGCAGCGAAGGGCGGCGTGACGAACTTCACCAAGGCCGCCGCGCTCGACAACGGGCAGTTCGGCGTCCGCGTCAACGCCGTCGCTCCGGGACTCATCTGGACCGACCTGACCCAGGAGCAGGCGGAGGACGAGGCCCTGCAGTCGAAGTTCACCGAGCGCATCGCCCTCGGCCGCGGGGGTCGCTCTGCCGAGGTCGCCGAGGCGATCCTGTTCCTGGCCAGCGACGCGGCCTCGTTCATCACCGGTGCGGTCCTGCCGGTGGACGGCGGGACCATGGCGAGCAACGGGCAGCCGCCGCAGGCCTGAGCCACCCCGGCGTCGGCGGCACCGTCAGCTGGCGACGAGCTCGACCTTGAACCGCTCGGCGTCCTCGAGGAAGGCCGCGTGGTGCTCCGGGCCACCGGCGAACGGGTGCCGGTCCTCGTACAGGTGTGTCCACCCGTGATCGGGAGCTTCGGCCCAGAGCCGTTCCACCGTCTCGGCAGTACCGGCGTGGAACGCCAGGTGGCTGAGCCCCGGTCGGCGGCGGTCGTGATCGCCGCCCAGCGGTGCCGATTCGAGCACGACGTACAACGGGCCGAGCCGCCAGCTCCTGCCGCGGTCCCACTGCTGGAACGGCTCGTAGCCGAGTTCGCCGAGCAGCCAGCCCCACACCCCGGCGGCGGTGTCGACGTCGGCGGTGCGGAGCTCGACGTGGTGCAGCGTGCCGATCGTCACAGGAGCTTCCGCAGGGTGTTCGTGTTGCGGGTCGTCGTCGTGCGCTTGAAGCGTGCGGCGGCGGCCCGCTTGGCGAACACGGTGTCGGTGCTCGAGCCCTTCGGACACGACCAGTAGACGACCCCGTCGCCGCGGGCGACCTGCTCGACCGAGTCGTCGTGTTCGAGGTCCGCGACCAACGCGTCGAGCGCATCGTCGTCGGACCCGAACACGACGTAGTCGTGCCGTTCGTCGGCACGCGCGAAGGGGAACCCGTCGACCACGGCCGCGAGGGCGTCGTGCCGGACGAGCACGATCCAGGCGTCGTAGCCGAACCGGTCGCGCAACCCCTGCTCGATCGACGTCTTCAGCTGCTCGGCGGGCACGTCGGCGGAGAACACGACGTTGCCCGAGGCGAGCACGGTGCGGACGTCGTCGAACCCGAGCCCTCGGAAGAGCTCCGCGAGTTCAGCGCTCCGGATCGTGATGCCGTTCACGTTGACCCCGCGCAGCAGCGCCACCCACCTGTCCATGTCCGGACGGTAGCGGTCCGGCCCGCTCACGTCCACGTCCGGGCCACGCCCCAACCGGCACCCTGCGGCACGATGTCGACCACCAGGGCCTCACCGTCGTCGTCGCTGGTCGCCTGGAACCGCCAGCCCACGGTGCGCTCGGGCGCATGGGTGATCGCGGTGGGCAGCTCGGCGCGCGTCACGGTCAGCCGGGTGGGGGTGTCGCTCACCCGCCAGCGCCGTCCGGCCCACACCAGCCGCGTCGGCGTGCCCTCGGCCCACCACACCGTGGCGGCCGTGTCGGTGATCATCATCGGGTCTCCTCGTTCGAACGTGTGTTCGAATGGTAGGCGGCAACCACTGACGGAGCAACCGGCCATTGCGTTCAGAACACGTTCTGAATAGGCTCGATCCATGACGCTCGTCGCTCCGCCCCGATCCCGACGGTCGGTGCAGTCCTCTGACCTCTCCCGCCACGCCAAGCAGGTGTTCGCTGCCGCCGAGGAAGCCCCGCTCGAGGTCACCCGTCGCGACGGGAAGCCCCTGGTCCTCACCACGAAGGAACGATCCGACGACGACGACGCGGTCCTGGACATCGCGGCACAGCTCATCGCCGCGGTGACGCTCAACGAGCAACTGCCCCTCCACGATCGGCTGGCGATCCCGTACCCGTGGATCAAGCTCCTCAGCGCCGCAGACCAGCAGCGCTTCGCCCGGGAGATCGTCGACGTCGCCCGTGGCTCGTTCTCGCTCCGGCAGCCGCGCAGACTCCTGCTCGAGATGCAGGCGTGGCGCAACAGTGCCGAGGCGATCGCCGCGGGCTGGGACACCGGAGAGCCGGAGATCCTCGCCGAGCCGATCCGCGTCGAGAAGCCCTGACGCGGTGGCGGGCCGGCGCGGCGGGGTCCCCCGGCCGATCCGTTCGACGGAGTACACGATCGTCTTCGGGACACGTGGCGCGGAACAGGGGTGGCGCGACGTGGTGGCGGTGCAGCGGAACGCAGTCGCACCACCCCAACCAGACGAAGTGACTGCGCTCGGCCTCGGCACCCCTCGTGTAGACGGGACCCATGACGAACGACGCACAGGGCCCCGACGCGCAGCATCAGGTTCCCGAGGGGGTGTCCGAGGCCACGGTCGAGGCACTCGGCAGCCTGTCCGCCGCGGTCGAGGTCATCGAGCACGCCCGCGGCCTGCTCTACGGGTTCCACCGACTGACCGGCACCGCTGACCTGAACCTCGGTGAGGCGGTCGAGCAGCTGCGGAAGGCCGGGCACACCGAACTCGCCGAGCGCATCGACACCGAACTCGTGGGCCGCAACGTCATCGCGGGCCGCTGGACGTTCCAGGTCGTCGAGGACTACGACGACGGCTACTACGCCCTCGCCAAGGAGCTCGAGCGCACCGCGCGCGACGAGCTCGTGCAGGGCCGCCGCCACCTGTTCGAGGCGGGCATGAAGGAAGACCGTCGCACCCAGGACCAGCGCCACCACGAGGCGACGCCGAGCGACCTGCCGGACTGAGCACGGGCCTCCAGGCCGACGCCGTCGACGCCGTCGACCGCGTCCCGCCCGCCGCCGCACAACCAAAGACGGCTCGCGCCATGGAATCCCGTGGCGCGAGCCGATCTTGGTTGTGCCGGACCGAACCGAACCGTCCGGAAGCAAGGTCGGACGAGCGCCTCAGCCGACGCCGAGCAGCGCCTCCAGCGGCCCCCGCGCGAAGTACAGCAGGAAGCCCGCGGCGACGACGTAGAGCAGCCACGAGACCTCACGGCCACGGCCGGACAGCAGCTTGATGAGCACCCAGCTGATGAAGCCGGCGCCGATGCCGTTCGCGATCGAGTAGGTCAGCGGCATGACGACGATCGTCAGGAACGCCGGCAGGGCCGAGCCGAAGTCCGACCACGAGATGTCCGCGACCTGCGCGACCATGAGCGCACCGACGACGACGAGCCCGGCGGCGGCGACCTCGAGCGGGACGACCTGGGTGAGCGGCGTGAGGAACATCGACGCCAGGAACAGCAGGCCGGTGACGACCGAGGCCATGCCCGTGCGGGCGCCCTCGCCGATGCCGGAGGCCGAGTCGATGAAGACGGTGTTCGACGACACCGACGCGCCACCACCGGCGATCGCGCCGACGCCCTCGACGACGAGCGCCGACTTCAGGCGGGGGAACGTGCCGTCCGGCTTCGCGACACCGGCGGCCTTGGCCAGACCGGTCATGGTGCCCATGGCGTCGAAGAAGTTCGTGAACACGAGGGTGAAGACGAGCATCGACGCGGCGAGCGGGCCGATGCGGGTGAAGGCACCGAAGACGTCGGCGTGGCCGACGAGCGACAGGTCCGGCACGGCGAACAGTGCGCTCGGCAGGCCGGGGGCGTTGAGGTTCCAGCCGGTCTTCGAGTCGACCGAGGTCGGCACCTGGAAGATCGCCTGCAGGATGATCGCGATGATGGTGGTCGCGACGATGCCGATGAGCAGCGCACCCTTGACCCGGCGGGCCATGAGCGTGCCGATGATGATCAGGCCGATGAGGAACACGATGGTCGGCAGGGCCCCGACGGAGCCGTCCTCGCCGAGCTGCAGCGGCGGCGAGGCGAGCCCGGAGGACCGCACGAAGCCGGAGTCGACGAGCCCGATGAAGGCGATGAACAGGCCGATGCCGACCGTGATCGCGGCCTTGAGCTGGGCCGGGACGGCGGTGAAGATCATCGTCCGGATGCCGGTCAACGCGAGGATCACGATGATCACACCGTTGATGACGACCAGCCCCATCGCCTCGGCCCAGGTGACCTGGTGCACGACGCTGACGGCGAGGAACGAGTTGATCCCGAGCCCCGCGGCGATGCCGAACGGCAGGTTCGCGATGATGCCCATCGCGATGGTCATCACGCCGGCGACGAGGCCGGTCGCCGCGGCCACCTGAGCGTTCTCGAGCCATCCACCGCTGACGTCCTTGGCGGCCTGGTCGGCGCTGAACCCGCCGAGGATGAGGGGGTTCAGGATGACGATGTACGCCATCGTCACGAACGAGACGAGGCCACCGCGGACCTCGCGGGGGATCGACGATCCGCGTTGCGTGATGGAGAAGAATCGATCGAGGCCGGTCGCGAAGCGGTTCCGGGGCGTGGTGTCGGTCTGCGGGGCGCTCACCACGAGAGTTTAAAGGACGCTGGGTTTCGGGCGTGTCACACCGGTCTCACAGGTTGTGACGGCCGGGAGGCCCGTTCCACGCGGTTCGCGCACCTCGCGCTGGGCGTCTGCCCGCGTTCTCCGGCCAGGGCTGGTGTTGGATGAACGGGTGACGTCACCCATGGACCGCGCCCGTGTGGAGGCCGCCGTCCGCGAGCTGCTGCTCGCCATCGGCGAGGATCCCGACCGCCCGGAACTCACCCGCACCCCCGCCCGGGTCGCCGACTCGTACGCCGAGTTCTTCTCCGGGATCGGCATCGACGCGGTCGCGATCGCCCGGGACGGCACCGTGCACGCCGAGGACGGTGAGCGCGGTCGGCTCGTCATCGTCCGGGACGTGAAGTTCCGTTCCGTCTGCGAGCACCACCTGCTGCCGTTCCTCGGGGTCGCGCACCTGGCGTACGCGCCGGGCGACCGGCTCATCGGGCTCGGCACGCTGGCGCGGGTGCTCGACGCGGTGGCCTCCCGCCCGCAACTGCAGGAGCGGCTCGGCGAACAGGTCGCCGCGACCATCGCCGAGGGGCTCGGTGCCGAGGGCGTCCTGGTGGTCCTCGACGCGCAGCACCAGTGCGTCACGACGCGTGGGGAGCGCCAGACCGGTTCGACGACGGTGACGGTGGCGGCGAACGGTTCGCTGGCCGACGCCGCGGGACGGGCCGAGGCGATCGCGCTCATCGGTGCGGGGCGTGGGACCGAGGCCGAGCACGACGAGCGTGCCGGGGCGGACGCATGACGGGCCTCCCGGACGGCGCGGCCGGACCCGGCACGGCCGGACCCGGCCCGGCCGGACCCGGCTGGGTCGTGCCGGACCTGCGCCACCCGGTCCGGACGTTCGGCCGCCGCACCATCGACTTCGACCACCGCATCGCCGTGATGGCGATCGTGAACCGCACCCCCGACTCGTTCCACGACCGCGGCGCCACCTTCGAGCTCGACCGGGCCGTCGCCGCCTCGGTCCGCGCCGCCGAGCAGGGCGCCGACTGGGTCGACATCGGCGGCGTGAAGTTCGCCCCCGGCCCGGAACTGCCCGCCTCCGACGAGATCGACCGCGTCGTGCCCGTCGTCGAGCAGCTCGCCCAGCAGTCCGACGTCGTCATCAGCGTCGACACCTTCCGCCCGGAGGTCGCCTCAGCGGCGATCGCAGCCGGGGCGACCGTCGTCAACGACACCACCGGCCTGTCCGACCCGCGGATGGCCGCCGTGGTCGCCGACTCCGAGGCCACCGTCGTCATCACGCACTCGCTCGCGGAACCCCGTCGTCCGCTGCCCGCGCCGCCGCAGTACGGCGACATCGCGGGCGAGGTCGTCGCGTTCCTGCGCGAACGGGTCGACCGAGCGCTCGCCGCGGGCATCCCCGAATCGCGGATCATCGTCGACCCGGGCCACGACCTGCACAAGAACACCGTGCACACCCTCGAGCTCACCCGTCGGCTGCCCGAGGTCGTCGCGCTCGGCTACCCGGTCCTCGCCGCGGTGTCGAACAAGGACTTCGTCGGGGAGTCGCTCGGACGCCCCCGCGGGGAACGGCTCTCCGGATCGCTCGCCGTCGCGACCGTGAGCGCGATGCTCGGCGCCCGGATCGTCCGGATGCACGACGTCGCCGAGAGCGTCGACGCGATGCGCATGGTCGAGGCCACGCTCGGATGGCGCACCCCCGTGGAATCGAGGCACAACACGTGAACGTCCTGCCCCCGTCGATCGCGGACCTGTCCGACGACGACCTGCTCGACCTCTACACCGCCGACGCCGGGGCCCCCTGGCTCCGGGTGAACTTCGTCGCCACGCTGGACGGTTCGGCCTCGGCTGCCGGGGTGTCCGGGTCGCTCGGTGGCGACGACGACCTGCGCGTCTTCGACCTGCTCCGGCGGGTGGCCGACGTCGTGCTCGTCGCCGCTGGCACCGTCCGCGACGAGGGCTACGGGCCGATGGTCCTGCACGACGCCGACGTTGCCTGGCGTCGGACGCACGGCAAGCCGGACCACCCCGTGTTCGCGATCGTCACCGGCTCGCTGTCGCTCGACCCGGGGTCTCGGGTGTTCACCGAGGCGCCGGTGCGCCCGATCGTCCTGACGTCGGCGACGGCGGCCGCGTCGTCGAAGGCCCAGGCGCTCGCCGAGGTCGCCGACGTCGTGCCCTGCAGCGCGGACGACGAGCCGGACTCGGTCGACGCCGGGCGGATCCGAGGCGTGCTGGCCGACCGTGGCCTCGGGATGATCCACTGCGAGGGAGGGCCGTCGTTCCTCGGGGCGCTCATCGCCGCGGACGCCGTCGACGAGCTCACCCTGACGATCGACCCGTCGCTCGAGGGCGGGGAGGGGCCGCGCATCGCCCGCGGGTCGTCGCCGGAGCTCCGGCGGATGCGACCGGCGCACGTGCTGCTCGGCGCCGGCGGTGTGCTGCTCACCCGGTACGTCCGGGCGCACTGACACCGCTCGACCGCGGACCGCGGGACGGTCGGGCCCGTGGGCTAGGGTCGGGCGCGTGATCGACATCGTGGCGTCCGGGGTCCTCTTCGACATGGACGGGACGCTCGTCGACTCGACCGCGGTGGTCGAGGCGACCTGGACCCGGTTCGGCCACGCGAACGGCATCGACCCCGACGAGATCCTCGCGTTCTCGCACGGACGGCAGGCGATCGACACCCTGCGGCGCTTCCTGCCCGACCTGCCCCTGGCCGAGCAGCAGCGGATCGCGGCGGAACTCGTCGCCGAGGAGACCGCGAGCACCGAGGGCATCCTCGAGATCCCCGGCGCCGTCGCCTTCGTGCAGCGGCTCGTCGAACTCGGCGTCCCGGTGGCCCTCGTGACGAGTGCACCGCGTGACCTCGCCGCGGGCCGGATGGCAGCCGCCGGGTTCGCCGTGCCCGAGGCCTTCGTGCCCTCGGAGGACGTCGAGCACGGCAAGCCCCACCCCGACGGCTACCTGCGCGGGGCTGCCCTGCTCGGCCTCGACCCGACCGACTGCGTGGCGTTCGAGGACGCCCCGGCCGGACTCGAGTCCGCCATCGCCTCCGGCGCGACCACGGTCGTCGTCGGGCCCCTCGAGCACCCGGTGACGGCCGGCCTGCACCGAGTGCACGGGTACGACGGGCTCACGGTCGAGCGCGACGGCGAGGCCTTCCGCATCCGCGGCTGAGCGCGGCGCCCGGCCTGCGCGCCCGCCGGTCTGCCGCCGGTCAGGACACCCCGCCTGGCCTGCGCCGAGTGGTCAGGAACCGTCGGCTGCGCCGCCGCCAGCCGACGCTTCGCGACCACCCGGCGGACGTGAGCGGGGTGTTGCGACCGGCCGAACGACCGACCGGACCCCCGAGCCGCCCCTGGAGGCCTGCCCAGCCGACCCCGACGACCCTCGGGTGTGCGGCCGGAACGACCGGGCCGCGGAAGGAGCGGATCATGGCAACCCTCGACGGCAAGAAGATCCTCGTCATCACGACGAACTACGGCGTGGAGCAGGACGAGATCGTCGTCCCCACCGAGCAGCTGCGTGAGCGCGGTGCCTCGGTGACCGTGGCGGCGAAGGAGACCGGCACGATCCAGACCCTGGTCGGCGACAAGGACCCGGGGCAGACGCTCGAGCCGGACACCACCATCGCCGGTGTCGACGCGAAGGACTTCGACGCGCTCGTGATCCCCGGCGGCACGATCAATGCCGACACGCTGCGCCAGGAGTCCCGCGCGGCGACGCTCGTGCAGGCCTTCGCGGAGGCGAGCAAGCCGGTCGCGGCGATCTGCCACGGCCCGTGGACCCTCGTCGAGGCGGGCGTGCTGTCCGGCAAGACCGTCACCTCGTTCCCGTCGCTGCAGACGGACCTGCGCAATGCCGGTGCCGAGTGGGTCGACCAAGAGGTCCAGGTCGACGGCGGCTTCATCACGTCCCGCACCCCGGACGACCTGCCGGCGTTCGTCGACGCGATCGAGAGCGCTCTCACCGCCTGAGCACTGCGCCGCCTGAGCCGAGTCTCGGCCGGCGCAGGACGGTCGCCCGACCGGCGACCGCGTCAGCCGAGCACCACGGGGCGGGCCGTGCGGAGCACCGCCGGACCGAGGGTGAGCACACCGTCGGACTCCGGGTCGCACCGCACGCCGCCCCGGCCGCGCATCGCCCGGAACGCCCCGGGTGCCACCTCGTGGTCCATCCAGGCGCAGGGGTTCGCCGCGCGGTAGCCACGGAACCGGACGGCACGGCCGAGGTCGTCGCTGCCGTCGCCACCGGGAAGCACGCTCTCCAGCGAGAACGGCTCGCCCCGCAGCGCCTCGACGTCGGCACCGCGGAGGAACACGTTCCGCCGGGTCGCAGCGGGGTCGACGGTCGCCCCGATCGCCGTGCCGACGGCTTCGAGCCCCTCCAGGCCGATCACCGTGACCGAGGCGTGCACGTGCGCCCGGGCCGCGAAGTACCGGTCGCCGACGATGCCCAGCCCGGATCGCAGCTCGATCCGGTCGCGTGACTCGTCCGGATCGTCCGCGCGCACCGGCAGCGCGCCGTCGGCCGGGCGTCCCTCGTACCGGTGCCGCGGCGAGACGAGCAGCAGCGCGACCTCGACCTCGGTCCGGAACGGCAGGTCGTCGAGACCGGCCACGTCGTCTGCGGAAGTCACGCGGCTAACGCTAGCCGGGCCTCCCGGCCGTGCGCTGCTCCGTCCGATTCCCGCCAGTCGACGTCGGCGGCGCATGTCAGGCTGAGCCCATGACCAGCCCGGACACCGACGCGCAGCCCGACGCGCTGCACGCCGAACGGCACCGCGCCGTCGCCTCGCGCGACGCGCGCTTCGACGGCCAGTTCGTCACCGCCGTGCACTCCACCGGCATCTACTGCCGGCCCAGCTGCCCGGCCCGCACGCCGAAGGTCTCGGGCGTCACCTTCTACCGCACGAGCGCCGCAGCGCACCTCGCCGGCTTCCGCGCCTGCAAGCGCTGCCTGCCCGAGGCGACCCCCGGCAGCCCCGAGTGGGACCTGCGCGAGGACGTCGCCGGCCGGGCGATGCGGCTCGTCCTCGACGGCGTCGTCGAGCGCGACGGCGTGCCCGGGCTCGCCGCGCGCGTGGGCTACTCGGAGCGGCAGCTCAACCGCATCATGACGGCCGAGCTGGGCGCCGGGCCGAAGGCGCTCAGCCGGGCGCACCGGGCGCAGACCGCGCGGACCCTGCTCACCTCGTCCGACCTGCCCGTCGCCGACGTCGCGTTCGCCGCGGGCTTCGCCAGCGTCCGGCAGTTCAACGACACCGTGCGCGAGGTCTTCGCCGTCACCCCGACGGAGCTCCGCGCACGTCGGTCCGGGCGAGGCGACGGCGCCACGGACGGCGGCGACGGCGCACTGCACGTCCACCTGCCGGCCCGGGCACCCTTCGACGCGCAGGGCCTGCTCGACTGGCACGCGCTGCACGCCCTGCCGGGCACGGAGCAGGTGGACACCGACCCCACGGGCCGGGTCACGTCGTACGGGCGGCTGGTCGGCCTGCCTGGAGGCCCGGGCTGGTTCAGCGCGTCGGCAGCCGTCCCCGACGTGGCCGGGCGGGGCACCGGGATCGACCTGCGCGTGCGGGTCACCGACCTCTCCGACCTGCCCGCGCTCGTGGCGCGGGTGCGTGCGCTGTTCGACCTCGACGCCGACCCGGTCGCCGTCGACGCCGTCCTCGGAGCCGTGCCCGAGCTCGCCGGCCCCGTCGCACGGGTGCCCGGCCTCCGGCTCCCCGGCGCGGTGGACGCGCACGAGATCGTGTTCCGCACCCTGATCGGGCAGCAGGTCTCGGTGGCCGCAGCGCGCACGGCGCAGACCCGGCTCGTGGCCGCACTCGGCGCGACGGTGCCGGACGCCATCCGGCCCGGCGGACTGCTCTTCCCGTCGGCGGCGGTGATCGCCGAACGCGGGCACGAGGTGCTGCGCGGCCCCGCCGCCCGCGTCGACACGATCCTGCGGGTGGCCGCCGCGCTCGCCGACGGGTCCCTGGTGGTGGACGGTGGGCAGTCGCTCGGTGACCTGCGCGACGGACTCCTCGCGGTGAAGGGCATCGGACCGTGGACCGCCGACTACGTCGCGCTGCGGGTCCGGCACCACCCCGACATCTTCCTCCACAGCGACCTCGCCGTGCGGAACGGTGCACAGGAACTCGGGCTGCCCGGAACGGCGCGCGAGCTCTCCCTATGGTCGGAGCAGGTGGCCCCCTGGCGGAGCTACCTCACGATGCACTGCTGGCGACCGATCATCGACCGCGCGATGACCGCGACCGCCGGCGCCCGTGCAGCCCGTGCCCCCGAGGACCCCCGGAAGGACGACCGATGACCGACGCAACCATCCAGACCCTGGACACCCCCGACGGGGCGTTCACCGTGCTCGAAGACGCCGAGGGCAGGGTCCTCGCCTCCGGGTGGACCGACTCCGTCGAGCGGATCCTCGCCCGCCTGGCCGATCGCCACCGCCCCGACCGCGTGCTCGACGGCGTGGTCGCCTCGGCCGAGGCCGTCGATGCCTTCTACTCGGGGGAGGTCGAGCACGCCATGCAGGTACCGGTCCGGCAGTTCGGCACCGAGCTCTTCACCGAGGGGTGGCGCCAGCTCCGCCGGATCCCCGCCGGCGGCACCCTGACCTACACCGGGTTCGCGGCGGCGATGGGCCGGCCCGACGCCGTGCGGGCGGCGGCGAGCGTGTGTGCCCGGAACGCCCCGGCGCTCTTCGTCCCATGCCACCGGGTGTTGCGCTCGGACGGCACGCTCGGCGGCTTCGCCTGGGGCCTCGACGTCAAGCGATCACTGCTCGAACGGGAGTCGGTCGGCACAACGGCACTCGTTTGACTTGTACAAAACGCTCTAGAATGTACAGGTGAGCGAAGTGTCGATCTCCGAAGCCCGTGGCCGTCTGGCGTCGATCATCGACGACGCCCGGCACGAACCCGTCTACCTGACCCGGCGCAACAAGCGCGTCGCGGCCGTGGTCGACGCGGCCGTCCTCGACCGGTTGCTCGAGGCGGCCGAGGACCTGGACGACCTGGTCGCCTACGACAAAGCCGTCGCCGAGAGCGCCCGCATCGGTGGCGAGAACGTCAAGTGGGACGACCTCAAGCGCGAACTCGGCCTCGGGTGACGTACTCGGTCGAGGTCCTCCCGGCCGCGCAACGCGTCATCCGCAAGCTCCCGCTCGACGGGCGGCGGCGGATCGAGGGGCTCCTCGCGATCCTCGCCGAGCACCCTCGGCCGCCCGCCGCACGCAAGCTCGTGAACCGGCCCGGGTGGCGGGTCCGCTCGGGGGACTACCGGCTGATCTACCGGATCGACGACGGCAAGCTCATCGTGGTGGTCGTCGATGCCGGGCACCGGCGCGAGGTCTACCGGGATCGCTGACCGTCCGGCGCCCGAGCGGCGGGGTTCTGCCCCTGGAAGCGGGGGGAGACACGGACTCCCACGCCTGCGACACTCGGAGGACCGGTAATCCGCACGGTCCCCTCCGAGGCCCGACGCATCGCCGTCGACAGCCCGCAAAGGACCCCATGCTCCCTCCAGTCGACCGAACGGTCGTCTCCTCCGACGGCACCACCATCGCCGTCTCCGAGGCGGGGGACGGGCCGGCGGTCGTCGTCGTGGGCGGTGCCTTCGACCACCGAGGGACCCCGTACCTCGACCGCGTGGTCGCCGAGCTCGGCTCGACCCATCGCGTGGTGACCTACGACCGACGCGGTCGCGGTGCCAGCGGTGACTCCGCGTCGTGGGCGATCGAGCGCGAGGTCGACGACCTGCGTGCCGTCGTCGAGAGCATCGGCGCACCGACCACCGCCGTCGGCATCTGCGTCGGCGCCGGTGTCGTCCTGCACGGGCTCGCCACCGGACTGCCGGTCGACGGCGCCGTCCTGTGGGAACCGCCGTACCGCGCCTCGGTCGACCCGCACGCCGACGACGTCGTGTTCGCCGACCTGCTCGACGAGCACGTCGGCGCTGGCCGCCGGGCCCAGGCCGTCCGCGGGTTCCTGACCCAGGTGCTCGGGGTCCCGATGGGCCAGGTCACGGCCCTGCGGCTCAAGGGGTCGCTCTGGCGCTCCCTGGTCGTCGACGCCCACGTGCTCAGCCGCGAGGTCCGGGTGCTCAACGGCCTCGCCGTGCCCGAGCGGGTCGCCGCCGCGGTCGGCGTACCGGTGCTCGTCGGCGCCGGTGGCGACGGACTCGAGTGGATGCGACGTGCGGCCCGCGCCCTCGTCGACGCGGTGCCCGGTTCGGAGTACGCCGAGGTGCCCGGGCAGGGACACGTCCCCGCCCCGGCGGCCCTCGGAGCCCTGATCGACCGCGTCCGGAGCCGGATCGTCTCGCCCAGCAGCTGACTGCGAGAGGATGGGCGGGTGAACGCACCCCGCCTCGGTCTCCTGCTCGACGTCGACGGGCCCATCGCCAGCCCGGTCTCCCGCACCATCGCGATCCCGAGCATCGTCGCGGACCTCGTCGCGCTCGCTGCCGAGGGCATCCCCATCGTCTTCAACACCGGCCGCAGCGACGCCTTCATCCGCTCCGAGGTCGTCGGTCCGCTGCTCGCCGGGGGCCTCGCCGAGGGTGGCCGCGTCCACGCCGTCTGCGAGAAGGGTGCCGTGTGGTGCTCGATCGGTCCGCAGTACGACGGCGGCATGGGCGAGCTGACGGTCGCCGAGGACCTCGCGCTGCCGCGGGACTACGCCGACGAGATGCGCGAGCTGGTCCGCGACGAGTACGCCGACCTGGTGTTCTTCGACGAGACGAAGCGCGCCATGGTGTCGATCGAGCAGCGCGTCGAGGTGCCGAACGCCACCTACCTGGCCCGCCAGCCGGAGTTCGACGCGAAGGCCATGGCCGCGCTCGAGCGTCGCGGGCTCGGTGTCCGCCGACTCGACGACGTCCGACCCGACGCCGACGGTGCCGTGCAGTGGCGCATCGACCCCACGATCATCTCGACCGACGTCGAGTCCGACCGCAGCGGCAAGGACCTGGGTGCCGAACGCTCGCTCGAGCTCCTCGGGCAGGACGGCGAGCTCCCGGTCACCTGGCGCACCGTGGGGGACTCCCGCAGCGACTACGCCATGGCGGACTGGCTGCACGCCCACGGCCACGAGGTCGCGCACGTCGACGTCCGTCCCGCCGACGGGGTGCCGGCCACGCCCTACCCGGTGCTCACCGCGCCCGACGGCGTGATCCACGACGAGGCCGGAGCCCGGTTCCTGGCGGACTGGCGCGCGGGCCGCTGACGCGAGCAGAACCGCATCCCGCTGACGCGGCCGCAACCGCGCCCCGCTGACGCGGCCACGGCCCTGGACGCACCCGTCGGCCGACCGAGCGGTGCGCGCCGGACCGCCGCCGCGCCTCCCGGCCGTCGCCGGACCGGACCACCGTCCGGGCGGACGCTTTGCGTGACACAGTGGTACACCAGTACCCTTCCGAGGTCCGCCGCCAGCCGATGACGGGATCCACCCCATGGCAACGAAGCTCCGCATCAAGTCGATCGAGGCCTCCCTGGCCGACTCCGAGGAGCAGGGCAGGTCCCTGAAACGCTCCCTGAAGACGTTCGACATCGCCGCGATGGGGATCGCGGTCGCCGTCGGCGCCGGCATCTTCTCGGTCGGCGCGAACGCCGCCGCGAACTTCGCCGGGCCCGGCGTCATCATCTCCTTCCTGCTCGCCGCCGTCACCTGCGGCCTGGCGATCATGTGCTACGCCGAGTTCGCGTCGACGATCCCCGTCGCCGGCTCCGCGTACACGTTCACCTACGCCACGATGGGTGAGCTGCTCGCCTGGATCGTGGGCTGGGACCTCATCCTCGAGACCCTCACGGCCAGCGCCGTGATCGCGAAGTACTGGGGCATCTACCTCAGCGAAGCGTTCAAGGTGTTCGGCGTCGACCTGCCCAGCACGATCCAGCTCGGTCCGATCCCGTTCACCTGGGGGCCGGTGCTCATCGTCGGGATCTTCACGGTGCTCCTCGCCTTCGGCACCCGCCTGTCGTCGCGGGTGTCGGCGGTCATCACGGTCATCAAGGTCGCCATCGTCGTGTTCGTCATCGTCGCCGGTGCGTTCTTCGTCAAGGCCGCGAACTTCACGCCGTTCATCCCGCCGGCCGAGCCCGCCAAGGGTGCCGAGGGCAGCGTCTGGACGCAGTCGCTCGTGTCGTGGTTCACCGGTGCGGAGCCCGCCCAGTACGGCGTCTTCGGCCTGCTCGCCGCGGCGTCCCTGGTGTTCTTCGCCTTCATCGGGTTCGACGTCGTCGCCACCAGTGCCGAGGAGACCGAGAACCCGCAGAAGACGCTGCCCCGTGGCATCTTCATCGGCCTCGGCATCGTGACCCTGCTCTACGTCGGCGTCAGCATCGTCATCACCGGCATGGTCTCGTACCAGCGCCTGGCCGAGGAGGACACACCGTCCCTGGCGTCGGCGTTCAACATCGTCGGGCTGCCGTGGGCCGCCGGCATCATCGCCATCGGTTCGCTGATCGGTCTGACCACCGTCGTCATGGTGCTGCTGCTCGGGCTGTCCCGCATCGTCTTCTCGATGAGCCGCGACGGCCTGCTGCCCCGCTGGTTCTCGAAGACCAACCCGAAGACGCAGACACCGGTGCGCGTGCAGGTCGTCGCCGGTGTCGTCGTGGCGCTGCTGGCCGGGTTCACCGCGGTCGACAAGCTCGAGGGCATGATCAACATCGGCACGCTGTCCGCGTTCGTCCTGGTGTCGATCGGCATCGTGGTGCTGCGCCGGTTGCGGCCCGACGCGCCGCGGGCCTTCCGGGTGCCGTGGTCGCCGGTGCTCCCGATCATCTCGGCGGTGCTGTGCTTCTGGCTGATGCTGAACCTCGAGGTCGAGACCTGGCTCCGGTTCGTCGTCTGGCTGGCCATCGGCTTCGTCATCTACTTCGGCTACAGCCGTCGCCACAGCCGCGTCGGCCAGCGCATGCAGTAGGGCGGCTCCGCCTCGCCGGAACCAGGTTCCGGACACAGCACCGCGCGTTCGCGTGGTGCTGTGTCCGATTCGCGGTGCGCCAAGCGCGCCGCCGCCACTACGCGCCGACGAGCAGCAGCACGCCGAACGCGAGCATCACGACGGCGACCAGGCCGTCGAACACCCGCCAGGTCAGCGGCTTCTCGAACAGCGGTCGCAGCAGGCGTCCACCGAACCCGAGGGCCCCGAACCACAGGCAGCTCGCCGCGACGGCACCGATCGTCCAGAGCCACCGGTCGTCCGCACCCTGCTGGTTCGCCACCGACCCGAGGAAAACCAGCGTGTCCAGGTAGACGTGCGGGTTCGCCCACGTGAAGACGAGCATGGTCAGCACGGCCGTCCGCATGGTCACCACCTGGCCGGGAGGCGCGGTGCGCGTCCGCCGCGCCGCCACCGTCGTGCCGGTGGTCGCGTCCACCCCCGCGCCCGCGTCCGCGCTGGCGCCCACCACACCGTCGTCGGCCGCTTCGTCGGCGACCCGCATCGCGTCCCCCGAGGGCCGCAGCGCGCGCCGCGCCGCGAGCACCCCGTACGTGAGCAGGAACGCGGCACCGACGAACCGGATCACCAGGAGCGCCACGGGGAACCGCTCGACCACGGCGCCGACCCCGAGCACCCCGGCGACGATGAGCAGCGCATCCGAGACCGCGCACACCACGACCGCCGCGGCCACCACCCGGAGTCCTGCGCTGACCGCGAGCCGGAGCAGGTACGTGTTCTGCACACCGATCGCGACGATCAGTGCGAGGCCGGTGCCGAGGCCGGAGAGCAGGGGCAGGAGCGAGGTCACGATCCGACGCTAGGGCCGGGTGCCGGTGTAGTACAGCTCACGTTCCTGCAGCGCCGTAAGCTCAGCTGCATGACCCGGTTCCAGCGCGAGCACCTCGAGACGCTGCTCGCCGCCGTCGACCACGGCACGCTCGACGCGGCGGCCCGTGCGCTGGCGATCACCCCGTCGGCGGTCTCGCAGCGGATCAAGTCGATGGAGCAGCAGGTCGGTCGGGTCCTGCTCCAGCGCACCACCCCGGTGCGCCCGACCGCGGACGGCGCAGTGGTGCTCCGGCACGCACGGCAGGTCCGGCTGCTCGACGAGGAGACCTCCCGAGCCCTCGGCGGTGGATCGTCGGTGGTGCCGTCGATCCCGCTGGCCGTGAACGCCGACTCGCTCGGCACCTGGTTCCTCGACGCCCTCGCCCTCGTGCGGGCCGACACCGAGGTGGTCTTCGACCTGCACCGCGAGGACCAGGACCGCACCGCCGAACTGCTCCGCGCCGGCACGGTGATGGGTGCCGTGACGGCCGAGGCGGATCCGGTGCAGGGCTGCTCGTCGGTGCCGCTCGGCATCGACCGGTACCGGGCCGTGGCGTCCCCGGTGTTCGTCGCCCGCTACCTCGGCGACACCGACACCGAGCGGCGGATGCTCCGGCGGCTCGACGAGGTCCCGCTCGTCGACTACGACCGCGACGACGACCTGCAGCAGGGGTACCTGCGTCAGGTCCTCGGCCACGCTCCCGGAGGCCCGCGCCACTTCGTCCCGACCTCCGCCGACTTCGCCCGTGCGGTCACGCTCGGGTTCGGGTGGGGGCTGCTGCCCGAGGCGCAGTGCCTCGAGGCGATCGACCGCGGTGTCCTGGTCGAGCTGGCCCCGGGCCGGCACGCGGACGTGGCGCTGTGGTGGCAGCGCTGGAACCTGGCGTCACCCCTGCTCGAACGGGTCACCGACGCCGTCCGTGCGACCGCGTCGTCGCGACTGCACCCCGCGCGTCAGGTCTGACAGCGCGGACACCAGTACGTGTCGCGCAGGGTGAGCTCCGAGTCACCGAGTTCGCCGTGCCGGATCGGGGTCCCGCACCGCAGACACGGCTTGCCGGCACGGCCGTAGACCCAGAACCGTCGGCCGGGGCGGTCGACGCCGGTGGTGACGCGGGCACTGCGGTCACGGTTCGCCAGGATCAGTCGGCTCGCGAGCGTGATCGTCCGCGCCGGGTCCGGTACCTGCCCGACCGGACGCGTGGGCAGCACCCCGCGCAGGAAGCAGAGTTCGTTCCGGTACACGTTGCCGAGCCCGGCGAGCACCCGCTGGTCGAGCAGTGCCAGCCCGACCGGGCGTTCGGGGTCCTCGGTCAGGTTGGCGAGCGCCAGGTCGGCGTCCCAGTCCGGGCCGAGCAGGTCGGGCCCCAGGTGTCCGACGACCTCGGACTCCTGGTCGCGCGGCACGACCTCGAGCACCCCGAGCGCGAAGCCGACGGTCGAGACCCCGTCGGCGTCCAGGATCGCCCGGGCCTGGTGCGCCGGACGTCGCCAGCGGTCACCGGGCGCGTAGACGTCCCATCGGCCCTCCATCTTCAGGTGCGAGTGCACGGTCAGGTCGCCGATGCGGTGCAGCAGGTGCTTGCCGCGGGGGACGACCTCGTCGACGGTGCGGCCGACCAGGTCGAGGGTCGCGAACGCGGGGACGCGGAAGTCACTCTTCGTCAGGACCTTGCCCGCCAACGCGGTGTGCAGGCGGCGGGCAGCCCGGTAGACGGTGTCGCCTTCAGGCACGGGTCACCTCCGGCACGTGGTCGCTGCACTGCCGGGAGGCGCGGCTCGCCTCACACACGGAGCCGCAGCCCCTGCGGGGTCGCCGTGAACCCCGCGGCCCGGAGCGCGCCGCCGAGCGGCGTCTCGAGCACGAAGTCCCCGTCGACCCGCTCGACCGAGAGCTTCCGCAGCCCGGTCCGGACGATGCCGGCGATCGAGGCCGCCGCGGCAGCGAGGTCGGCGGCGTCGTCGGTGAAGGTCAGCACCGACTTGCCACCGCGCTCCACGTACACGGTGAGCTTGCCGTCGACGGTCGTCACGAGGGCACCCGCCTTGCGCCCGGGCCGGTGGCCCCGAGCGGTCTTCGCGCCGCTGCCGACCGCAGTCCCCGACGGGGTGGGTTCGACGTCGTCGGCCACGAGACCGGGGTCCGTGTCGCCCGTCGGCCACGGCAACGATGCCCCGAACGGGTTCGCCGGGTCGGTCGCGGCGAGCGTGAGCACCTCGCGCTTCCGGTCCGGATCGTTGCGCTCGTCGTCGCCGAGTTCGCGGGCGTAGGTGCGCAGCCGGTCGACGGTCGGACCGGTGGCGAACTGGGCGGCACCGAGCCCCTCGACGAAGTACCCGCGACGAGCCCGGCCGGACTCCTCGAAGCGCGAGAGCACCCGGTACACCCCGGCGAAACCACCCCGGACGCCCTCGACCTGCACGGCACCGCGGGTGACGACGCCGTAGCGTTCGAGCAGCTGTTCGGCGGTCGCGGCGGCCCGCACGGTCGAGTCGGACTCGGCCAGCGGCAGGAGCGACCAACGACCCCCGACGGACGGCGGCCCGGACTGCGTCGGCATGGTCGGACGCCGACGGCCGCGGTAGGCCCGAGCACGCGGAGCACTCGAGCTCTTCGCCTTGCCACCGAGCATCGAGCGCAGCGGGGCGAACGTGTCGTTCGTGATCTGCCCGGCCCAGACCAGGTCCCACAGCGCGGTGGTGAGCGCCTGGTCGTCACTGCTGCCCACGGCCTGGCCGAGCTGCCGGAAGAAGTACGCGCCGCCGCCGGCCAGGGCGCCGAGCACGTCCCGCTGCAGTTCGGTCGTCTCGTCCCCGGAGGGCTCGGCGAGCGTCGTCGCCGCGGTGTCGGCCAGGTGCAGGCGCACCCAGCCGTTGTTGCCGGGCAGGGTGCCCCCGCCGGACCACAGGACCTCGCCGGTGGCGGTCAGTTCGTCGAGCATGCTCGTCGAGTAGTCGGTGACGCGCGACGGCAGCACCAGGGTCTCCCAGGCGCTGGCGGGCAGGGCGACCCCGGCGAGCTGGTCGATCACCTGCAGGACGCCGTCGACGCCACGGAGCCCACCGCGGGTCCCGGGGGTCTGCACGTGCTGCCACGCGGGCAGGAACCGGGCGAGGGTGTCCGGCGAGACCGGCTCGACCTCGTGCCGCAGCGCTGCGAGGGACTTCGTGCGGATCCGTCGCAGGACCTCGGCGTCACACCACTCGGCACCCTGGCGATCAGGGCGGAACTCGCCCTCCACCACCCGGCGGTCGGCGACGAGTCGGCGCAGGGTGTCCTGCACGACGGCGATGCCCAGCCCGAGGCGACCGGCGGCCTCCTGCGCGGAGAACGGCCCGTGCGACCGGGCGTAGCGGCCGATCAGGTCACCGAGGGGGTCGGCCACGGGCTCGACGAACGCCGTGGGCACGCCGATCGGCAGCGGGACCCCGAGGGCGTCGCGCAGGCGGGCGGCGTCCTCGATCACGGCCCAGCGCGTCGCCCCGGCGTGCGAGAACGAGAGCACCCGGCGGTCTCGCTCCAACACCTGGAGCGTGCTGCGCAGTTCGGCGGTCGCCGCTGGACGGTCGGCGGTGTCGGCGAGCCAGCTCCGGTCGACCGCTTCGTCGAGGTCGAGCGCGCCGACGAGCCGCAGCACGTCCACGAGTCCCTCGGCGTCACGGGCACGGCGGTCCGGCGACAGCCGCTGCAGGTCGCGCTCCACCGAGGTGATGACCGCCGGGTCGAGCAGCTCGCGCAGCTCCGCACGGCCGAGCAGTTCTCCGAGCAGGGTCGAGTCGAGCGACAGGGCCGCTGCCCGGCGTTCGGCGAGCGGGGTGTCCCCCTCGTACATGAAGGCCGCGACGTACCCGAACAGGATCGAGCGGGCGAACGGCGACGGCTGCTCGGTCTCCGTCTCGACCAGGCGGATCCGGCGTCCGGCGATGTCGTCGGCGATCCCGAGCAGCGCGGGCACGTCGTAGACGTCCTGCAGCACCTCGCGCACGGTCTCGAGCACGATCGGGAACGTCGGGTACTTCTGCGCGACCTCGAGCAGCTGCGAGGCCCGCTGCCGCTGCTGCCAGAGCGGCGACCGCTGCCCGGGGTTCCGACGGGGCAGCAGCAGGGCGCGCGCCGCACACTCACGGAACCGCGCGGCGAACAGTGCCGAGCCGCCGACCTCGTCGGTGACCAGGGCCTCGAGGTCGTCGCGCTCGAACACGAACAGGTCGGCACCCGGCGGTTCGGCGTCGGTCTCCGGGATGCGGACGACGATGCCGTCGTCGGCCGCCATCGCGTCACCGTCGATGCCGTGCCGTTCGCGCAGCCGTGCGGCGACCGCGAGGGCCCACGGCGCGTGCACCTGCATGCCGTAGGGCGAGTGCAGGATGAGCCGCCAGTCCCCGAGCTCGTCGCGGAACCGCTCGACGACGAGCGTGGTGTCGTTCGGCACGTGACCGGTGGCCGCGCGCTGGTCGCGCAGGAAGGTCAGCAGGTTGGTGATCGCGCGCTCGTCCAGTCCACCGGCGGCGACGCGGGCGCGGGCGTCGTCGTCCGACGCGCCCTCGACCTCGCGCACGAACGCACCGGTCGCCCGGCCGAGTTCGGCGGGCCGGCCGATGCCGTCGCCCTTCCAGAACGGCACGCGTCCGGGCTGCCCGAACGCCGGGCTCACGACGACGCGGTCGTGGGTGATCTCCTCGATCCGCCAGCTCGTCGCACCGAGGGCGAAGACGTCGCCCACGCGCGACTCGTAGACCATCTCCTCGTCGAGCTCGCCGACGCGGGACGCCTTCTCGCCGACCATGAAGACGCCGAACATGCCGCGGTCGGGGATCGTCCCGCCGCTCGTCACCGCGAGTCGCTGCGCACCGGGGCGCCCGGTCAGGGTGCCGTGCACGCGGTCCCAGACCAGCCGTGGCCGGAGTTCGGCGAACTCGTCGCTCGGGTACCGGCCCGTGACCAGGTCGAGCGTCGCCTCGAACGCCGATCGGGGCAGGCCGCTGAACGGGGCGCTCCGCCGCACGAGCTCGAACCAGTGCTCGACGTCGAGGGTGTCGATCGCCCCGGCCGCCACGGTGTGCTGCGCCAGGACGTCGAGCGGGTTCGCCGGCACCGAGATCGACTCGATCTGGCCCGTGACCATCCGCTCGACCGTGACCGCGCTGTTGACCAGGTCGGCCCGGTGCTTCGGGAACAGCACGCCGCGGGAGATCTCGCCCACCTGGTGTCCGGCACGACCGACGCGTTGCAGGCCGCTCGCGACGGAGGGCGGCGCTTCGACCTGGACGACCAGGTCGACCTCGCCCATGTCGATGCCGAGCTCGAGTGAACTCGTCGCGACGACGCACCGCAGCCGACCGGACTTCAGGTCGTCCTCGATGATCGCGCGCTGGTCCTTCGACACCGAGCCGTGGTGTGCGCGGGCGAGCACCGGGACGGAGGCGTCCGAGCCCCCGCCGCCCGTCTGCCCGGACCCGCCGATCAGCTGCGCTGGCGGGCGCTTGGCCCCCTGGGGTGCGACGACGTGCGCCGAGGTGCGGGCCGGTGACTGCGGGCGGCCCTGCGCCACGGGCAGGCCGTCGTCGTCCGGGGACGCCCCGGCCGGCACCAGCACGCCGTCACCGGCGGCGGCGAGCACGCGTTCCTCGTGGATCTCGTTCAGTCGAGCCGTCAGCCGTTCGGCCAGCCGCCGCGAGTTCGCGAACACGATGGTCGAGCGGTGTTCCTCGATCAGGTCGACGACGCGCTCTTCGACGTGCGGCCAGATCGACCCGTTCGTCGGCGACTCGGACGCGTCCGCACCCACCGGCGGCGCCCCGAGCTCGGTCATGTCGTCGACGGGCACGACGACCCGCAGGTCGAAGGTCTTCTGTGCGGGCGGCGCGATGATCGTCACCGGCGCACGGCCACCGAGGAACCGCGCGACCTCTTCCGGTGGGCGGACGGTCGCGGACAGCCCGATGCGCTGCACGGGCTTGTCGAGCAGGTCGTCCAGGCGCTCGAGCGACACGGCCAGGTGTGCACCGCGCTTGGTCGAGGCGACCGCGTGGACCTCGTCCACGATGACGGTGTCGACGTTCACCAGGGTCTCGCGCGCCTGCGAGGTGAGCATCAGGTAGAGCGACTCGGGCGTGGTGATGAGGATGTCCGGCGGCTGGCGCAGGAGCTTCTGGCGGTCGGACGACGGGGTGTCACCGCTGCGCACACCGACCGTGACGTCGGGCGGTTCGGTGCCGAGGCGCCGAGCGGTCTGGGTGATGCCGACGAGCGGGCTCCGGAGGTTGCGCTCGACGTCGACGCCCAGGGCCTTGAGCGGCGAGACGTAGAGCACCCGCGTGCGCTGCTTCGCCGGTGGGCGGTCCGTCGCGCTGATGAGCCGGTCGATCGACCACAGGAACGACGCCAGGGTCTTGCCGGAGCCGGTCGGGGCGATCACGAGTGCGTGCTGCCCGGTCGAGATGGCGTCCCACGCCCCGGCCTGCGCGGGCGTCGGTGCGTCGAAGGCGCCGCGGAACCACTCGGTGGTCGCGGGGGAGAAGCGCTCGAAGACGTCCGTCATGGTCCGTCCCATCCTGCCCGCCACCACCGACAGCAGGCCGAGCGCACGTACCCCTTGACAGAGCGATAGTTACCGATCTATCGTAAACACATCGCGATACGACGAAGGCGATCAGGTCAGACCGGTCGCGAGCCGACTCAGCACGACGAAAGGACTCCTCATGCGCCCCATGCACAACGACAACGACAACGACAGCAACCACCACCCGCGCGGCCCCCGCTTCGGCGGCGCGCGGCAGCACCACGGCGCCGGCTTCCCCGGCCGTGACCGCGGTGACCACGACCACGGCGGCCGCGGCTTCGGTGTTCGCGGGTTCGGCCCCGGCTTCGGCCCGGGCATGGGCTTCGGCCCCGGTTTCGGTGGACCCGGCTTCGGCCGCGAACGCCGTCGCCGCGGTGACGTCCGCCTCGCGATCCTCGGTCTGCTGGCCGAGGGCCCGCAGAACGGGTACGCCGTGATCAAGACCATCGCCGAGCGCACCGGTGGTGCCTGGAAGCCGAGCCCCGGCTCGGTCTACCCGACGCTCCAGCAGCTCGTCGACGAAGACCTCGTGGTCTCGTCGGGTGACGGCCGCAAGACGCTCTTCGAGCTCACCGACGCCGGCAAGGCCGAGACCGAGGCCAAGGCCGACGAGATCGCCGCGGCACTCGACGGGGCCCCGGGGATCCCGGACGCCCAGCGCGAGTTCTTCGAGGCGCTCCGGAAGACCATGGGCGTCCTGCAGATGTACCGCAGCACCGCGACCGAGGAACAGGCCAAGGCCGCCACGGCCAAGGTGGACCAGCTCCGCAAGGACCTGCTCCAGATCCTCGCCGACTGACGGACGTCACCCGTGACGGACAGGAGGCCCGGTGCCAGCTGGCACCGGGCCTCCAGTCCGTCCGCACATCGTGAGCAGCAATGGTCGGGTCCGCACGTCGGACCCGACCATTCGTGCTCACGAAGCGCGCTCCGCAGCGCTACCCCGCGCCGACGAAGGCGGCCACGTCCACCAGCTCCGCCGTCGACACGGCGTGCGGCAGGCCCGCGTAGGAACGGTCGGTCACGTCGGTGTGCGCTGCGGCCCACGCCTGCGTCCGGGCGGTGGCCTCGGGCGGGATCACCGGGTCGAGGTCGCCGTGCCCGAGGAACACCCGCGGCCGCACGGCCGACACGGCCTCGTCGCGCGAGTCCGTGACACCCGGCACGACGAACCCCGACAGCGACACCGCGAACGCGAACGCCGCGGGCCGGGCGCGCAGCAGCTGGAGCGCCATCGAGCCGCCCTGCGAGAACCCGAGCAGCCCGATCCGCGGGTGGTCGGCGGCGACGGAGTCGATCCAGTCGAGCACCTCGACGGTCGCGGCGTCCACCGCCTCGGGCGCGGGGGAGCCGGGCGTGCCGAGCGGGTACCAGCTGAAGCCGGGCCCCCACGGCATCGTCGCCCGGAGCGACGCGACCGTCCACGCGGGCGGCAGCGCGGGGGCGAGGCCGAGCAAGTCGTGCTCGTTCGACCCGACCCCGTGCATCGCCACGAGCAGGGGTGTGCCCCGCCGGTCGGAGGTACTCCGGGTCCACTGCACCAGGTCCGCATCGATCATGTGGACAACGCTAACCATCCCCAACTCCCGCGCCTTCCGCCGAACTCGCCGCCGTCCCTGGTAGACACGGTGCATGTCCTCGCTGCGCACCCCCGATCCCGACTCCGGCTGGCTGTCCGACGAGGAGCTCGCGAACGTCCGCCGTCGTCTGCCGATCTGCTACGTCGAGGCGGTCCCCGTCCGCACCGACGGCCTCGGCGTCGTGACCGAGGTCGGCGTGCTGCTGCGGGTCTCCCCGAGCGGTTCGATCGCCCGCACCCTGGTGTCCGGTCGTGTGATGTTCGGCGAGTCGATCCGCACCGCGCTGTTCCGCCACCTCGAGAAGGACCTCGGGCCGATGGCGTTCCCGCAGCTGCCCTCGAGCCCGACGCCGTTCACCGTGGCCGAGTACTTCCCGCTGCCCGGCGCCTCGGTGTACACCGACGAGCGGCAGCACGCGATCTCGCTGGCGTACGTCGTCCCCGTCACGGGGACGTGCGAGCCCCGGCAGGACGCCCTCGAGCTCACGTGGATGACCCCGATGGAAGCCGCGTCCGACGCCGTCGCCGACGAGATGGAAGGCGGCCGCGGCGCACTGCTGCGGGCTGGTCTGGCATCAGTCGGCGCCCTGCACTAGCCCCACGCACGACGAAGCCCCCGGATCCGATCGGATCCGGGGGCTTCGCAGCGCGGTTGCGAACCGGCTTCAGTGCTTGTCGTCCTTGAAGCTGTCGGCGACGCCGTGCGCGGCGTCCTTGACGTCGGTGACGCCCTGCTTCGCCGAGGCCTTGCCCTGGTCGGTCTGGCCTTCGGCCTTCAAGCGGTCGTTACCGGTCGCGTTGCCGGCGGCTTCCTTGACCTTGCCTGCCGCCTTCTCAGCGGCGTTCTTGATGTCATCGATGCCAGCCATAGGCACTCCTTCCAGAAGCGGACGTGTTCCCCGTCAGCCGCTTGCGCGGCATCCGGTGAAGCCGACCGTACGCCCGGTGGAGTACCCCACCCCCAGCCCCCGCCAAGGTTCGCCACCACACTCACGCAAAACACCGGTGTTCACGGATCACACCCCGGGATGCGGGGGTTCGAAACGTGAACACCGGTGTCTTGCGGGCATCGACGCGCTCAGGCCGACGGGGTCAGGCCGAGCGGGTCAGACCGCGTGGGTCAGGCCGCGATCGTCAGTGGCGGTCGGCAGCGCCGGCCGGACGGGAGGCGCGGCGCGAGCCACCACGGCGGTTGCCGCCCGACTCGTTGCCGGACCGACCCGCGGCGTAGCCGCCCTCGGACGACCAGACGGCCGACGAGCCGCCGCGCACGACGTCGCTGCTGCCCGAGCGGCGGTTGCCGCCGCTGCGGCGACCACCGGTCGAACCGGCGGCTGCGGCACCGGAGCGCCCTGCGCCCTCGGAACGTGCGCCACGGGCCGGACGGCCCTGACGGCCCCCGGCCGAACCGGCGGACTCGCCAGCCGAACCGGAGCGCGCGGGCTGCGCCGCGCCTCCCGACCGACCGCCGCGACCACGGCGACGACCGCCGCCGTCACCGGCGGACTCGGCCGAGCGCTGCTTGGGCTGACGCTGCTGGGTGGGCTGCTCCTCGGCCACGTGGCGGATCGGGGCGACCTCGCCGACGAGCGCGGTGACGGCCGGGGAGGTCGCCGAGACGTGCTGCGGCGTGACCTTGATCGCGGCTGCACGCATCATCTGCGCGACGTCGCGACGCTCGGCGGGCATCGTCACGGTGACGACGTCACCGGACGAACCGGCACGCGCGGTGCGGCCCGAGCGGTGCAGGTACGCCTTGTGCTCGGTGGGCGGGTCGACGTGCACGACGAGCTCGACGTTGTCGACGTGCACACCGCGGGCGGCGACGTCGGTGGCGACGAGCACGAGGGCCTCGCCGGAGGAGAACTTCGCGAGGTTGCGCTCACGGGCGCCCTGCGACAGGTTGCCCTGCAGGTCGACGGCCGGGATCCCCTGGCTGCTGAGCTGCTTGGCGAGGCGCTTGGCGTGGTGCTTCGTGCGCATGAAGAGGATGCGGCGACCGTTGCCCGAGGCGAGGGCGCTCACGAGGTGCTTCTTCGCGTCGGCGTCGGCGACCTCGAACAGGTGGTGGGTCATCGCCTCGACGGGGCTGTTCGCCTCGTCGACGGAGTGCATCACCGGGTTGTGCAGGAACTTCTTGACGAGCTTGTCCACGCCGTTGTCGAGCGTGGCGGAGAACAGCAGTCGCTGCCCGTTCTCGGGCGTCGCCTGCATGATCTTGGTGACGCCGGGCAGGAAGCCCATGTCGGCCATGTGGTCGGCCTCGTCGAGGACGGTGACCTCGATGTCGCCCAGGTTCACGTGACCCTGCTGCATGAGGTCGGCGAGGCGACCCGGGCAGGCGACCACGACGTCGACGCCGCCGCGCAGGGCGTCGACCTGACGACCCTGACCGACGCCACCGAAGATGGTCGTGGTGTTGAGGCCCATGGCCTTGGCGAGCGGGGCGAGGGCGACGTCGATCTGCGTCGCGAGCTCACGCGTCGGTGCGAGCACCAGGGCGCGGGGGCGGCCGGCGCGGCGCTTGCGGCCGCTGGCGGCGAGGCGGGCGACGAGCGGGATCGCGAAGGCGATGGTCTTGCCGGAGCCGGTGCGGCCGCGGCCGAGGACGTCCTTGCCCTGCAGGGAGTCCGGGAGGGTGTCCGCCTGGATGGGGAACGCCATGTCCTTGCCCTGGTCGGCGAGGACGGAGACCATCGGCGCGGGGACGCCGAGGTCGGAGAAACGGATGTCTTCGGTGGTCATGGTGACCTTTCGAGCCGGAGCAGTCCGGCTGTGGGCGCGCTCTGAGGCAGCGCGCGGGCGGGATGCGCGCCAACGGATGTGGCTGGCGCAGTCGCCGCAGCAGAGAAGCCTGGGCACCTTCGTGAGGTGCTCGATCATCGACCAGAGTCCGGAGACAGGTGGTCGGGAGTTCGGGGCGTCCGTACGACGCACGAGGCGATCGGCGCCTCGAGTACGACCAGCATAGCGTGCACATCCCCGGAACAGCGAGGGCGGGGTCGTTCGCCGTGCGCGTGCGAGGATTCCGGGGTGCGCATGCGATCCGTCCTGTTGACCACCGCGATGGCCCTGGTGGCCGTCCTCGGCACGGCCGGCTGCGCCGAGGCCGCCACGACCAGCGCGGCCGGGAGCTACCGCAACCTGCCGACCTCGGGCCGCGTGGACTACCAGCTCGGCGGCGGGTACACCCCGCCCTCCGGCGTGACGATCGTCGAGCGCGACAGCACCGACCGCCCGGCGAAGGGCAAGTACAACATCTGCTACGTCAACGGGTTCCAGACGCAGCCCGAGGCCGCCCGCACGTGGAAGAAGTCGTACCCGTCGGCGATCCTCCGCGACCGCGCGGGCAAGCCGGTCTCGGACCCGGGGTGGCCGGACGAGATGCTCCTCGACACCCGGACCGCGGCCAAGCGTGCCCTGATCACGAAGGTGCTCGCGAAGACCGTCGCCCGCTGCGGTGACCGCGGGTTCGACGCGGTGGAGTTCGACAACCTCGACTCGTGGACCCGGAGCGGCAAGCGGCTCACCCGTGCCGGCAACCTGGCGCTCGCGAAGTCGCTCGTCGCCAAGGGGCACCGGCACGGCCTGGCCGTCGGACAGAAGAACACGCCGCAGCTCGGGGCGTCCGGCCGGAAGCAGACCGGGTTCGACTTCGTCGTCGCCGAGGAGTGCGTGCAGTACCGGGAGTGCGCCGCGTACACGAAGGCCTACGGCGGGCGGGTCATCGACGTGGAGTACTCGGGCACCCTCGAGCGCTCGTGGAGGTCGGTGTGCGGGCTGAAGAGCCGTCCGGCCATGACGATCCTGCGCGACCGCGACCTGGTGACCCCGAAGGACGACGCGTACGTGTACGAGCACTGCTGAGCGCTCGGGACGTTCCTTCCCAGAACGCCTGCGATGCCTGGTCGAATCGGGCGTACCGGGTCAGAACTTCCGACCGGGTACGCCCGGAACGACCAGGTACGCCCGGAAGCGCCAGAGCGCCAGCCCCGCGCCCGCTACGCCGGCCAGGCCTCGCGCAACGCGGTCGCGGCCTGGTCCACCGACAGCCCCGCCGAGCGCGCCGCGGCGGCCAGGGTACGAGCGGCCTCGGCCACGGCGTCCGGCACCGCCGCTGGTCGCACCACCCGGGTACCGGCGCCCCGTGCGGTGTGCACGAGCCCGGCCTCCTCGAGCAGCTGGTAGGCCTTCGCGACGGTGCCCGCGGCGAGCCCGAGCTCGTCCGCCAGCCCACGGACGCTCGGCAGCCGTTCGCCGTCCACCAGGTACCCGGCGGTGATCTGTGCGGCGATCTGCGATCGGACCTGCTCGAACGGCGGCACGCGGCCACCGACGTCGAGGGCGACGAGTCCTGTCATGCGTTCCACCCTAGAAGTCGTACTGCTCGCCGACGGGGATCGGGACCGGCACGGTGTTGCCCGGAGGCGCGAGCGGGCACGCCCACGCCGGGTCGTACGCGCACGACGGGTTGTAGGCGAAGTTGAAGTCGAGCACGAGCGACCCGAGGTCGTCGCCGCCCAGGTCCGAGCCCTTGATGGTGTCGAGCAGGTAGCGCCCGCCGCCGTAGGTGCCGCGGGCCTTGCCGGCGCTGGCGTCCTTGACCGGGACGAACACCCCGCCCGCGTAGCCGCCGTGCTTCCAGACGTCGAGCGTGCCGACTCCGGGGACCCGCACGAGTCCGAGCCGGTCGAAGTGGACGACACCGTCGGTGCCGGTCTCGAAGTCGAACTCGGCAGGCTCCGTGGCCTCGATGCGGACCTGGAACCGCCACGCCGGGTCGTAGTCCGGCACCGGCAGCGATTCGAAGTCGCGAGCGTCCGCGTCGAGCAGGGGCGACGCCGGGTGCTCCGCGAACATCGCGTCCCGCGTCTCGCGCCAGAGCGCGTGCGCCGTCTGGGGGTCCGGGGTGGCGCGGACGCGGCGGTACAGGTCGAACGTCATCCGCCGCCAATCCGTCGTCGCCAGCGTGCTGCGCACGCGGTCGTCGGTCGTCGGCTCCTGGGGGCGCGTCTGGCTCACGTGGTCGAGGCTACGCCCGCTCCGCGGTGGACGGGAGGCCCGACCCGCGTCGCGTCACTCGCCGTCGGTCCGCCAGGTGGGCGCGAGGGCGCGCATCCGGAACGCCCGCCACTGCCAGATGACCCACATGCCGGGCCACAGGGCGAGCCCGAGGACGGCCGGGCGCATCCGGTAGGTCAGGCGGTCGAGCAGCAGGGTCCGGCCACCCGGCGCGGGGACGACGGCCATCCGGTGCGACATCGTCATCCGCCCGAACAACCCGGACGTGCCGCCGCCGTTGTCGCGCTGCACGGGTACTCCCCGGACCTCGTACAGGTCGAGGTCGACGTGCGTGTCGCCGCTCGGCACCAGCCCGAAGGCGTCCGCGGTGATCGGGTGCGGGTGTCCCGGCTCCCAGCGCTCCGGGAACCCCCGGGGGTCGCGCGAGCGGTACGCCAGGAACGGCTTCGTCACCGCCACCATCACGGACGGGGACAGCAGGGCATCGCGCACGGCCTCGACCGGCGCGTCGAGGACGATCCGGAGGCCGACGTGCATGGCGGTGACGCTACGCCCGCGGGCTGGACGGTGCGCCGTGGCCCGCTGGGCGACCACGCAGGCGGCGACGACGCAGGCGCGACGACGCAGGCGCGACGCTTTAGGCGTGCCGGGCCGACCGGCGGCGGGACCCCTCGGCGCGGTCGTGCCGCCGGAGCCGCTCGGCCAGTCCGAGCCGCACGGCCGGCCACTCCGACGCGATGACCGAGAACACGACGGTGTCGCGCAGCGTGCCGTCACGGCCGATCGCGTGGTTCCGGAGGACGCCGTCCTGCTTGGCGCCGAGGCCCGCGATGGCCGCCCGGGACTGCAGGTTGTGCCAGTGGGTGCGGAACTCGACCGCGATGCACTGCCAGGCCTCGAACGCGTGCGACAGCATGAGCAGCTTCGACTCGGTGTTGATCCCCGAGCGCTGCGCGGACCGGGCCAGGAACGTGCTGCCGATCTCGACGTGGCGGTTGCCCGGGTCGATGTTCATGAAGGTCGTCGCCCCCACCACCCGGCCGGTCGGGCGGTCGCGCACGGCGAAGGGCACCATGCGTCCGGCCTCGTGCTCGGCGAGCCGCCGGTCGATCTCGGCCTCGACCTGTGCCGGGGCGGGCACGGAGGTGTACCAGGTGCGCCACAGATCGCCGTCCGCGACCGCCGCCCGCAGGTCTTCCGCGTGCTCCTGCCCGAGGGGCTCGAGCGTCACACGGTCGCCGGTCAGGGTGGGTACGGGGGCGATCTCCATGACCATGCATCCTAGGGTTGGCGACCCTGGTGGAACCCGGTCGGACGGCGACCCTGTGGAGAAGGACAGCATCGCCCGGGCGGCTATCGTGACGGACGTGGCAGAACGCACCCAGGAGAAGTACCAGGTCCGGTTCGCGTGGGGTCCCGGAGGTGCGGCACGGATCGCCCACGGCACCCACCTGCTCGTCTGGGTCGACGCCCTGCCGCCGACCCCCGACGCCGCAGCACAGCGCCGCGCGCTGCGGAACGTGACCGCCCAGCTGCCGCAGGGTCCGGAGGTCGTGCTCGGCCACCTCGGCAACGCGGCGGCGGTCGCGGAACGCGTGACGGGCCTCCAGGCCGCACGCGGGGACCGGTGCGTCGTCGCGATCGTGGCCGCCGGGCTGCACCACACCGCAGCCCTCGACGACGCGGCCGAGGCGGCGGGGGAGTCCGTCGACGTGGCCGACGCACCCGACTTCGCCGTCGAGGACCTGCTCGCCGCCGGAGCCGTCGTCGACGCGCTCACCGAGGTCGGCATCGACCACACCTCACCCGAGGCCGCTGCGGCCTGCGCGGCGTACACGGGGCTGCGCCGTGCCGTGCGGCACCTGGTCAGCGCATCCGAGGGAGCCGCCGTCCTGAGCCGTGACGACGTGCACGCGGCGCTCGCCGCGGGGCCGGACCTGCCCGTCCTGCGGGAATCGGGGGAGCGCGCGTAGCGTTCGCCCCGTCACGGAACCAGCGAGCGAAGGAGCAACGCCATGAAGGCAGTCGTCGGCGACACGGTGATCGCGGAGGCCCCCGAAGAGGACCTCATCAAGATCGAGGGCAACTGGTACTTCCCGCCGTCGAGCGTGAAGACCGAGCTCTTCACCGAGAGCCCCACCCAGTACCACTGCCCGTGGAAGGGCGACACCCAGTACTTCACGGTGAACGTCGACGGACAGGCGCTGCAGGACCGCGCGTGGTCGTACCCGACGCCGATCCCGTCGTCGTTCGACCGCGTCGGCAAGGACTACTCGGGCTACGTCGCGTTCTGGAAGGACGTCCAGGTCGTCGAGTGACGACCGCCCGTCACCCTGACCGGCTGCGACTCAGCCGGTCAGGGTGAGCACGACCAGCGCGACGTTGAGCGCCACGATGACCGCTGCGATCACCCACGCCACCACGCGGGTGGTCGCGGCGTTCACGTCGGTCCCCATCACGCTCCGTCGCGACGTGTAGACCACCAGGGGCACGATCGCGAAGGCGATCCCGAAGCTCAGCACCACCTGGCTGACGACGAGCAGCATCGTCGCGTCGATGTTCAGCGCGAGCAGGACGATCGCCGGCACCAGGGTGATCGCGCGCCGGGCCACGAGCGGGATCCGCACGTGCAGCAGGCCCTTCATGATCTCCGCGCCGGCCATGCAGCCCACCGAGGTCGAGGCCAGGCCGGACGCGAGCAGGCCCACGGCGAAGAGCACCCCGACGACCGGGCCGACGTTCTCGGCGATGGCGCGCTGTGCACCGGGGATGGAGTCGGTGCCCTCGACGCCCGGCAGGGTGGCCGCGGCGAGGACGAGCATCGCGATGTTCACCCCGCCCGCGACGATCAGCGCGAGGCCGACGTCCCACCGGGTCGCGACGAGCACCCGGCGACGCTCCGGCCCGGCGGGGACGTCCCCGTGGCGGTCCCGGGCGAGCGCCGAGTGCAGGTACACCGCGTGCGGCATCACGGTCGCGCCGAGCATCGAGGCCGCCAGCAGCACCGACCCGGAGCCCTCGAACCGCGGCACGAGCCCGGCGACCAGGTCGGCCGGAGACACCCGGGCGAACAGCAGCCCGGCACAGAAGCCCACCGTCAGGATCGCGAGCATCGCCGTCACCACGGTCTCGAACAGTCGCGTGCCCCGGCGGCTGTGCAGGGTCAGCAGGAGCATCGAGACGAGCCCGGTGATGATCCCGCCGACCACGAGCGGCAGACCGAAGAGCAGGTAGAGCGCCAGCGCGCCGCCGATGACCTCGGCGATGTCGGTCGCGGCGGCGACGATCTCGGCCTGGCCCCAGAACAGCAGGCGGGGGGTGCGCCGCATCCGCAGGCCGAGGTGCTCGGGCAGCGACTTGCCCGTCACCACCCCGAGCTTGGCGGACAGGTACTGCACCACCACGGCGCTGGCGTTCGCCGCCACGAGCACCCAGAGGAGCAGGTACCCGTACTCGGCGCCGGCCGTCAGGTTGGCGGCGACGTTGCCCGGGTCGACGTACGCGATGGCCGCGACGAACGCCGGTCCGAGCAGGGTGAGCCCGGCTGCGCGGCGACGCGGGGCACCGGATGGGTGCTCGTCGAGCCGGGGGCTGGCAGTGTCGGTCATGCACCGATCCTGCCAGAGAATTCGGCACACCGAATCTTTTTCTTCGTCGTTTCGTGGTGCTCGCCGGTTGCCACTCGTGGGTGCGTGTTTCGGGTGGTCGTGATCGGTCGGCTGGGATGCCGCCAGCCGACGGTTGGTGACCGCTCGCCGGAGGTGAGCGGGGTGTCCTGACCGCTCGCGGAGGGCGGACGTACGGCCCGTCGGCGCGGCCACGGACAGTGGTCACGCCGTGCTCAGCTCGTGGTCACTCCGCGGCGCGGCGGGCGCGGTGCGCCCGGACCTTCGCCCGGTTGCCGCACCGCTGCATCGAGCACCAGCGTCGGGTCCCACCGCGCGACGAGTCGTAGAACACCAGGCCGCAGTCCTCGGCCGAGCACCGGCTCAGCCGCGTCGGCCGGCCGTCGGCCTCGACGTCGTCGAAGCCGACCTCGGTGAAGAGCGCGACGGCGTCGCGCGCGACGCTCGACAGGGCCTGCGCCAGGCGGACCCGGTTCGCTCCGGCACGGCGTCGGCCACCAGGGAGGCTCGGGGGCACGTCCGGCAGGGCGGCGAACAGGTTGACGGTGTCGATGTCGTCTGGCGCGGGGCGCGTGCGGCCGGCCCCGGCACGCAGGCCCGCCGCCACGGCGGTGCGTTCCGCGGCGGTGCTCGCCGGCGCGGGGGCGGCGGCCACGGCGAGCCGGGCGATCGCGGCACGCAGGGCCCGGGCGTCCTGCAGCTCGCGCGCGCTGGCACCGACGTCGATCGGCTCGGTGTGCTCGCTGAGCCACTCGTCCAGGTCGGCCGGGCTCGCGAGCAGCTCGCCGAGCTGCGATCGCGGACGGCGTCCGGCGGGGTCGTCGGCGAAGCCACCCGTGTGCGCGAAGTCGAGCGCGATCCGTCCGGCGTCGAAGAACCAGGAGGAACCGGCGTCCGTGCGGATGTGCTGCCCCGTGTGCATCCGCCCAGGCTAACGGGTTACCGGCGCGCCTCCGTGCGTCGGGACCCTCATGCGGTAGTCGATGCCATCATGGCCGCGTCGTCGTCAGCGGTCCGGCGCCGCCACGTGATGACGTTCCGGGCATCGAAGCGCCGGGAACAGCGGGCACAGGCCAGGGGACGGGTGGGCGTGCGGTACCGGAAGTGCTCGTGCCCCGCGGGGCAGGTGCCGATCCAGGGGGCGAGCTCGCTGGCGATCGGCCCGTCGTGCAGCCGGGAACCGGTGTACCCGATCGCCGCGGCCGTGCGCTTCCACTTCGGTCCGTGTGCCGCCCGGGCACCGGCGAGGGCGTGCGCGACCTCGTGCAGCAGGACCTGCTCGACGTCGTCGTCGGAGAACCGGGTGGCCAGGTGACGACTCACCGTGATCCGCTTCCGCGCGAAGTCGCACTGACCGGCGCGCGTCTTGGCGTGGTCGAAGCCGAACGCCCACGTGCCGGCACCGAGGTGTTCGGCGATGAGCGCTTCGGCGCGGAGCCGGACGGTCTCGAGCGCGGTCACTGCTCGGCGCGCGGGTCGGCCTGGCCCTTCTTCGCTGCCCGGGCCGCGATCCGGCCCCAGATGTCGTCGGCCTCGGTCCGTGCGGCGTCGGGCGCACCGAGCACGCGGCGGCGGATCGGCGGGACCTGCTTCACCGGCTCGGCGACGCGGGTGGTGGGTTCCTCGTCCTCGGCACGGCGGGCGGCGACCTCGCGGGCGGTCCGTGGCTTGTCGGACGGTTCCGCCGGGTTGGTGATCGAGGCCCGCATGGCGGCCTCGACCGCGGTGCGCAACGCGTCGGTGCGCTCGGACGGCGCCCCCGCTTGCCGGAAGGCCTGGTACGCCCGCGAGAGTGCGGCGCGGGCCTCGTCGAATCGGTCGTTCTCGAACAGCGACCAGCCCTCGATCTCGGCTGCGGCGCCCTCGAGTTCGGGCCACTCCTCGGTGGCGGCGGTGTCGCGGGCCATGGCGGCCTCGGTGGCGGCGCGGTCGTGCCGCCCGAGGTCGTGCAGGACGTGCGCACGACGGATCCGCGCGGCGACCTTGTCCTGGCGCTCCCCGGTGAACATCGCCAGGCGGAACACCTCTTCCGCGATGACGAGCGACTCGTCCAGTCGACCGAGCAGGCGGAGGAGTTCGGCCCGTTCGGCGAGGGCGTCGGTGCTGCGGCTCTGGCCGAGGTCACGGAGCCGCTGGTGCACGGCGTCGACGTCGACCGCGGGTCGCAGGCTGATGGGCGCGAAGGTGCTGCCCGGGCTGACTCCGGCCGTCACGGGAGCCGCGTGGCGCGGTTCGCGGGAACGGTCGGACAGGTCGGGCTGCTGGCGGTCGTCGGGCGGGAGGGACATCGGTTCGAGGGTAGCCGCGGTCTCCCGGGAGCGGTCGGTGCGACGCGCTCAGGTTGCGCGGGTGCGGCCGTGCACGCGTGCCCCTCGGGACGACGAACGGCCCGCCGTGCCGGAGCACGACGGGTCGTTCCGAGTGGTCGATCAGGAGTTGGCGGCCACCGCGGCGGCAGCAGCCACGCCGACGTAGGTGACCAGCGTCGCGATCGTGGCCACGACGGCCAGGATGATCGCGAAGATGCCCCAGCCGCGACCACGCTTGGTCACGGCGGCGATGATGCCCTGCACGAGCGCCCAGAGCCCGAGGATCGCGGCGACGCCGGCGATCACCGCACCGACACCGATCTGCGAGATGACGGCCGGGTCGTTCATGAGCTGACGCTGCAGCTCCTGCTGGTCCGGGGTCGCACCGCTGCTCGGTACGAGGTTGTTGATCGCGTCGCTGTTGGCGAGCGCCGACCCCATCACGTACCCGCCGATGACGCCGATGACGAGCGCGGCGAGTCCGAGGAAGAACGCCACGACACCGAGGGTCTTCTTCTTGGGCTTCGGCTCGTCGTGGCTCTGCCAGGCCGGGGCACCGGCGTGCGCGGGCGCGGCGGCGTACGGCTGCTGGTCGTGGTGCTGGTCGTGGCGCTGCTGGTCGTTCCAGCTCGGCGTGCTCGACGGCTGGCCGTACTGCTGCTCGCCGTTCGGCTGGCCGTACTGCTGACCCTGCCCGTACTGCTGCTGGCCCTGCCCGTACTGCTCGCCGTACTGCGGGGTCGAGGTCGGCGCCGGGTCCACCCGCTCGCCGTACCGCGGGGCATCGGCGTCGGGCTGCTGCTGCGGGGCGTCGCCCCAGCGCGGCGCCTGGCCGTCGCCCGTCCGGTCCTGGTCGTTCCGGTCGTCGTTCGTCATCAGGGTTCCCATCGCTCGGTCGCGCACCTGCGCGGTCGTTCAGACCATCCTGACAGCCGGACCCGCCGAGTGTCCGAAGTCCGTCCCCGGCGAGGCCCTGGGCGGGCATCAGCCCCCGAACACGCTCCGGTTCGGCTCCGGCGACGCGACCGCCGTCTGGTCGGTGACGATCGGCGCCCCGGCGATGAACGCCTTGAGCTCCGCACCGTGCACGACCTTCGCCGGCATCGGGTCGGACGAGTACCGCCTCGGCATGTCCGCCACCGGCAGGTCGGTCGGCGACCCGAGCAGCACGATGTTCCCGAACCGCCGGCCCTTGAGCATGCCGGTGTCCGCGACCGCGGCGACCGACGGCAGCACCGACTGCAGCGTCGACGCCTGCCCGCGGGCGAACGCCAACCCGGCGCCGTCGGCCACGTTCACCGCGACGATGCCCGTCGGCGACAGGAACGCTGCGACCTCACGGTAGAACTCGACGCTCGTCACGTGGGCGGGGATCTGCGAACCGCCGAAGACGTCCACCACCGCCAGGTCCACGGTGCCGCGGAGTCCGGCGGGCAGCTTGCCGAGGACCTCCCGGGCGTCGCCGTACCGCACCCGGATCGAGGCGCCGCGGGGGAACGGCAGAGCCTCGCGCACGTGCTCGACCAGGTCGCGCTCGAGCTCGATCACCTGCTGCCGCGAACCCGGACGGGTCACCGCGACGTAGCGGGGCAGGGTGAGGGCGCCGGCGCCCAGGTGCAGTGCCGTGATCGGGCCGTCCGGCAGCAGGTCGATCGCGTGCCCGATCCGCCGGATGTACTCGAACGCCAGGTGGGTCGGGTCCTCGAGGTCCACGTGCGACTGCGGGGTGCCGTCCACCACCAGGGTGAAGGACCCCGGTCGGTGCCGGTCCGGCTCCACCACCGAGTACCCCGCACCGATCCGGAACCCGTCGAACGCATCAGCCATGCCGTCAATGGAACACCACCGCGATCACCACCCGCGTCCCCACCCCTGGTTGGTGTGCCCGCGGAGCGCCCGGAACGAGGCTGATGTCACCGGTCGGAACACTCCGCCGGACCACCTCGAAAGGCACACCATGTCGGTCCAGCTCCTCGCGAACGTGCTCATCGGCCTCGCCCTCGTCGGCCTCCTGGCCTACCGGCAGGCGACCTGGCGGTACCTCGACCCGGCGCGCATCTGGCGGGGACCGCTCGTGATGGCGATCGTCGGCGTGGTCGTCCTCGCACAGACCACGGCGACCGTCACCACCACCGACGTCGTGTTCCTCGGCCTCGAGGCCCTGCTCACCGTCGCCGTCGGCCTCGCGATGGGGGCCATGACCCGGTTCCGCACGGTCACGACGCCGGACGACAAGGGCCGCACGCTGCAGTCCCGCACCGGGTGGCTCGGCGCCGCGCTCTGGATCGTCCTGATCGCCGCCCGCATTGGACTCGACGTCCTCGGCGGCCACCTCGGCGCGCACCTGCTCACCTCGACCGGCACGATCCTGCTCGTGCTCGCCCTGAACCGTGCAGCCCGTGCCCTGGTCGTCGACCAGCGCATCCCCCGCGGCGGCGACCGGTCGGCGGCCGCCCGCCGCGGCATGATGGTGCGGTGAGCCTGCCGACCGACCCGGACCGGACCGACCCCGCCGGGGTCCGGTCCGCCTCGGTGCTCTCCTGGGGACTCAACGCCGTCGGGATCGCCGTCGTCGCGTTCTGGTTCGTCCGGAACGGCCTCCTGCTCCACCACCCCGCGTGGGTCTGGGCCGTCGGGGCCGTGGCGCTCGCCGCCTGGGCCGTCCGCGAAGCGGCACGCACGCCCCGCGTCCTCGTCGCCGCAGCCGGCGTGATGATCGCCGCCGGATCGCTCGCCGTGGTGCCGACCGACTCGCTGCTGGTGGTCCCGGTGATCGTCGGGCTCGTCATCCTCGGCGCAGACCTGCGTCTGCCGGTCTGGACGGCCGCGGTCGCCGCGCTCGCCGCCGTCGTGGTGGTGGCCGTCACCGCGACGCTCGAGCAGACGTCGGTGCAGTTCGTCCTCGGCGTGAGCGTCGGGCTGCTGCTCGGCGTGCTCGTCGGCTTCAGTCGTCGGCAGGTCCGGATCACGACGGCGCAGGCTCGCGAGACCGAGCGGCAGCAGCAGCGCGCACGGCTCCTCGCCGACCGGTCGCGGGCGTCCCGGGACATCCACGACGTGCTCGCCCACTCGCTCGGCGGCCTGGTCCTGCAGCTCGACGCGGTCGAGGCCCTGCTCGAGGCCGGTCGCGTCGACGAGGCCACCCGCCGTGCCGGCGAGGCCCGCGCGCTGGCCGCGGACGGCCTGGCCGAGGCGCGGCGTGCGGTGCACGCGCTCCGCGACGAACCGCAGCCCGGCCAGCCGGAGCCGACCCGTGCCTCCAGTCCGTCCGCCGACCACGCGTCGGGCCTGACGGCCCTGCTCGACGCGCACCGTTCGTTCGGCGGCGAGGTCGTCGTGCAGGGTGACGCGACCCTCGCGGTCCTCGACGACGCCCACCGTGCCGCCGTGGTCCAGGTCGTCCGGGAGGCCCTCAGCAACGCCCGCAGGCACGCTCCCGGCCGCCCCGTGTCCCTGTCCGTGATCCGGGACGGCGACGCCGTGGACGTCGTCGTGGCCAACCCGCTGCCGAGCGGCGGGCAGGGGGTGCTCGGGATGCGCGAGCGGTTCGCGGAACTCGGCAGCGAGGCCACGGTGGAGGCCGAGCGTTCCGACGACGAGTTCGTCGTCGCCATGCACCTGCCCGTCGACGTCCGGGCTCCGGTCGCCGAGGACGACCGCTCGTGACCATCCGGGTGCTCGTGGTCGACGACCAGGCCATCGTCCGCGACGGCCTGGTGACGGTGCTGTCACTCGTGCCCGACCTGCAGGTCGTCGGGCAGGCGGCGGACGGTGCCGAGGCGATCGCCGCCGTCGGCCGGCACGTGCCCGACGTCGTCCTGATGGACCTGCGGATGCCGGGGGTCGACGGACCGACCGCCACCGCGCGGATCGTCGCCGAGCACCCCGGGGTCGCGGTCCTGGTGCTGACGACCTACGCCGACGACGACTCCATCGTCACTGCGCTGCGGGCGGGAGCGCGCGGCTACCTGACGAAGGACGCCGGGCGCGCGGAGATCGCGACCGCGGTGCGTGCGGTGGCCGCCGGGCAGTCGACCTTCGACGCGACCGTGGGGGCGCGGCTGGTGGCGCGCCTCGCCGGTGGTGCCGGTGCAGGCAACGGTGTCGCTGCTGGTTCCGCGGCGCCTGCGCCTGCGTCGCCCGATCCCGATCCCGATCCCGGTCCGTCGCTCGGTGCGCGGTTCCCGGAGCTCACCCCGCGCGAAGTGGACGTCCTCGAGCGGATCGCGGACGGCCGGACGAATCCGCAGATCGCCGCCGAGCTGTTCCTGACGGTGCCCACCGTGAAGTCGTACGTGAACCAGGTCTTCGCGAAGCTCGGGGTCCGGACCCGCGCCGAGGCCGTCGCCCGCGTCCTGCGCTGACCGTCCGCACCCCGTCGTCCCCGGGCGACGCACTGCGGACACGTGAATGCGTACACATGGACGACCAGCGGACGCCAAGACTCGTTGCGTACCGTTGACGCCTGTCGTCACGACGCCAGAGCGTCGATGCGTGTGTGCCCCACACACCACGCGTCCGCCCGGACACCGTGACCACGACGTGCCCGTGAGCGCCCCCACCGCTCGAGCGTGCGCGCCGTCGGCGTGCTGCTGCGTGCCACCCCTCCGGCCACCCGCGCGCGCTGGCCGTCGAACGCACCGCACCCGATGACGAGTGCACCACTGCTGATCCGCCGCAGGAGACCTCCGTCATGACCGCCGACACCATGAGCGTGCCCACCGCACGCCTCGCCACCCCGGACACGCGCCGGTCCGGGACCCGACCCACCCGGGTGATCCGGGCCTCCCGGCCGTCCCGTGCCGCCCATCCGTCCAGCGCCGCCCTGCCGTTCCGCGCCTCTCTGCCGTTCCACGCCGACCGCGAGACGGCACCGACCTGGATGCGGGTCGTCGGCACGGCGCTGCTCCTCGGCGGTGCCGGCCTGTCCGCCGCCGTGCTCGGCTGGCCCGGGGACGCGCCGGAGGTCGCCCTGCTGGTGCCGGCCCTGCTCGCCGTCGCCCTCGGGTCGCTGCTCCTGCTCGCCCGGGCCGGGTTCACCGTCACCGAGCGGCACGTGACCCTGCACTTCCGTCCGCTCCCGCCGCGGCGCATCCCGCGCCGGCGGATCACCGACGTCCGCCTGGTCGAGGCGGACGCGGCCACCTACGGCGGTGTCGGCCTGCGGATCCGTCGCGGCGAGCGTGCGCTCATCCTCACGCCGGGGCTCGGGATCGAGCTCACGGACGACCGGGGCCGGGTCACGTTCGTCCGCACGCGTCGCCCGGAGGACGCGTTCCGTGCGCTGGCCGGACTGCCGGGAGGGCCGGGAGGCGCGGATCACGTCGAGCGCGAGCGCCTGGGCTGAGCAGGGTGCCGGCTGAGCACGGACCCGGCTGAGCACGGGAATGGAAGCGGCGTGTGGCGGCTTATACACGCCACTGCCGAATCCGGTCAAGCCGGGACTGGACAGCGCGCCACGGAGCGAACTATGATGACAGTTCGCGCTCCCTGGCATCCGTGTCGTCATATTGCGGTCGACGCAGAGTTCTGAGACAGAAACTCATCTCGCCCTGGTGCAGCCGGACCCGTATATGGCGGCGGGTACCGCTCACGGAGATCATCCCACACGTGCACCGACGTTCCGCGTCAAGGCACGCGTCGGCGTGGTCGCAGGGCTTGCATCTCAGGGTTCGCCGAGCGATCAATCCACTCACCTACACACTGCTCGTCAGTGTCGGCCCGACGGGGCCTACCGGAGGTCACACCCTTGGCTGCTGCGCCCAACGCATCCACCAACCCCAAGAACGGTCGCAACCACTCGCGACTCTCGTTCGCCAAGATCACGGACACCCTCACGGTTCCTGATCTGCTCGCACTCCAGACGGAGAGCTTCGACTGGCTCGTCGGCAACGACGTCTGGAAGGCCCGCCTCGCCGAAGGGCAGGAGCAGGGTCGTACCGACCTCGCACTGCACTCGGGGCTCGAGGAGATCTTCGAGGAGATCTCCCCGATCGAGGACCTCGGCGAGACCATGCAGCTCTCGTTCACCGCGCCGGAGCTCGAAGACCCGAAGTACTCGATCGATGACTGCAAGGAGCGCGGCAAGACCTACGCCGCTCCGCTGTACGTCAACGCCGAGTTCATGAACCACATGACGGGTGAGATCAAGACGCAGACGGTCTTCATGGGTGACTTCCCGCTCATGACCGAGCGCGGCACGTTCATCATCAACGGCACCGAGCGCGTCGTCGTGTCGCAGCTCGTCCGTTCGCCCGGCGTGTACTTCGAGCGCCAGCAGGAGAAGACCTCCGACAAGGACATCTACTCGGCGCGGATCATCCCGTCGCGTGGTGCCTGGCTCGAGTTCGAGATCGACAAGCGCGACCAGGTGGGCGTGCGCATCGACCGCAAGCGCAAGCAGTCCGTGACCGTCTTCCTCAAGGCCCTCGGCCTGACGAGCGAAGAGATCATGGACGAGTTCCAGGGCTTCGCGTCGATCGAGTCGACCCTCGAGAAGGACGCCGTCCTCACGAAGGAAGAGGCGCTCAAGGACATCTACCGCAAGCTCCGTCCCGGCGAGCAGGTCGCTGCCGAGGCCGCGCGTGCGCTCCTCGACAACTTCTACTTCAACCCGAAGCGCTACGACCTGGCGAAGGTCGGCCGCTACAAGGTCAACCGCAAGCTCGGCATGGACGCCCCGCTGTCCGACTCGGTGCTCACCGTCAAGGACATCGTCGCGACGATCAAGTACCTGGTGTCGCTGCACGCTGAGCGCACCACGATCGACGGCGTCCGTGACGGCGAGCCGGTGCAGCTGCGCCTCGACGTGGACGACATCGACCACTTCGGCAACCGTCGCATCCGCGCCGTCGGCGAACTCATCCAGAACCAGGTCCGCACGGGTCTGTCCCGCATGGAGCGCGTCGTCCGCGAGCGCATGACCACGCAGGACATCGAGGCGATCACGCCCCAGACGCTCATCAACGTGCGTCCGGTCGTCGCCGCGATCAAGGAGTTCTTCGGAACGTCCCAGCTGTCGCAGTTCATGGACCAGAACAACCCGCTCGCGGGCCTGACGCACAAGCGTCGTCTCTCGGCCCTCGGCCCGGGTGGTCTGTCCCGTGAGCGTGCCGGCGTCGAGGTCCGTGACGTCCACCCGTCGCACTACGGCCGCATGTGCCCGATCGAGACCCCGGAAGGCCCGAACATCGGCCTGATCGGTTCGCTCGCGTCGTTCGGTCGGATCAACTCCTTCGGCTTCATCGAGACCCCGTACCGTCGCGTCGTCAACGGCGAGGTCACGAAGACCATCGACTACCTCACCGCTTCGGAAGAGGACGAGTTCGTCGTCGCGCAGGCCAACGCCCCGCTGACGAACGACTTCCACTTCGCCGACGACAAGGTGCTCGTCCGCAAGAAGGGTGGCGAGGTCGAACTCGTCGCCAAGGACGAGGTCGACTACATGGACGTCTCCCCGCGCCAGATGGTGTCGGTCGCGACGTCGCTCATCCCGTTCCTCGAGCACGACGACGCGAACCGCGCCCTGATGGGTGCGAACATGCAGCGTCAGGCCGTCCCGCTGCTCCGTTCCGAGTCGCCGCTCGTCGGTACCGGCATGGAGGGCTACACGGCCATCGACGCCGGCGACGTCGTCACCGCCGACAAGGCCGGTGTCGTCTCCGAGGTCTCGGCCGACGCCGTCACCCTGCAGCTCGACGAGGGCGGCACGCAGACCTACTACCTGCGCAAGTTCGACCGCTCCAACCAGGGCACGAGCTACAACCACCGCGTCATCGTCTCCGCAGGCGAGCGCGTGGAGCAGGGCGAGGTCATCGCCGACGGTCCCGCGACGGAGAACGGCGAGCTCGCGCTCGGCAAGAACCTCCTCGTCGCGTTCATGCCGTGGGAGGGCTACAACTACGAGGACGCGATGATCCTGTCGCAGAACCTCATCAAGGACGACACGCTCTCCTCGATCCACATCGAGGAGTACGAGGTCGACGCCCGCGACACCAAGCTCGGCAAGGAGGAGATCACCCGTGACCTCCCCAACGTCAGCCCGGACCTGCTGGCCGACCTCGACGAGCGCGGCATCATCCGCATCGGTGCCGAGGTCCGCCCCGGCGACATCCTCGTCGGCAAGGTCACGCCGAAGGGCGAGACCGAGCTGAGCGCCGAGGAGCGTCTGCTCCGTGCCATCTTCAACGAGAAGTCGCGCGAAGTCCGCGACACCTCGCTCAAGGTGCCCCACGGTGAAGAGGGCACGATCATCGGCGTCAAGGTGTTCGACTCGCAGGACGGTGACGACGAACTCGGCTCTGGTGTCAACCAGCGCGTGGTCGTCTACATCGCCCAGAAGCGCAAGATCACCGCGGGTGACAAGCTCGCCGGTCGTCACGGCAACAAGGGCGTCATCTCGACCATCCTCCCGGTCGAGGACATGCCGTTCCTCGCCGACGGCACCCCCGTCGACATCGTCCTCAACCCGCTCGGCGTCCCCGGCCGCATGAACTTCGGCCAGGTGCTCGAGATCCACCTCGGGTGGCTCGCCAAGCAGGGCTGGAACGTCGAGGGCATCCAGGAATGGGCCGAGAACCTGCCGGAGGCAGCGCACAGCGCCGAGCCCGGCACCAAGGTCGCAACCCCGGTGTTCGACGGTGCGTACGAGCGCGAGATCGAGGGCCTCCTCGACTCGACCCTCCCGAACCGCGACGGCGAGCGCCTGATCGGCTCGTCCGGCAAGGCGCAGCTCTTCGACGGCCGCTCCGGCGAGCCGTTCCCGGAGCCCGTCTCGGTCGGCTACATGTACATCCTCAAGCTGCACCACCTGGTCGACGACAAGATCCACGCGCGTTCGACCGGTCCGTACTCGATGATCACGCAGCAGCCGCTGGGTGGTAAGGCGCAGTTCGGTGGACAGCGATTCGGTGAGATGGAGGTGTGGGCGCTCGAAGCGTACGGTGCCGCCTACGCCCTCCAGGAGCTCCTGACGATCAAGTCCGACGACATCCTCGGCCGCGTGAAGGTCTACGAGGCGATCGTCAAGGGCGAGAACATCCAGGAACCCGGCATCCCCGAGTCCTTCAAGGTCCTCATGAAGGAGATGCAGTCGCTCTGCCTGAACGTCGAGGTCCTCTCGGCCGACGGCCAGGCGGTCAGCCTGCGCGACAACGATGACGAGGTCTTCCGCGCTGCGGAGGAGCTGGGCATCAACATCTCCTCGCGGTTCGAGTCGTCCTCCGTCGACGACATCTGATCCCGCCCGTACATCGAAGCCTGAATCAGCAAGAGAGAAGAACATTGCTCGAAGCAACTTCCTTTGACGCCATTCGGATCGGCCTCGCGACCGCCGAGGACATCCGTCAGTGGTCGTACGGCGAGGTCAAGAAGCCGGAGACCATCAACTACCGCACCCTGAAGCCCGAGAAGGACGGTCTGTTCGGCGAGCAGATCTTCGGTCCTTCCCGCGACTGGGAGTGCGCCTGCGGCAAGTACAAGCGTGTCCGGTTCAAGGGCATCGTCTGCGAGCGCTGCGGCGTCGAGGTCACCAAGTCCTCGGTCCGTCGTGAGCGCATGGGCCACATCGAGCTCGCTGCCCCCGTCACGCACATCTGGTACTTCAAGGGCGTCCCGTCGCGCCTCGGGTACCTCCTCGACATGGCGCCGAAGGACCTCGAGAAGGTCATCTACTTCGCGGCGTACATGATCATCGACATCGATGAAGAGGGCCGTCACGCGGACATGCCGGGTCTCGAGAACGAGATGCGTCTCGAGATCAAGACCCTCGAGGGCCAGCGCGACTCGATCATCGCCGACCGCCTCAAGAAGCTCGAGGACGACCTCGCAGCCCTTGAGGAAGAGGGTGCGAAGGCCGACGTCAAGCGCCGCACCAAGGACACCGCCGAGAAGGAGATGTCCCAGGTCCGCAAGTCGTTCGACGAGGACATCACCCGTCTCGAGCGTGTGTGGGAGGACTTCCGCAACCTCAAGGTGGGCGACCTCAAGCCCGAGGACGCCGTCTTCCACGAGCTCCAGGACCGGTTCGGGATCTACTTCGACGCCTACATGGGCGCCGAGGCGATCAAGCTCCGGCTCGAGGCGTTCGACCTGGCCGCCGAGGCCGAGGCGCTGCGTCTGCAGATCGCCGAGGGCAAGGGCCAGAAGAAGATCCGCGCGATCAAGCGTCTGCGCGTCGTCAGCTCCTTCCTCGCCACCGGCAACTCGCCGGCCGCGATGGTGCTCGGCGTCGTACCGGTCATCCCGCCGGAGCTGCGCCCGATGGTGCAGCTCGACGGTGGCCGTTTCGCCACGTCGGACCTCAACGACCTCTACCGTCGTGTGATCAACCGCAACAACCGTCTCCGCCGCCTGCTCGACCTCGGTGCCCCCGAGATCATCGTGAACAACGAGAAGCGCATGCTGCAGGAAGCCGTTGACGCGCTGTTCGACAACGGTCGTCGTGGTCGTCCGGTCACGGGTACCGGCAACCGCGCCCTGAAGTCCCTGAGCGACATGCTCAAGGGCAAGCAGGGTCGTTTCCGCCAGAACCTGCTCGGCAAGCGCGTCGACTACTCGGGCCGTTCGGTCATCATCGTCGGCCCGCAGCTGAAGCTGCACCAGTGCGGTCTGCCCAAGCAGATGGCGCTCGAGCTCTTCAAGCCGTTCGTGATCAAGCGCCTGATCGACCTGTCGCACGCGCAGAACATCAAGTCGGCCAAGCGCATGGTCGAGCGTTCGCGTCCGCAGGTGTGGGACGTGCTCGAGGAGATCATCCGCGAGCGCCCCGTGCTGCTGAACCGTGCGCCGACGCTGCACCGTCTGGGCATCCAGGCGTTCGAGCCGCAGCTCGTCGAGGGCAAGGCCATCCAGCTCCACCCGCTCGTGTGTGCTGCGTTCAACGCGGACTTCGACGGTGACCAGATGGCCGTGCACCTGCCGCTGTCGGTCGAGGCCCAGGCCGAGGCCCGCATCCTGATGCTCGCCTCGAACAACATCCTGAAGCCGTCCGACGGCCGCCCGGTGACCCTGCCCGCACAGGACATGATCATCGGTCTGCACCACCTGACGACCGTCCGCGAGGGCGCCGTCGGTGAAGGCCGTGCGTTCTCCTCGGTCGCCGAGGCGATCCTGGCCAACGACCAGCACACGCTGCACCTCAACGCGATGGCGAAGATCCGCATGACGGGTGTCCACTTCGCCGAGGGTGAAGCTCCCGAGGGCTACGAGCAGGGCGACACCGTGCTGCTCGAGACGACCCTGGGCCGTGCGCTCTTCAACGAGACCCTGCCGGCGAACTACCCGTTCGTCCAGAAGGTCACCGACAAGGGTGTGCTCTCCGCGATCGTCAACGACCTCGCCGAGCGCTACTCCAAGACCGAGACGGCCGCTGCGCTGGACCGGATCAAGGACGCCGGCTTCTACTGGGGCACCCGCTCCGGTGTGACCGTCGCCCTGTCGGACGTCGTGACGCCTCCTCGCAAGAAGGAGATCATCGCGGGCTACGAGATCCAGGCCGCCAAGGTGCAGGGCGAGTTCGACAAGGGTCTGATCACCGACTCCGAGCGTCGTGCCGACCTGATCAAGATCTGGACCGAGGCCACGAACGAGATCGCGCAGGAGATGCGCGACAACTTCCCGGTCGACAACACCATCAACCGCATGGTGTCGTCCGGTGCTCGTGGTAACTGGCTCCAGGTCCGCAACATCGCCGGTATGCGTGGTCTGGTGAACAACCCGAAGGGCGAGATCATCGCCCGCCCGATCATCAACTCGTACCGCGAGGGCCTGACCGTGGCGGAGTACTTCATCGCCACCCACGGTGCTCGTAAGGGTCTTGCCGACACCGCGCTCCGTACCGCGGACTCCGGGTACCTCACCCGTCGTCTCGTGGACGTCTCGCAGGACGTCATCATCCGCGAGGACGACTGCGGCACGACGCGTGGCCTCGAGCTGCCGATCGCGACCGTGGACGCCGACGGCAAGCTCGTCCGCGACCCCCGCGTCGAGAACACCGTGTACTCCCGCACCCTGGCCACCGAGGCCGTGGACGCACAGGGCACGGTCGTGGCAGAGGCTCGCGAGGACGTCGGTGACGTGCTCCTCGAGAAGCTGCTGGCAGCCGGTGTCGAGAGCATCAAGGTGCGCTCGGTCCTGACCTGCGAGTCGGCCGTCGGTGTCTGCGCGAAGTGCTACGGCCGTTCGCTCGCCACCGGCAACCTGGTCGACATCGGTGAGGCAGTCGGCATCATCGCCGCGCAGTCCATCGGTGAGCCCGGTACCCAGCTGACGATGCGTACCTTCCACACGGGTGGTTCGGCCTCGGCCGACGACATCACCCAGGGTCTGCCGCGTGTCACGGAGCTCTTCGAGGCGCGTACCCCCAAGGGCGCGTCCCCGATCGCCGAGGCCCCCGGCCGCGTCGTGGTCGAGGACACGGACAAGGGTCGTCGGATCATCCTCACGCCGGACAACGGCGACGAGCCGTTCATCTACCCGGTGCTCAAGCGTGCGACGCTCCTCATCGAGGACAACCAGCACGTCGAGCTCGGCGAGCAGTTCATCGCTGGCACCGTCGACCCGAAGGAAGTCCTCCGGGTCAAGGGTGTCCGAGAGGTCCAGAAGCACCTGGTCAACGGTGTGCAGGACGTCTACGGCTCGCAGGGTGTGCCGATCCACGACAAGCACATCGAGGTCATCGTCCGCCAGATGCTCCGCAAGGTCACCGTCGTCGACCACGGCGACACCGACCTGCTGCCGGGTGAGCTCGTCGACCGGTCGCGCTACAACGCGCTGAACCGTGCGGCGCTGCAGGAGGGTCGCAAGACCGCCTCGGCTCGCCAGGAGGTCATGGGCATCACGAAGGCGTCCCTCGCGACCGAGTCGTGGCTGTCCGCCGCTTCCTTCCAGGAGACCACCCGCGTGCTCACGCAGGCGGCCATGGAGGGCAAGCAGGACCACCTCGTCGGCCTCAAGGAGAACGTCATCATCGGTAAGCTCATCCCCGCCGGGACGGGCCTCAGCCGGTACCGTGACGTGGACGTGAACGCGACCGAAGAGGCGAAGGCGGAGCGGTACCCCAACCGCATCTTCGCTGACGACTCGTCGTTCTCGGACGCCGACCTGAGCTTCGTCGACTTCGACAGCTTCTCGTCGGACGACTTCACGCCGGGCACGTACAACTGAGCCTGATGTGATCCCACGAAGGCCCCGTCTCCGCAAGGAGGCGGGGCCTTCGTCGTGTCGTCACCACGTGACGGCCTGGAGGCGCGGTGCGGGGCCGCCACGGGCCTCCCGTCCGCCGTGGGGTCGCGTCTAGAGCGCGCGACCCGCGCCGTTGTCGCGTCCGGAACCGCGTCCGGTCTCGTCGACCAGCGAGAACAGGCTCAGCACGTTGCCGTCGGGGTCGCGGACGTCGAACCAGTCGACGGCCCCGTCGACGCACTCGACGGGGCCGATGTCGATGCCGAGCGCGCCGATGCGTGCGTGCTGCGCGGCGACGTCGTCGACGCCGAAGCGGACGCTGACCGGGTTCTCCTCGGCCTGTTCGTCGACGTAGAGCTGGATCCAGATGCCGCCGACCTCGTACTCGGCGACGCCGTCCTCGGGCTCGAGGTCCGGCTCGGTGCGCTCGAAGACCGCGCCGTACCAGAGGCAGGACGCCTCGATGTCGCTGACGGGCAACCCCACGGTCACGCTCGTGATGTCCATGTCTCATCATGTGCCCGGGTGGGGGCGCGCGTCGAGAGGGATTCCGCGGCGCCGCGCTGTCCGGCCCGTGTCGGACGGCGGCCTCGTTCCTCCACACCCCCGTGCGACGCCGACGTTCTCCACGGACTGCTCGCCATGGCTGCGGGAGCGGTGCGGGGTCCGGGAGGATGGCGGACATGCACCCTCCGACGACCACCGCGAACCGGCCGAAGCGTCCCCCGGACCGGGGCCGAACCGGTCGTGGACCCCAGTTCTGGGTGCAGCCGGACCCCCTCCGCCCCCTCTTTCTGGGACTGCGGTCGGCGAGGGCCCCAGAAGTAGCGTGGTCGGGCGCCACATCCCTGGTGGCGCATCACCCGACGACGTCTCGCCGTGCGCGAGTCCAAGGAGGCACGGGACTCATGGCGACCCTGTCCGAGATCCTCATCCTGAACGGCGCCCTGCCCATCGAGCACCTCGATGCGATGACGGGTGACGAGGACCTCGACGAGCGCGCCATCCGCGGCCTGGTCGACCAGGGCGTCGTGAGCGAGGCCCAGTTCATCACCGCCCGGGCCGCGTCGAACAACTCACGCACCGTCCCGCTGAGCGACTACCCTGTCGACGGCACCGCGGTGTCGATCCTGCCGGCGGCCCTGTGCCGGCGCCACGGTGTGCTCGGCGTCGGGTTCGAGGGCGACCTGCTCATCCTCGCGATGGTGAACCCCACGAACGTGCTCGCCATCGACGACGCCCGGACCGCATCCGGTCGCGCGATCAAGCCGCTGCAGGTCGAGGAGCGTGACCTCGTCGCTGCCCTCGACCGGTACCTGCGCGCCGACGACGAGCTGAACGACCTGACGTCATCGCTCGAAGAAGAAGCGTCGACGACCTCGAAGGCGCAGATCGACATCGCCGACGGCGCCCTCGACGACGTCCCGATCGTCCGGTTCGTGAACCTGCTCGTGTCGCAGGCCATCCAGGACCACGCGTCCGACATCCACATCGAGCCCGGCGAGCACGAGGTCCGGATCCGGTACCGCATCGACGGCGTGCTGCACGAGATGGCGCCGGCGCCGAAGAACATCCAGAACGGCGTGATCAGCCGCCTGAAGATCATGAGCGACATCGACATCGCCGAGCGTCGCAAGCCGCAGGACGGCCGCATGTCCGTGCGGCACGGCGGCCGGCAGATCGACCTCCGCGTCGCGACGCTGCCCACTGTGTGGGGCGAGAAGGTCGTCATGCGGATCCTCGACAACACGAACACCTCGCTGACCCTCAAGGACCTCAACCTCCTCGAGCAGAACTTCCAGGCGTACCAGCGGTCGTACTCGAAGCCCTACGGCATGATCCTGGTCACCGGTCCCACCGGTTCGGGCAAGTCGACGACGCTGTACACGACCCTCAACGCCGTGGCGAAGCCCGAGATCAACGTCATCACGGTGGAGGACCCGGTCGAGTACCGGATGGCCGGCATCAACCAGGTGCAGGTCAACCCGAAGGCCGGCCTGACGTTCGCCTCCGCGCTCCGCTCGATCCTCCGCTCCGACCCCGACGTCGTGCTGCTCGGTGAGATCCGCGACCACGAGACCGCCCAGATCGCGATCGAGGCGTCGCTGACCGGGCACCTCGTGCTCTCGACCCTGCACACCAACGACGCCCCGTCGGCCGTGACCCGCCTGACCGAGATGGACATCGAGCCGTTCCTGGTCGGGTCCGCCCTCGACTCCGTCGTCGCCCAGCGCCTCGCACGACGGCTGTGCGACCGGTGCAAGGCGCCCGCCGTGTACGAGATCGAGCAGCTCCGGGCGCTCGGGTTCCTGGCCCCCGGCGACGAGATGCCCGCGTTCTTCGCCCCGGTCGGCTGCGCCGTCTGCTCGAACACCGGGTACCGCGGCCGCATCGCCCTGCACGAGGTCATGACCGTGACCGAGGAGATCGAGCGGCTCGCCGTCGGTCGCGCCTCGAGCGCGGAGATCAGTCGCGTCGCCCAGCAACAGGGCATGCTCACGCTCCGCCAGGACGGCTTCGAGAAGGTCAAGCTCGGCATGACGAGCGTCGACGAGATCCTGCGCGTCGTCGCGTGACCGGGGAACAGGACGAGCAGATGACCGACTCCGTGTACGACATCACCATGCCCGGCGACGAGCCCGTCGCCGGATGGCACCCCGGCACCCCCGGCGCCGAGGTCGGCTCCCGCCGTGCCGCGCGTCTGGCCGCGGCAGCCGCTGCCCCGCCCGAGCAGGTCTACGACCTGACGGACGACTCGGCGGTGTGGCCCGCGCCCACCGGCACGGCCGTGGCCAGCCCGGTTGCCGGGTCCGTGGGTGGTCCGGTGGCTGCGCCCGTGGCGCAGTCCGCGACCGCTCCGGCGACGCCGCCCGCCGCGGTGCCGTCCTCGACCGCCACCTACGGGTACGCCGAGCCGGCGACCCAGCAGCTGCCGGCCATCGCCTACAGCGGCGCCCACCACGCCGCACCGCCGGCACCTGCTCCGGCCCCCGCCGCGGCCTCGGCCGGTGACATCGACTTCGCCCGGCACGCACGCGAGGTCGCCGACCCCGACCTCATCACCGCACTCGCACAGGTCGTCTACCAGGGGGCCTCCGACCTGCACGTCACGGCCGACGCCCCGCCCACCGTCCGCGTCGACGGCTCGCTCCGGCCGGCCGTGCCCGGAGGCGCGTGGTCGCGTGGCAAGGTCATCGCGGCACTCAAGACGCTGCTGTCCGTCGAACAGGCCGGGCAGTTCGACCACGACCAGGAGCTCGACTTCGCGTACTCGCTGTCGCCGGAGTACCGCTTCCGCGTGAACTACTACCAGCAGCGCGGCAACTGGGGCGCGGCGTTCCGCATCATCCCCACCCGGATCAAGACGCTCAAGCAGCTCGCCATCCCCGCGCACGTCGGTGACTTCGCCGGCCTCCCCCGTGGACTGGTCCTCGTCACCGGTCCGACCGGTTCGGGCAAGTCGACCACCCTCGCCGCGCTCATCGACCTGGTCAACGAGAGCCGTGCCGACCACATCGTCACGGTCGAGGACCCGATCGAGTTCATGCACGACCACAAGCGGTCGATCATCAACCAGCGCGAGGTCGGCGCCGACACCCACTCCTTCGCCTCGGCGCTCAAGCACGTGCTGCGGCAGGACCCCGACGTCATCCTGATCGGTGAGCTCCGCGACCTCGAGACCATCTCCGTCGCGCTCACCGCCGCCGAGACCGGCCACCTGGTGTTCGCCACCCTGCACACGCAGAGCGCACCGGGCACGATCGACCGCGTCATCGACGTCTTCCCGCCGCACCAGCAGGGGCAGATCCGCACCCAGCTCGCGGCCACCCTGCAGGGCGTCGTCTGCCAGACCCTCGTCCCGAAGGCCAACGGCGTCGGCCGGGTCGTCGCCACCGAGATCATGACGATCACCCCGGCCATCGGCAACCTCATCCGCGAGGGCAAGACCTACCAGATCACCTCCGCCATGCAGGCCGGCCGTGACCTCGGCATGCACACCATGGACCAGGACCTCGCCGAACTGGTCAACGTCGGCACCATCTCGCGCAAGGCCGCGATGGAGAAGGTGCACGACGAAGAGGGCTTCGACCGGCTCGTCCAGCGCGTCGAGTCCCCGTCCGACTCCTCGGCCGCCGCGATCGCCGCCAGCGGCATCGACTTCGGCGACAAGTTCTCCGGAGGCTACTGATGTCACTCGCGTTCGACTACCGCGGGCGTGACGGCGCCGGCAAGCTCGTCAAGGGTCGCCTCGACGCCGCGTCCGAGGGCGCCGTCGTCCAGCGCCTCCGGGGCATGGGCGTGTCACCGATCGCCATCACCGAAGCCAAGGCCGGCACCGGGCTGCAGACCGAGATCAAGATCCCCGGGTTCGAGAAGGGCGTCGGTCTCAAGGACCTCGCGATCATGTCGCGACAGGCCTCGACGATGCTCACCTCGGGGCTCTCGCTCCTGCGGACCCTGACGATCCTGTCCGACCAGACCGAGAACAAGAAGCTCAAGGACATCCTCGGCAAGGTCCGCGACGACGTCGAGCGCGGTGTCTCGTTCTCCGACGCCGTCGCGAAGTACCCGGTCGACTTCCCGCCGATCATGATCAACATGATCCGTGCGGGGGAGACCGGCGGGTTCCTCGATCAGGCCATGGACTCCATCGCCACGAACTTCGAGAAGGAGCACAAGCTCCGCTCGACGATCAAGTCGGCGATGACCTACCCGGTGGTCGTGCTCGTGATGTCGCTGGTGGCGGTCGCCATCATGCTCATCTTCATCGTCCCGATCTTCCAGGACATGTTCTCGTCGCTCGGCGGCACGCTCCCGCTGCCGACGCAGATCCTCGTGACGCTGTCACACGCCATGCGGTACGTCGCGATCCCGCTCGCGATCGTCGTCGTGCTGGCGTGGCTGTGGTGGCGAGCGAACAAGAACACCGAACGCGTCCGGGCGTTCATCGATCCGATCACCCTGAAACTGCCGGTCTTCGGCCCGCTGCAGAAGAAGATCGTCATTGCTCGGTTCGCTCGCAACTTCTCGAACATGATCGGTGCCGGTGTTCCCATTCTGCAGGCATTGCGGATCGTCGGGGAAGTGTCGAACAACTTCGTCGTGAAGCGCGCGCTCGACAATGTCGCAGAGGCGGTGCGGAAAGGTGAATCAATCGCGGTGCCGCTCGCCGCGCAATCGGTTTTCCCGGCAATGGTGACGCAGATGGTCGCGGTCGGTGAAGACGCCGGTTCCCTCGAGATCATGCTCGAGAAGATCGCGGTGTTCTACGACGCCGAGGTCGAGGCGACCACCGACGCCCTCACCTCGCTGATCGAGCCGCTGCTCATCGCGTTCCTTGGCGTTGTGGTGGGCGGGATGATCATCGCGCTCTACATGCCGATCTTCCAGATCACCAACGTCGTGCAGAACGCTTCCTAGTCATTCCCCCCCATGCGGGGGCATTGTCGAAATCGACCCTCCCCCGCACTGGGGGTGTTTTGTGCCCAGCATGGCCCCCGTTCTCGGGATTGGCCGCTCGATGTGCCCCCAATACGCTGATCTGCGGCGGCCGAGCAAGCCCCGAACCCATTTCCCCGACATTCCCCGCAGAATGGAAACAACCATGTACTTCGCTCTCATGGGCAAGCTCGACGCTCGCCGCAAGGGTCTCCTGAAGGACGGCGAGAAGGGCTTCACGCTCATCGAGCTCCTCGTCGTCGTCATCATCATCGGCATCCTGGCCGCGATCGCCATCCCGGTGTACATCGGCGTGCAGAACAACGCGAAGGACTCGGCCGTCAAGTCGGACGTCACCAACGCGAAGACCGCCGTGGTGAGCATCGCGACGAACGGTGACGGAACGTTCCCCGCCGACAAGACGGACATCACGACCGCTGACTACAAGAAGGCGGGCACGACCGTCGGCGGCGACACGACCCTCGTCTACACGGCCAACGCGGACAAGACCGCCTTCTGCATCCAGGGCACGAGCAAGGCCACCTCGAAGACGTTCGCTGCCACGGACTCGGCGGGTGTGGCTGAGGGCACCTGCGCTGCGGGCGTCTTCACGAAGAAGACCCCGTAACACCACAGTCAGGGTGGACGTTGACCTGTGGGTCACCGTCCGCCCTGATGTACTTCCACTCCGGCCAGAAGGGACGCCATGATCTCGCGCATCGCCGAGCGACTGCGTTCCGCACGGGACAACGAGGACGGCTTCACGATCATCGAGGTGATGGTCGCGATGACGATCTTCGCCCTGATCGCCGCCGGGATCGCCGCCGGCATCGCTGCCTCACTGGTGCTGTCGAAGGACACCCGTGCGCGCGAGGTCGCATCGACGATCGCGATGGAGGACATCGACGGCCTCCGCGACCTCCCGAGCATCTTCGACATCAAGAGCGGTACCGATTCGCCGAAGGTCGGTAACCAGACCTTCGCCCTCACGCGCAAGGTGTCGTGGACCCGGTCCTCGGGAAGCGCGACGGCCTGCGGCACCGGCGAAGGCGTGCTGTCCTACAAAGCCGTCACCGTCACGGTCAGCTGGAAGACGAGTGCATCGTCATCGGGCTCGCAGCAGGTCACCATGTCGAGCGCCATCGCTCCGCTGACGAACATCAACTCGGACAGCACGGGTTCGATCCTGATCGGGGTCACGAACGCGAACGGCGTCGGGGTTTCCGGGATCATCCCGACCGTCACCGGCCCGGACGGGGTCACCATGCCCGCGACCGATGACGAGGGGTGCACCTACGTCTCCGGAGTCGATCCCGGCACGTACTCGGTGAAGATCGCTCGGAGCGGCTACGTCGACTCGAACCAGCAGGTCAGCCCGTCATCGCAGACGATCACCGTCGCTGCTGGCGCCTCCGGGGCTGCGGCGTTCAGCTTCGACATGGCAGCGAAGTACACGTTCACGTACACGTCCACCCCGGACGTGGGCGCGATGCTCCCCACCAACATGCCGACGACGCTCATCAACCCGACCTCCGGCACCACCCAACTGCCGAACACCGCCGGGTCGGCGTCGCTGTTCCCGTACGGGAGCTACCGGGTGGTCGCCGGGTCGTACGTCGTCGACGCGTCGGGTACCTCGTCGTCGACCTGTCTCAGCCCGGAGCCGGGGTCCTGGACGACCCCGAATGCGAAGTCGAAGGTCGGGACACCCTCGGAGCCCTTGAACAACAAGGCGACGATCACCGTGCAGATGGGGGCGGTCAAGCTCTCGGGTCTGACGGCGGGCAAGTTCCTGACCGCGAAGACGACGACGCCCGTGAACGGCGACCCGGGCTGTGCCGCAGGGATGACCCTGCAGTTCCCGAAGCTCGCAGCGGGCACTGCGTCGATCGCGTTGCCGTGGGGGACCTGGAAGATCTACTCCGGGGACACGGCCGGATCCACGACGAACGCCCTCGCCCTCACGAACGAGAACGCCGCGATGGTCACGAACGGCGCCGTCCGGAGTGGTGCCGTGATGGTCGATCCCAGGCCGGTCAGCTGATGCGGGCGATCATCCGTCGTCTCCACTCGGAGCAACGGGGCATCACGCTCGTCGAGCTCCTCGTGGCGATGCTCGTCACGTCACTGCTGCTCACGTTGGTCGGGAGCTTCTTCGTCTCGATGATCAAGGCCCAGCGGACGGTCTCGTCGGTCAACGACAGCACACGGCAGGGCACGACCTCCATGACGCAGGTGAGCCGGTACCTGCGTGAAGCGTCCCGCGTGCAGCTGACGAAGACGACGAACCTGGCGGCGTTCGAGAGTGCGACGGCGACGAGCATGCGGTTCTACTCCGGCGTCGACCTCTCCACGTCCCGGGCCGGGCTCACCAAGGTCACGATCGACACGCAGGGCACGAAGCTCCGCATGCAGCTCCAGCGCGGCGACTGCCCGGCGAACGGGTACTGCACGTTCACCGGCACGACGAAGACCATCGTGCTGGCCGACGTCATCCGGACGAACGCCGGCAGCCCCCTGTTCAGCTACCGGAACGCCGCCGATGGCGTCGTCACCCCGACAGCCGCAACCCTCGACTCGATCCGCTCGGTCGACGTGGCCCTCACGGTCGGATCCGTGACGGGGACGACCGCGAACGACACCACCTTCGAAGCGAACATCAACCTGCGCAACCTCGACTACGGCGCAGCGACGGAGTCATGATGCTCATCCGACTTGTCCGTGCCCTCCGCAGCCGTGACGACGAACGTGGCGTGGCGCTCGCCGCGGTCATCGGCCTCGGCGCGGTGCTCATGATCGTGCTCTCGCTGGTGGTCGCGACCGCGACGAGCGGCGCGACGAAGGCGTCGAACGACGACGACTACAACAAGGCGATGGCTGCGGCGTACGCCGGCCTGTCGGACTACCAGGGACGCCTCGCGGCGGACAACGCGTACGTGAGGTACGGGGTGCGGACCCCGTTCTCAGGCGAGAGCACGTACTCCACCGACACTGCGAACAAGGCCTTCGGAACAACCGTGGGCGGGACGTGGGCACCGGTCGTGGGGAGCACTGATCAGTTCTACCGGTACGAGGTCGACAACTCCGCCTACGCGAACACCGGCAAGGTCCGTCTCCGCGTCACCGGCAAGGCGGACGCCGCGACCCGGACACTCGTCGTTGACCTGCGCGGTGACGGCTTCGTGAACTACCTGTGGTTCACGAACTACGAGTCGCAGGACCCCAGCCTCACCGGTGAGACCGCGACGACGTCAACGGGCGCTGCGACGACGACGCGGTGTACCTCGGCGCACCGCAACGACAGCAACTGGAACTACTACACCAGCTGCGACGCGGTGCAGTTCGGAGCGGGCGACACGCTCGACGGCCCCGTCCGGACGAACGACGTCATCACCGCCTGCGGTGCGACGTTCAACCGGGCCGTGTACGACACCGGAGCAGCCGACTTCTTCTACACGAGCAAGGAGACGAAGGTCGACTCGTCGTGCCGGACCTCGACGAAGTTCAACGGCGGTCGGATCGAGACCAGGGGCACCCTCCCGATGCCGAGCACGAACGCGAACATGAAGCAGGAGGCACGGACGGACATCCCCGACAAGGTCGCGAAGCCCGGCTGCATCTACACCGGGCCGACGTCGATCACCTTCCTGTCCGGCGGCAAGATGCGCGTCGTCTCACCGTGGACGAAGAAGACCCAGCTCTCCGGCGCCGCGAACGGCACGATCATCGGCGGCAGCACGAACGACGCACTCTGTGGATCGGTCTCGGCGCTGACGGGTGCGGGGGCGGTCATCCCGACCCTGCCGTCGAACCTGGTCTTCGTGCAGACGGTCCCCAGCGCAAGCGGAGACCCCAACTACTGGGCGCCCAACACGACACCGCCCCCGGGCGGAACCGTGAACGGGACCGTGAACGCCGGTTCGCCGGTCTACTGCCAGCAGAACGTGAAGGACGCCAGCGGCAAGACCACCTCTGACTACGGGAACGGACTCGGCTACCCGAAGAGCAACGAGTTCACCGGCAGCCTCGGTGACTCCGGGTACTACGGATGCCGGAACGGCGACGTCTTCGTGTCGGGTTCGTTCGGAGGGCAGATGACGCTGGCCGCCGAGAACTTCGTCTACGTGACCGGGAGCATCGTCTACCAGAACGGGCGTGGCTCGGACGACATGCTCGGCCTCGTGGGGCAGCGAGCAGTGTCCGTCTACAACCCCATCTCGTGCTCCTCCGGGACGAGCAGCGCGTGCTCCACTTCGTCGGGTTCGTCCGCCAACCTCGCCCCGACCCGGAACATCGAGATCGATGCCGCCATCGCGAGCAACCTCGGCACCTTCAACGTGCAGAACAGTGCGTTCGGGTCGAACCTCGGGATCCTGACGATCTACGGTTCGATCGCGCAGCAGTTCCGCGGCTCGGTGCGGACCTCCTACGGTTCGTACCTCACCGGGTACGCGAAGGCGTACTCGTACGACAGCAGACTCAAGTCCTCGGCCCCGCCCAAGTTCCTGCAGCCGGTCTCGACCACCTACGGTGTGACGACCGAGACCGAGTCGGCCACGGCGTTCCGCGCTGACGGCACCCCGACGGGGAAGTGACCGTGACTTCCTTCGCCGCTGTGGCGCCCCTCGTCGCCGCGCTGGTCGGCGTGCTCGGTCTCGCGATCGGGTCGTTCCTGAACGTCGTCGTGCACCGGGTGCCCGCGGGCAAGTCCGTCGTCGCGCCGGCCAGCTCGTGCCCCGGATGCGGTCACGCGATCCGGAGCCGCGACAACGTGCCCGTGGTCTCCTGGCTCGTCCTGCGCGCCCGGTGCCGTGACTGCGGCGCGCCCATCTCGGCCCGGTACCCGCTCGTCGAAGCCGCCACGGGCCTCCTGTTCGTCGCGGTGACGCTGCTCTCGGTCCTCGCACCGTGGTCGCCCCTGGCAACGCTGGACGGCGTCCCCGGAACGATCCACGCTGCGATCCTGCTCGTCGCACTCCTGTACCTGATGGCGATCAGCATCTCGTTGACGCTCATCGACCTCGACACCCACACGTTGCCGAACCGGATCGTGCTCCCGGCCTACATCGTGCTGTCCGTGCTCCTGCTGGCTGCGTCGGCGGCGTCCGGGGACTGGGGCGCCGCGCTCCGGGGCCTCATCGGCCTGGTCGTCCTCGGCGGCGTCTACCTCGTGCTCGCACTGGCGGTGCCCGGCGGGATGGGGCTCGGCGACGTGAAGCTCGCCGGCGTGCTCGGCCTCGTGCTGGCGTACCTCGGATGGGGACCCCTCGCAGTGGGTTCTTTCGCGGCGTTCCTGCTCGGAGGTACCTTCGCAGTCGTCCTCCTGGTCGTGCGCCGGGCGGGCCGTCGCAGCGGGATCCCGTTCGGCCCCTGGATGCTCGCGGGTGCCTGGCTCGGCATCGCCGTCGGTGCCCCCGCATGGGACGGCTACCTGCGCCTCCTCGGACTCGCCTGACGCCTCGTCGCGCACTGACCCACCAGACCGACCGAAGACGGTCACGGAAGGACCACCCATGTCGAAGAGCATCGTGGGCGTCGACATCGGCGCCGCCGCGATCCGTGCTGTCGAGGTCCAGGACGCCGACAAGCCGAGACCGACGATCCTGCGGTTCGCCGAGGTGCCCGTGCCCCCGGGTGCGACGAAGCAGGGGGAGGTGCTCGAGCCCAACACGGTCGCGGGTGCGCTCCGACAGCTCTGGTCGCTCGGGCGCTTCCGCTCGAAGGACGTCGTGCTCGGCATGGGCAACCAGCGCGTGCTGTCGCGCGACCTGACGGTCCCGAAGGCCCCCATCGCGCAGATCCGTGAATCGTTGCCCTTCCAGGTGCAGGACATGCTCCCGGTGCCCGTGGGCGACGCCATCCTCGACTTCTACCCGACGAGTGAGGAGACGGGGGAGAACGGCCCCACCGTGAGCGGTCTCCTCGTCGCCGCAGTGAAGGACGCCGTGCTCGCCAACGTCCGCGCGGTCCAGAACGCCGGGCTCAAGCCGGTCGGTGTCGACCTCATCCCGTTCGCCCTGGCACGTGTCCTCGCGCCAGCGAACCGGTCGGGCACCGTGGCCATCGTCGAGTGTGGCGGCAACACGACGACCGTCGTCGTCGTCACCGACGGCGTCCCGAAGTTCGTCCGCATCGTGCCGACCGGCGGCGATGACATCACGCGGCTCCTCGCCGGCCGGCTGACGATCGACGAGGGAGCGGCCGAAGCCGTCAAGCGCCACCTGGGCATGGATCCGGAGCGGGCGCGGACCGGCGACGACGCGCTCGCGGTCGCGGCGGTCCGCGAGACGATGGGCGAACTGCTCTCCAGCCTCCGCAACACCGTCAACTACTTCGTCAACACCCACCCTGCCGAGCCCGTGGGCGAGATCCTGCTCTGCGGCGCTGCAGCTGCGCTCCCCGGTTTCGCCGCAGCGCTCTCGGAGTTCACCCGGACGCCCGTCCGGTTCGGGGCACCGTTCGCCAACGTCGCGCTCGCGAAGTCCATCCGGGTCGAGGACCTGCACGCGCACGGCGCATCGATCGCCGTGGCATGGGGACTCGCCGCGGGAGGGAAGGCAGCATGAGCCAGTCGACCAAGTCGAAGCCCTCGCGTTCAGGACGGAGTCGCCGTCGAGGAGCCGCGCCCGACCCGGCCCTGCGTGTCGCCGCCGAGACCGCGGAGCGCGTCAAGCGTCAGCGTCGGACCACGCCCAGCGAGATCGTCGTCGGGGGCCGCCCCAGTGTCGACCTGCTGCCCACCGAGGTCCTCGCCGACCGACGCAGCAGCCGTGTCGTCCGTCGGATGTGGGCGGGCGTGGTCCTCGTGGCGATCGTGGTCGGGATCGCGACCGCCGGAGCCAGCCTCCTTTCCAGCCAGGCCCACGACGACCTGACCCACGCGCAGGACGAGACCCTGTCACTCCTGCAGCAGCAGGCGAACTACCGCGAGGTCCGGGACACGGAGGCCGGTACCGCGCTGCGTGAAGCCGCGCAGTCGGTCGGCGGGGCCACGGAGATCGCATGGCAGCCGTACCTCGCTTCGCTGAAGGCATCGCTCCCGGCGGGAGTCGAGATCACCGGCGTCGCGATCGACTCGGCCACGCCGCTGGAGACCTACGCGCAGGCCGACACTCCGCTCCAGGGGCAGCGTGTCGCGACCCTGACCATCGACGCGCAGAGCCCGACGCTGCCGTCCGTTCCGTCGTGGCTCGATGCCGTCAAGGGTCTCAAGGGCTTCGTCGACGCGACCGCGAACTCGGTCGCGCTCGACCCGACGACGGGCACGTACACGGTGAACATGACGATCCACGTCGACCAGGCCGCCTTCGACGGCAAGTACCAGGACAAGGGCGAGTGAGATGACCCGCAACCGACTCAACATGCTCCTCGCCGTCGTGGCGATGGTCGTGGTGGCACTCGCGGGGTTCTTCCTCGGCGTGCAGCCACATCTCGCACAGGCCGCGAGCGACCGTACCGACCAGGTGTCGGTGGACGCGACGAACCGGACGACGGCGGCGGAACTCGCCCGGCTCAAGGACCGCGCGAAGTCCCTGCCGGCGATGAAGGCGGAACTCGCGGAGCTCACCACCTCGGTGCCGTCGAGTGCGAACATGTCCTCCTTCTACGGCGCAGTCGACGGCGTCGCGGCCCGGGCGGGCGTGAAGGTGTCCGCGATCACGACGTCCGACGCTGTGGCGTACACCGCCCCCGTCGCAGCTTCGACGGCCGCGGGCACCGAGGACTCGTCGGCCTCCGCGACGGACGAGGCGACGGACGAGGCGACGCCCGAGCCGACAGCGGCATCCACCGGCGCTGCGACGGGGCCGGTGACCGACCCGGCGATCTCGGCCGCGAACTTCTCGGCCATCCCCGTCTCCGTGTCGGTCGACGGGTCGTTCGACCAGGCCCTGTCCTTCGTCGGGGGCATGCAGGACGGCGCTCGACTCTTCCTGGTCACCACGGTGTCGTCCTCCATCTCGCAGGACTCGACCGACCCGGCCGCGGCGGCTGCGACGACGTGGACGTTCGGTGGCTACGTGTACGTCCTGACCGCCGACTCGGACACCGCTGCGAAGGGCTGACCCGACCTCCACGGACTGGGGTCGGCCGCGCCACGCCGACCCCACTTCCGCGACACCCGTCGTTGTGATTACGATGCACCAGGCGCCGTGATCGCGGCTGCTCATCCCCTCTCGAACGGTCGGCTCGAACCGGCCGTTCCTCGTCGTGCCCGGAGTCGCGCGTGTTGGTCGGAATCGTGGAATTCCTGGGTTGGTTCGGTGCGGTAACCGTTCTGGCTGGTTACATCTTGTTCTCCACCGGCAAGATCCCGAACGGCCCGCTCTACCAGCTGTTCAACCTGGTCGGCGGCCTCGCGGTGGCCATCAACGTCGCCGCGCACCACGCCGTCCCCTCGACCATCGTCAACGGGATCTGGGCGATCGTCGCTGTCGTCGTCCTGGTGAAGATGGGCCGAGCGCGCCGCGCAGCGAAGCGCGACGGATCCGCGTCCACCGAGCCGCCGGTCCTGCACGCTGAACCGGCCGCGACCACGGGGGTCCTGCCGGTCATCGGCCCGGCGCTGCGCAACCACGAGCCGGACTGCACCGCCGAGGCGGACGCCGCCACGGGCCTCCAGTCCGACGTCCCGACGGACGCGACGGACGAGACGGCCGCGACGATGCCGGATTCCGCGCCCGCCCCCATGACGGAGACCGTCCCGATCATCACGGCGACGATCGCGCTCGCCCTGGTCGCCGCAGCGCAGGAGCAGTCCGACCGGGCGGACCGTCGCGAGCACGCGGACGACACGGGCCACGCCGAACCCGCTCGCTGACCAGCCGGTCGACGATACGATCGGCGCATGTCCCGGTGGTTGATCGCGACGATGACGTCCGTCCTCTTCATCGCGCTCGTGATCGCCGTCACGGGCTTCGAAGCCCTGCTCGCCGACGTCGAGGTCATCTCGCAGCCCGACGCCACCCCGTACCTCGGGCCCGCGATGGTGGTCGGTGGCGCGGTGGTGGTCTTCCTCGCGACCGCGGCCGGCGTGCGCGACGGCAACCCCGGGGTCACCGCGCTGGTGGCCGCGGCGACGGTCTACCTGGTCATGCTCGGCGTCGGAGCCGTGGGCTACGCGCTCGTCCGCTCGGACGCGACCGAGCTCCTCGTCTTCCCCGCGGGGTACGCCCTCGGGCCGTTCGTGGTCGGGTCCGTCGTGGTGGCGCTCCTGTCGGTGCTCGGCGGGATCACGATGGCTCGCCACCAGGCACGGACCGGGGGCGGCGCGGGTACGGCCGGGGCGGCGCGTCCGGACGGGCCTGACGAGCGCTCCGGGCCGAACCGGACGAACGCGGGCGAGGAACCCGCCGGACGGTAGTGTTCGCAGGGCACGACGCACACGCAACGGGGGAACGATGAGCGACCAGCACGCGCAGGATCCGGACCAGCAGGGCGGCTGGGGTGCCGTCCCGCCGGTGGCCTCGATCCGTGGAACCGACGGAACGTCCGGGGCAGCGGCCCAGGGGTTCGGTCCGGGTCCCGGCGCAGGAGCCCCCGGATTCCCCGGGATGCCCGGGGTGCCCGCTCCGGCGCCCCAGCGTCCTCGCCGGAAGCTCCGCCGCGGTCAGCTCATCGGCATCATCTCGGGCGGCACGGCGGTCGTCCTGCTGCTCGTGGCCGGTGTCGTCGGGTACTCGGTCGGCTCCTCCTCGCACTCGGCGGACCGCCCGGTGCGGGCGTTCCTCGACGACCTGACGGCCGGACGCGTGGCCGATGCCCTCGACGACGCGGGCATCGAACGCGAGAAGACCGACGTGCTGCTCGGCGAAGCCGCCTACGCGAAGGCATCGGACAAGGTCACGGGCTACCGCGTCGCCGCGACGCGCACGGACGGCGACACCGCGACGGTCCGCGCGTACCTGCGCCAGGGCGGTCAGGACGTCGCTGCGACCTTCACGCTGGACAAGACCGGGACGGACTGGGGTGTGTTCCCGATCTGGGAGCTGCAGGCCCCCGAGCTCGGATCGGTCGCCGTCGCCGTGCGTGGGCCGTCCGGTGCGGCGGTCACCGTCGCCGGCCGGAACGTGAAGACCGCGAAGGACGGCACGGTGAGCCTCCGTGCGCTGCCCGGCACGTACGACGTCGCCTTCGACGGCGGCAAGTGGACCACGGCCCGTGGGGGATCGGCGAGCGTCAGTGGGTTCGGGCGGTCGACCTCGACCCCGGTGCAGATGACCACGACCCTGACCACCGCCGGGCAGCAGGCCGCCAAGCGGGCGGTGGACGACTGGGTGGACGGCTGCATCGCCTCCACCGACGCCGCACCCGCCGGTTGCAGTTTCTACGCGTACGGGCAGAACCCCGCGTACACGTACTCGAACCAGAAGTGGACGCTCGAGACGCGGCCGACGGTCCGGGTCGGCAGCTGGACGACGAACGGCTGGTTGATCACGACGACGGTGCCAGGCCGGGCGAAGTACACGGCCGACATCTCGGGTGCCGCCGGCACCGGGACGGCCTCTGCGGGGCCGCTCAACGTGAACGCGAGCGGGTACGTCACGGGCTTCTCGAGCGACGGCGCCACGTTCCGTTCGGCGGTGGGCAACGGGTCGTCCGACACCGGCTCATGACGGTGTCGGTTCCCGGGGTGACCCGGATTGATTTCGTCCCGTTACGCGGGTAGTCTCTACCGGGTGTGCGCCCTCGGGCGCGCCCGAAAAGTCCGGCGAGCGGGATCGCCCAGCCGGACCACTCCGTCCCCCACTCGAACACCCGCCGTCCGGCGGTGCTCAGCGTGGGACGAGGAAGCCGGCGGAACGCGCCGGCCAGAGAGCACGAGCGAAGAACCAGGAGAACAGTTGCCTACTATTCAGCAGCTGGTTCGCAAGGGTCGTACGCCGAAGGTCACCAAGACCAAGGCGCCCGCCCTGAAGGCGAACCCCCAGCAGCGTGGTGTGTGCACCCGCGTCTACACCACCACCCCCAAGAAGCCGAACTCGGCACTGCGCAAGGTCGCTCGTGTCAAGCTCTCGAACGGCACCGAGGTCACGGCCTACATCCCCGGTGAGGGCCACAACCTCCAGGAGCACTCGATGGTGCTCGTCCGCGGCGGTCGTGTGAAGGACCTCCCGGGTGTGCGGTACAAGATCATCCGTGGCGCCCTGGACACCCAGGCAGTCAAGAACCGTAAGCAGGCTCGTAGCCGCTACGGCGCGAAGAAGGGTTGAGTTAGATGCCTCGTAAGGGTCCCGCCCCCAAGCGTCCCGTCGTCGCCGACCCGGTCTACGGTGCGCCGATCGTCAGCCAGCTCGTCAACAAGATCCTGCTCGACGGCAAGAAGGGCCTCGCCGAGCGCATCGTCTACGGTGCACTCGAGGGCGTTTCCGCCAAGAACCAGCAGGACGCCGTCGTGACGCTGAAGAAGGCGCTCGACAACGTCCGTCCGACCCTCGAGGTCCGTAGCCGCCGTGTCGGTGGCTCGACCTACCAGGTCCCGGTCGAGGTCAAGCCGCACCGCGCGAACACCCTCGCGCTCCGTTGGCTCACCTCGTACGCCAAGGCCCGTCGCGAGAAGACGATGACCGAGCGTCTCATGAACGAGATCCTCGACGCGTCGAACGGTCTCGGTGCCGCGGTCAAGCGCCGCGAGGACACGCACAAGATGGCCGAGTCGAACAAGGCCTTCGCCCACTACCGCTGGTAGTCCCGGCACCGTCCGGGTGCCGGTGGTCAAGAACCCCGGCGCCCGGACGGCCGCCAACCTCTCCTACAACTCTTCCGGAGGAACCCTGTGGCACAGGACGTGCTCACCGACCTGAACAAGGTCCGCAACATCGGCATCATGGCGCACATCGATGCCGGCAAGACCACGACGACCGAGCGCATCCTGTTCTACACGGGCATCACGCACAAGATCGGTGAGGTCCACGACGGCGCTGCCACGATGGACTGGATGGCGCAGGAGCAGGAGCGCGGCATCACGATCACGTCGGCCGCGACGACCTGCTTCTGGGACAACAACCAGATCAACATCATCGACACCCCCGGTCACGTGGACTTCACGGTCGAGGTGGAGCGCTCGCTCCGCGTCCTCGACGGTGCGGTCGCCGTCTTCGACGGCAAGGAGGGCGTCGAGCCCCAGTCCGAGACCGTCTGGCGTCAGGCCGACAAGTACGACGTCCCGCGCATCTGCTTCGTCAACAAGATGGACAAGCTGGGCGCCGACTTCTACTACACCGTCGACACCATCGTGAACCGCCTCGGTGCGGAGCCGCTCGTGCTCCAGCTGCCGATCGGTTCCGAGAGCTCGTTCGAAGGCGTCGTCGACCTCGTCCAGATGCGTGCACTCACCTGGCGCGGCGACGCCAAGGGTGACGTCGCGATGGGCGCGAAGTACGAGATCGAAGAGATCCCGGCCGACCTGCAGGACCGTGCCGCCGAGTACCGCGAGAAGCTCATCGAGCGCGTGGCCGAGGCGGACGACGTCCTCATGGAGCGCTACCTCGAGGGCGACACCGACTTCTCGGTCGCCGAGATCAAGGCAGCCATCCGTGCCCTCACGGTGAGCAGCACGCTCTACCCGGTCCTCTGCGGTTCCGCGTTCAAGAACCGTGGTGTCCAGCCGATGCTCGACGCCGTCATCGACTACCTCCCGTCCCCGCTCGACGTGCCGCCGATGATCGGCCACGACGTCAAGGACGAGGAGAAGGAGATCATCCGCAAGCCCGACGCGTCGGAGCCGTTCTCGGCCCTCGCGTTCAAGGTCGCGGTGCACCCGTTCTTCGGTCGTCTGACCTACGTGCGCGTCTACTCCGGCTCGATCGAGTCCGGTGCCCAGGTCATCAACTCGACCAAGGGCAAGAAGGAGCGCATCGGCAAGATCTTCCAGATGCACTCCAACAAGGAGAACCCGGTCGCCAACGTGACCGCTGGCCACATCTACGCGGTCATCGGCCTCAAGGACACCACCACCGGTGACACCCTGTGCGACCCGACCAACCAGGTCGTCCTCGAGTCGATGACGTTCCCGGAGCCGGTCATCGAGGTCGCCATCGAGCCGAACACGAAGGCCGACCAGGAGAAGCTCTCCACGGCCATCCAGAAGCTCGCCGAAGAGGACCCGACGTTCCGCGTCGAGCTCAACGCCGAGACCGGTCAGACGACGATCAAGGGCATGGGCGAGCTCCACCTCGACATCCTCGTCGACCGCATGAAGCGCGAGTTCCACGTCGAGGCGAGCGTCGGCAAGCCCCAGGTGGCCTACCGCGAGACGCTCACCAAGATCGTCGAGCGCTACGACTACACCCACAAGAAGCAGACCGGTGGTTCCGGCCAGTTCGCCAAGGTGCAGATCGCGCTCGAGCCGATGGAGGTCACGAGCGAGAAGGTCTACGAGTTCGTCAACGCGACCTCCGGTGGCCGTGTCCCGCGCGAGTACATCCCGTCGGTCGACGCCGGTATCCAGGACGCCATGCAGGTCGGCATCCTCGCGGGCTACCCGACGGTCGGCGTGAAGGCCATCCTCAAGGACGGCGCGGCGCACGACGTCGACTCGTCCGAGATGGCGTTCAAGATCGCCGGCTCGATCGCCTACAAGGAAGCGGCGCGCAAGGCCGGTCCGGCGATCCTCGAGCCGATCATGGCCGTCGAGGTCCGTACTCCTGAGGAGTACATGGGCGACGTCATCGGTGACCTGAACTCCCGTCGTGGGCAGATCGCCTCGATGGAGGACGCCTCGGGCGTCAAGGTGGTCCGCGCGAGCGTGCCGCTGTCCGAGATGTTCGGCTACGTCGGCGACCTGCGGTCGAAGACCTCTGGTCGTGCGGTCTACTCGATGACCTTCGAGACCTACAGCCAGGTCCCGGCCAAGGTCGCCGAGGAGATCATCGCGAAGAACGCGGGGGAGTAGCGCTCAGCGCTTCTCCACAGGCGGGGGCGCCCGGCGACGGGCCCCTCGCCACCAAGTAAAGTACAGACACACACCGCGCACCAACGGTCCCGAGCCCATCCAGGGCCGGCCGGGGGTGACGCTTCCGAGTCCTGAGGAGGACCCACAGTGGCCAAGGCCAAGTTCGAGCGCACCAAGCCGCACGTCAACATCGGAACCATCGGTCACGTCGACCACGGCAAGACCACGCTCACGGCGGCGATCACCAAGGTTCTGCACGACCAGTACCCGGACCTCAACGAGGCCCGCGACTTCGCGCAGATCGACAACGCTCCCGAGGAGCGCCAGCGCGGCATCACGATCAACATCTCGCACGTCGAGTACCAGACCGAGAAGCGTCACTACGCGCACGTCGACGCCCCCGGTCACGCCGACTACGTGAAGAACATGATCACGGGTGCGGCACAGATGGACGGCGCGATCCTCGTGGTCGCCGCCACCGACGGCCCGATGCCCCAGACGCGTGAGCACGTCCTGCTCGCCCGCCAGGTCGGCGTCCCCTACATCGTCGTCGCACTGAACAAGTCCGACATGGTGGACGACGAGGAGATCCTGGAGCTCGTCGAGCTCGAGGTCCGCGAGCTCCTCGGCTCGCAGCAGTTCGACGAGGACGCCCCCGTCGTGCAGGTCTCGGCGCTCAAGGCGCTCGAGGGCGACGAGAAGTGGGTCAAGTCGGTCCAGGACCTCATGGCCCAGGTCGACGAGCACGTGCCGGACCCGGTGCGCGCCACCGACCAGCCGTTCCTGATGCCGATCGAGGACGTCTTCACGATCACCGGTCGTGGCACGGTCGTCACCGGTCGCGTCGAGCGTGGCACGCTCAACCTGAACGCCGAGGTCGAGATCGTCGGCATCCGCGCGACGCAGAAGACCACCGTCACGGGCATCGAGATGTTCCGCAAGCTGCTCGACCAGGCGGTCGCCGGTGACAACACCGGTCTGCTCATCCGTGGCCTCAAGCGCGAGGACGTGGAGCGCGGCCAGGTCGTCGTGAAGCCGGGTTCGGTCACGCCGCACACCGAGTTCCAGGCGAACGCGTACATCCTGACCAAGGACGAGGGTGGGCGTCACAACCCGTTCTACGCGAACTACCGCCCGCAGTTCTACTTCCGCACCACGGACGTCACCGGCGTCATCACGCTGCCCGAGGGCACCGAGATGGTCATGCCCGGTGACACCGTCGCCATGACGGTCGAGCTGATCCAGCCGATCGCCATGGAAGAGGGCCTCCGTTTCGCCATCCGTGAGGGTGGTCGTACGGTCGGTGCCGGTACGGTCGAGAAGATCATCAAGTAACTCCGGTTCCTTGCGACAGCGGGGTCGGGCCTTCGGGCCCGGCCCCGCTTCGTCGTGTGCGGCCACTGACGGGCCGTACAGGGCGCCGGACAGGAGGCCCGGGGCGGCGCCCGACACGGGCCTCCTGTCCGCCCCGTGACCCGTCACAGGCGTCACGGAGTTGGCTCGACCGCGTGACCCGCCTCCGCAGATCCGCGACCTCCGGTCGCGGCTACCACCGCGTCCGTTCCGGACGCGGTTTCTCGTTCCGCGACCCCGACGGCAACACCGTGACCGATCCGGACGAGCGCCGTCGACTCGAGGAGTTCGTGATCCCGCCGGCGTGGGACGACGTCTGGATCTCCCCGTACGCGAACGGCCACATCCTGGCCACGGGTACGGACGGTGCGGGGCGCCGCCAGTACATGTACCACCCGTCCTGGCGTGAACGGATGGACCGGATCAAGTACGACCGTGCGCTGGCACTGGCGGAGTCCCTGCCGGTCGCCCGCCGCGGTGTCACGCAGGACCTCCGTCGCCCCGAGCCGGACCGTCGCCGTGCGCTGGCCGCAGCGTTCCGCATGCTCGACCAGGGGTCGCTCCGGGTCGGGTCCGAGCGGTACGCGACCGAGCACGGCAGCCGGGGGCTGTCCACGCTGCTGTGCGCGCACGCCCACGTGTCGGGCGACGACATCGAGCTCGACTTCCCCGGCAAGAGCGGGCAGGAGTGGTCGTCGTCGATCCACGACCACGACCTCGCGCGGGTCATCGCCGGCATGAAGCGCCGCGGGCCCAACTCGCGGTTGCTCTCGTTCCGCGAGCGTCGCGGTGCGGAGTGGGAGCCGCTCTCCGCCGAGGACATCAACGCGTACGTGAAGGAACGCGCGGGCGACGAGTTCACCGCGAAGGACTTCCGGACGCTGCACGGCACCGTCGCGGCCGCGGTCGACCTGGCGAAGACGGGACCGCAGTCGTCCCAGGCCAAGCGGAAGAAGGCCGTCTCGCACGCCGTGAAGGCCGCCAGCGACGAACTCGGCAACACCCCGACGGTGTGCCGACAGAGCTACATCGACCCCCGGTTGCTCGACGCGTACGACCACGGGGAGACCATCGATCCGAACCGCCTGGCGTCCGCCGAGGCCGAGGTCCGGGCACTGCTCTACCGACAATGACCCGGGGGCCGTCCGGATGACGTAGCGTTGGTCGACGTGCCGGACCACCCCCACACGGCACGGAAGGACCCACAACAGTCGTGACCGACGAGTGCATCCACGGATTCCCCACCGAGCTCTGCGACATCTGCGCACCCCGGCAGCGCGAGGCGTCGGAGATCCCAGCCACCCCGGCACCCCGCCGGACCCGTATCACCACCAACCTGCGCGTCGACCCGCCGGCCTCCGGGCCCGGGACGTCGCTCCGGTCGCCGACGTCGCTCCGTTCGTCGTCCGCCGACCTGCCCGAAGCACGTGAGTTCGCAGCGCTCCGCGCCCACCACGTCACCCACATCGACAACCTCGACGGCATCGTCGGTGCCGGCGCCATCCTGGCGTCCGACCAGGCCGAGCCGGTCGTGGACGTCAGTTCCGCCGACACCCGCGCCGCCCGCGCCGAGGCCGAGGCGCCCGACGGCTCCTCGATCGCCGGCCACGTGCCGTTCACGCTGTCGCCCGACGCCACCCGTTGGGACGAGCTCCGCACGGGCGCCGAGGGCGAGCGCTGGTCGGACGCCGCCCGCCGCACCCGCGCCATCGACTACGTCGTGCTCGTCGTGCCGGTCTCCGCGTTCGGAGCCTCGGTGATCGTCGCCGACCAGGACGCCGACGCCGACGACGTCCGGTTCGCCGTCGGTCCCGACGCCGGCACGAACCTGATCCGTCGCACCGACTTCACGGACCCGGAGATGCACGGCCTCGAGCTGCTCGCCGGACCGAGCGTGCCGTTCACGTCGGTCGCGGTCATCGGCGTGCCGAACGACAAGGCCCGGCAGACCGTCCGCGCCGTGCTCGCCGACCACGGTGGACACGCTCCGCGAGTGGCCGTGTTCCCGCCGTGGTTCGTGCCCCCGGTGACCGCCGAGTGACGGTCTCCTGACCCGCGTCGACGCACCCTCCGGACCCCGTCCGGAGGGTGCGTCGCGTTGCGGGGCCGAGCCGGGCCTCCAGGCCGTCCGATCCGCGTGGATCCGGGCAAGCGAGCCAGCGGGACACGCCCGGCAATTCGCGACACGCCCGGGTTGCACGTGGGCCGGGGCTATGCGAGACTTGTCCGGTTCCGAATTCCCCGTGGGTGTACGCCCACAGGATCACTGCTCTGGCAGTGCACAACCCCCTTGTTCAGCAGGGCTGGGTTGGGCCGCAGGCAGCAGAACACGACTCCCCGAAGGGTGACGGACGCGGTGTACCACTGCTGCGCCCGGAGCGCGAGGCAGTCGATTGCCCACGCTGGACGGCCACGGTCGCCCGCGAGGTTGACAGGTGAACAGCGGTCATCCCCAGTGGATGCGGCCGGTTGGTTCAGGAAAACAGCACGGTCCGCAGGAATGCGGAACCGAGCGGCGTCAGGCGGCCAGAGGGTGCGCGGCGCAGAGAGGACAAGAGACACATGGCGGGACAGAAGATCCGCATCCGGCTCAAGTCGTATGACCACGAGGTCATCGACACGTCGGCCCGGAAGATCGTCGACACGGTGACCCGTGCCGGTGCAACCGTGGTCGGCCCGGTGCCGCTCCCCACCGAGAAGAACGTGATCGCAGTGATCCGTTCCCCTCACAAGTACAAGGACTCGCGCGAGCACTTCGAGAAGCGCACGCACAAGCGGGTCATCGACATCGTCGACCCGACGCCGAAGGCCGTGGACTCGCTCATGCGACTCGACCTGCCGGCCGACGTCAACATCGAGATCAAGCTGTAAGGGGGCTGACCAATGGCGAACTCAACCAAGACCGTCAAGGGCCTCCTCGGCAAGAAGCTCGGGATGACCCAGGTGTGGGACGAGAACAACAAGTTCATCCCCGTCACCGTGATCGAGGTCGGCCCGAACGTGGTCACCCAGATCCGCAACGCTGAGCGCGACGGCTACGAGGCGATCCAGATCGCCGCCGGTGCCATCGACCCGCGCAAGGTCAACAAGCCGGCCGCTGGCCACTTCGAGGCCGCTGGCGTGACCCCGCGTCGCACCCTCACCGAGATCCGTACCAACGACTCCGCTGAGTACACGCTCGGCCAGGAGCTCACCGTGGACGGCACGTTCACGGCGGGCCAGAAGGTCGACGTCGTCGGTACCTCCAAGGGCAAGGGCTTCGCCGGTGTCATGAAGCGCCACGGCTTCCACGGCGTCGGCGCCTCGCACGGTGCGCACCGCAACCACCGCAAGCCCGGCTCGATCGGTGCTTCCTCGACCCCGTCGCGCGTCTTCAAGGGCATGCGCATGGCTGGTCGTATGGGTGGCGACCGCGTGACCGTCCTCAACCTCACGGTGCACGCCGTCGACGCCGAGAAGGGTCTGCTGCTCGTCAAGGGCGCCGTCCCCGGTGCTCGTGGCCGCTCCGTCTTCGTCCGCACCGCCGTGAAGGGTAAGTGATCATGGCCACCACGACCGCAACCACGATCGACGTCCTCGACGCATCGGGTGCCAAGTCCGGCACCGTCGAGCTCCCCGCAGCTCTCTTCGACGTCGAGACCAACGTCCCGCTGATCCACCAGGTCGTCACCGCGCAGCTCGCAGCCGCGCGTCAGGGCACCCACAAGACCAAGAACCGTGGCGAAGTCCGCGGTGCCGGTCGCAAGCCGTTCAAGCAGAAGGGCACCGGCCGCGCCCGTCAGGGTTCCGTCCGTGCTCCGGAGCACACCGGCGGTGGCGTCGTCCACGGACCGACCCCGCGCGACTACTCGCAGCGCACCCCGAAGAAGATGATCGCCGCTGCTCTGCTCGGCTCGCTCTCGGACCGCGCCCGCGGTGGCCGCATCTCCGCTGTGGAGGGCTTCGTCGCGGCTGAACTGCCGTCGACCAAGACCGCCCGCACGCTCCTCGAGAAGGTCGCGCCCGTCAAGAACGTGCTCGTCGTGCTCGAGACGGACGACGAGCTGACGCTCAAGTCGATCCGCAACCTGTCGAACGTCCACGCGCTCTCGTACGGCCAGCTCAACGCCTACGACGTGCTGCGTTCGGACGCCGTCGTCTTCAGCAAGAGCGCCCTCGACGCCTTCATCGCGTCGAAGACCGCGAAGGAGATCACCGCATGAGCGGCTTCAACAAGGACCCGCGCGACGTCATCATCTCGCCGGTCGTCTCGGAGAAGAGCTACGCGCTCATCGACCAGGGCAAGTACACGTTCATCGTGGACCCCCGCTCGAACAAGACCGAGATCAAGCTCGCCATCGAGAAGATCTTCGACGTCAAGGTCGCGAGCATCAACACGCTGAACCGCCCGGGCAAGACCCGTCGCACCAAGTTCGGTCTCGGCAAGCGCAAGGACACCAAGCGCGCCATCGTGACGCTCAAGTCCGGTTCGATCGACATCTTCACGGCTGTCGGCTGAGGACCAGAGGGATAAATCATGGCTATTCGTAACTACAAGCCGACGACCCCCGGTCGTCGCGGCTCGTCGGTCGCCGACTTCGCTGAGATCACCCGTTCGACTCCGGAGAAGTCACTGCTTCGTCCGCTGCCGAAGACCGGTGGTCGCAACAGCTCCGGCCGTATCACCACGCGTCACATCGGTGGTGGCCACAAGCGCCAGTACCGCGTGATCGACTTCCGTCGCTCCGACAAGGACGGCGTCGACGCCAAGGTCGCTCACATCGAGTACGACCCCAACCGCACTGCGCGCATCGCGCTCCTGCACTACGTGGACGGCACGAAGCGGTACATCATCGCGCCGAACAAGCTCAAGCAGGGCGACGTCATCGAGCAGGGCCCCGGCGCCGACATCAAGCCCGGCAACAACCTGCCGCTGCGCAACATCCCCGTGGGTACCGTCGTGCACGCCATCGAGCTCCGCCCCGGTGGCGGCGCCAAGATGGCCCGCTCCGCCGGCGCCTCGGTGCGTCTCGTCGCCAAGGACGGCCCCTACGCGCAGCTCCGTCTGCCGTCGGGCGAGGTCCGCAACGTCGACGCACGCTGCCGCGCCACGATCGGCGAGGTCGGCAACGCCGAGCAGTCGAACATCAACTGGGGCAAGGCCGGCCGCATGCGCTGGAAGGGCGTCCGCCCGACCGTCCGTGGTGTCGCCATGAACCCGGTCGACCACCCGCACGGTGGTGGTGAGGGCAAGACGTCCGGTGGTCGTCACCCGGTCAGCCCCTGGGGCCAGTCCGAGGGCCGTACGCGCAAGCCGAACAAGCCGAGCGACAAGCTCATCGTCCGTCGCCGTAACGCCGGCAAGAAGCGCAAGTAGGAGTTCAGAAGATGCCACGCAGTCTGAAGAAGGGCCCCTTCGTCGACGAGCACCTGCTCCGCAAGGTCGTCACGCAGAACGAGGCCAACACCAAGAACGTGATCCGTACGTGGTCGCGTCGGTCGATGATCGTCCCGAACATGCTCGGGCACACGATCGCCGTCCACGACGGCCGCAAGCACATCCCGGTGTTCGTCACCGAGTCGATGGTCGGTCACAAGCTCGGCGAGTTCGCGCCGACCCGCACCTTCCGTGGTCACGTGAAGGACGACAAGAAGGGCCGTCGCCGCTGAGGCGGCGACGCAGAGGAGGAACGAAATGGTGGAGTCGATCGCACGCGTGCGACACATCCGCGTCACGCCTCAGAAGGCCCGTCGCGTCATCGAGCTGATCCGCGGCAAGCAGGCCCACGAGGCCCTCGCCATCCTGAAGTTCGCCCCCCAGGGCGCTTCGGAGCCCGTGTACAAGCTGGTCGCCTCGGCGATCGCGAACGCACGGGTCAAGGCGGACTCGACGAACAGCTTCCTCGACGAGCGCGACCTCTACGTGAGCCGCGTCTTCGTCGACGAGGGCACGACCCTGAAGCGGTTCCAGCCGCGCGCCCAGGGCCGCGCCTTCCGCATCAACAAGCGCACCAGCCACATCACGGTCGTCCTCGCGACGCCCGACGAGGCCGAGGTTGCCGCGACGAGCAAGAAGGCGAGCAAGTAATGGGCCAGAAGGTCAACCCGTACGGCTTCCGTCTCGGGATCACGACGGACCACGTCTCGCACTGGTTCACCGACAGCAAGAAGGCCGGTCAGCGCTACGCCGACTACGTGGCCGAGGACATCAAGGTGCGCGAGTACCTGAAGAAGACCCTCGACCGCGCCGGCGTCGCACGCATCGAGCTCGAGCGCACCCGTGACCGTGTCCGCGTGGACATCCACACGGCTCGTCCGGGCATCGTCATCGGCCGCCGCGGCGCCGAGGCGGAGCGCGTTCGCGGTGAGCTCGAGAAGCTCACCAAGAAGCAGATCCAGCTGAACATCCTCGAGGTCAAGAACCCCGAGACCGAGGCCCAGCTCGTCGCGCAGGGCATCGCCGAGCAGCTCTCCGCTCGTGTCGCGTTCCGTCGCGCCATGCGCAAGGGCCTGCAGGGTGCACAGCGCGCCGGCGCCAAGGGTGTCCGCATCCAGGTGTCGGGTCGTCTCGGCGGCGCCGAGATGTCGCGTTCGGAGTTCTACCGCGAAGGCCGTGTGCCGCTGCACACCCTCCGCGCGAACATCGACTACGGCTTCTACGAGGCCCGGACCACGTTCGGCCGCATCGGCGTGAAGGTCTGGATCTACAAGGGCGACATCACGAACAAGGAGCTCGCTCGCGAGCAGGCGAACCAGCGTTCGTCGCGCCCGGAGCGTCGTGGCGGCCCGCGCGGTGAGCGTGGCGACCGCGGCGGCGACCGTCGTGGCGGCGACCGCGGTGACCGTCGTCCGCAGCAGGCCCCGCAGGACGCGCCGGCCGGCGCAGGAGTTGAGGCGTAACCATGCTTATTCCCCGTCGAGTCAAGCACCGCAAGCAGCACCACCCGAAGCGTTCGGGTCAGGCCACCGGTGGTACCAAGGTCAGCTTCGGCGACTACGGCATCCAGGCCCTCACCCCGGCGTACGTGACCAACCGTCAGATCGAGTCCGCTCGTATCGCCATGACGCGTCACATCAAGCGTGGTGGCAAGGTCTGGATCAACATCTACCCGGACCGTCCGCTGACCAAGAAGCCCGCCGAGACCCGCATGGGTTCCGGTAAGGGTTCGCCCGAGTGGTGGGTCGCGAACGTGAAGCCGGGCCGGGTGCTCTTCGAGCTCTCCGGCGTCAGCGAGGAGATCGCCCGTGAGGCGTTGACTCGTGCAATCCACAAGCTGCCCCTCAAGGCACGCATCATCAAGCGCGAGGAGGGCGACGCATAATGGCGATCGGTTCCAAGGAGCTCCGTCCGACGGAGCTCGACACGTTCGAGAACGAGCGTCTCGCTGACGAGCTGAAGAAGGCCAAGGAGGAACTCTTCAACCTCCGCTTCCAGTCGGCCACCGGCCAGCTGGAGAGCCACGGTCGTCTCCGTGCCGTCAAGCGCGACATCGCCCGCATCTACACCGTCCTCCGCGAGCGCGAGCTCGGCATCCGTGCCACTCCCGCGCCCGTCGAGACCGCCCCCAAGGCCAAGAAGACGACGAAGAAGGCTGACAAGCCGGCCGAGTCGACCGAGGCCGAGACCGCCGAGGAGAAGTAATGGCGAACGAAGAGAAGAACTCCGCCGCCCTCACTCGCGGCTACCGCAAGACGCGTCGCGGCTACGTGACGAGCGACAAGATGGACAAGACCATCGTGGTCGAGGTCGAGGACCGCGTGAAGCACGCGCTCTACGGCAAGATCATCCGTCGTACGTCCAAGGTGAAGGCCCACGACGAGCTCGGCACCGCTGGTGTCGGCGACCTCGTCGTGATCAGCGAGACCCGTCCCCTCAGCGCGTCCAAGCGCTGGCGCCTGGTCGAGATCCTCGAGAAGGCCAAGTAGGCCTCGGCCTGCTTCGGAATAGGAGACAGCAGTGATTCAGCAGGAATCCCGCCTGAAGGTCGCCGACAACACGGGTGCCAAGGAGATCTTGACCATCCGCGTGCTCGGTGGCTCGGGTCGTCGCTACGCCGGCCTCGGTGACGTCATCGTCGCCACGGTGAAGGACGCCATCCCCGGCGGCAACGTGAAGAAGGGTGACGTCGTCAAGGCAGTCATCGTTCGCACCAAGAAGGAGACCCGTCGTCAGGACGGCTCCTACATCAAGTTCGACGAGAACGCGGCAGTGATCCTCAAGGCCGACGGCGACCCGCGCGGTACGCGCATCTTCGGTCCGGTCGGTCGCGAGCTCCGTGACAAGAAGTTCATGAAGATCATCTCGCTCGCGCCGGAGGTGCTGTAAGCCATGGCGAACATCAAGAAGGGTGACCTCGTCCAGGTCATCACGGGCGCGACGCAGGAGCGTGGCGGCGACCGTGGCAAGCAGGGCAAGGTCATCGAGGTCCTCAAGGACAAGAACCGCGTCGTCGTCGAGGGCGTGAACTTCGTCACGAAGCACGTCCGCGTCGGTCAGACGCAGCGTGGTTCGAAGACCGGTGGCATCGAGCAGCACGAAGCCTCGATCCACGTCTCGAACGTCGCACTCGTCGACCCGAAGACGAAGAAGCCGACGCGTGTCGGCTTCCGCACCGAAGAGGTGGAGAAGGACGGCGTCAAGAAGACCGTCCGTGTCCGCTACGCGAAGAAGTCTGGTGAGAAGCTCTGATGACTGACACGACTGCTGCGCCCGCTGGCAAGATCCAGCCGCGCCTCAAGCAGAAGTACCTGGCCGAGATCAAGACGGCCCTCACCGAGCAGTTCGGTTACGCGAACGTCAACCAGGTCCCCGGCCTGGTCAAGGTCGTCGTGAACACCGGTGTCGGCGAGGCCGCTCGTGACTCCAAGATCATCGAGGGGGCCATCAAGGACCTCACGGCGATCACGGGTCAGAAGCCCCAGGTCAACATCGCCCGCAAGTCCATCGCACAGTTCAAGCTGCGCGAGGGTCAGGCCATCGGCGCGCACGTCACCCTCCGTGGTGACCGCGCGTGGGAGTTCCTGGACCGCCTGGTGACGCTCGCACTGCCCCGCATCCGCGACTTCCGCGGTCTCAGCGACAAGCAGTTCGACGGCAACGGCAACTACACGTTCGGTCTCACGGAGCAGTCCGTGTTCCACGAGATCGACCAGGACCGCATCGACCGTGTCCGCGGCTTCGACATCACTGTCGTCACCACCGCGAAGACGGACGACGAGGGACGCGCGCTGCTCCGCCAGCTCGGCTTCCCGTTCCGCTCCAACGAGCAGACGGTCTAAACTACTTCGGGCGGTGCGGGCCGGAGGATTCACGTCCTCCGGCCCGCACGCACGAACACACCGATCTCGGGGAACCGCCCCGGGATCACTCGATCGCTCAGGTCGGCATTCGTGGAACGGGTGTCGAAACCAGGCGAGAAATGGACGAACATCATGACGATGACCGATCCGGTCGCAGACATGCTGACCAGATTGCGGAACGCGAACTCCGCGCACCACGACGCAGTCGCGCTCCCGAGCTCCAAGCTCAAGAAGAACATCGCCGAGATCCTCAAGCGTGAGGGCTACATCAGCGAGTGGAAGGTGGAGGACGCCCGAGTCGGGCAGACCCTCACCATCGACCTGAAGTACGGCCCCGAGCGCGAGCGTTCGATCGCCGGCATCAAGCGCGTCTCGAAGCCGGGCCTCCGGGTCTACGCGAAGTCGACGGAGATCCCCCAGGTCCTCGGTGGCCTCGGCGTGGCGATCCTCTCGACCTCCTCCGGCCTCCTGACCGACCGCGAAGCCGAGCAGAAGGGCGTGGGTGGGGAAGTCCTCGCCTACGTGTGGTGATCGACAATGTCACGAATCGGACGTCTCCCCATCGACATCCCCGCCGGCGTCACCGTCTCCGTTGACGGTCAGAACGTGGCGGTCAAGGGCCCGAAGGGCGAGCTCGCGCTCGTCATCGCGGAGCCCATCCAGGCCAAGGTCGAGGAGAACCAGGTCCTCGTCACCCGTCCGGACGACGAGCGCGAGTCGCGTTCGCTCCACGGACTGACCCGGACCCTCATCGCCAACAACATCATCGGCGTGACCCAGGGCTACACCAAGGGCCTCGAGGTCGTCGGCACCGGTTACCGTGTCGCGGCCAAGGGCTCGAACCTCGAGTTCGCCCTCGGGTACTCCCACTCGATCACGGTCGAGCCGCCGGCGGGCATCAGCTTCGCGGTGGAGGGCAACAACAAGGTCACCGTCGCCGGTATCGACAAGCAGGCTGTCGGCGAGGTCGCCGCGAACATCCGGAAGCTCCGGAAGCCCGAGCCCTACAAGGGCAAGGGTGTCCGTTACGCCGGCGAGAACGTGCGCCGCAAGGCCGGAAAGTCAGGTAAGTGATCATGGGACTCCTCAAGACACGAGGCAAGAGCAAGGCGGCCGCCAAGGCGCGTCGTCACAACCGTCTCCGCAAGAAGATCACCGGCACCGAGGCTCGTCCCCGTCTCGCCGTCACCCGCTCGTCGCGTCACGTGTTCGTGCAGGTCATCGACGACTCGAAGGGTCACACCCTCGCAAGCGCCTCGACGATGGAGGCAGACCTCCGCTCGTTCGAGGGCGACAAGACCGCCAAGGCCCGTCGCGTCGGTGAGCTCCTCGCCGAGCGCGCGAAGTCGGCTGGCGTCGAGGCCGTGGTCTTCGACCGCGGTGGCAGCAAGTACGCCGGTCGCGTCGCCGCGATCGCCGATGGTGCCCGTGAAGGAGGGCTGAACCTGTGAGCGACAACGCGAACACCAACGAAGACGCCAAGACCGAGGCCGTCGAGGCCACGGAAACCGAGGCTGTCGAGACCACGGAGACCACCGAGGCGAGCACGGAGGCCACGGCCACCGACGCAACCGCCGAGGCGACCACCGAGGGCGCCAAGACCGGCAAGGAGGCGGAGGCACCTGCCGTCGCCGAGCGTCCGGTCGAGACCGCCGCGGGCTCCGCGTCCAACAACCGCGACTCCGCTGACAACCGTGGCCGTCGTGGTGGCGGTCGTGACCGTCAGCAGGGCCGCGACCGCAACAACCGCGGTGGCGACAGCCAGTTCCTCGAGCGCGTGGTGACCATCAACCGCGTCTCGAAGGTCGTCAAGGGTGGTCGTCGCTTCAGCTTCACGGCGCTCGTCGTCGTCGGTGACGGCAACGGCCTCGTGGGCGTCGGCTACGGCAAGGCCAAGGAGGTCCCCACGGCGATCTCCAAGGGTGTCGAAGAGGCGAAGAAGAACTTCTTCCGCGTCCCCCGCGTCGGCAACACGATCCCGCACCCGGTGCAGGGTGAAGCCGCCGCTGGCGTCGTCCTCCTGCGTCCGGCCGGCCCCGGTACCGGTGTCATCGCCGGTGGTCCGGTCCGCGCCGTGCTCGAGTGCGCCGGCATCCACGACGTCCTGAGCAAGTCGCTCGGCTCGTCGAACACCATCAACATCGTGCACGCGACCGTCGAGGCCCTGAAGCAGCTCGAGGAGCCCCGCGCCGTCGCGAGCCGTCGTGGCCTCGACGTCGAGCGGGTCGTCCCGGCCCGTCTGCTCCAGGCCGAGGCCGCAGCCCTGCGTGCCGCGACCGAAAAGGCAGGTGCGTGATGGCGATGCTGAAGATCACGCAGATCAAGTCCGTTATCAGCGAGAAGCAGTACCAGCGCGACACCCTGCGCAGCCTGGGCCTCAAGCGCATCGGCCGTTCGGTCGAGCGTGAGGACAACTCCCAGAACCGCGGGTACATCGCGACGGTGGCGCACCTCGTGAAGGTCGAGGAGGTCGACGCATGAGCGACGAGAAGAACGAGCGCGTGCAGGTGCTGAAGCTGCACCACCTCCGTCCTGCAGAGGGCGCCAAGAAGGACCGCACCCGTGTTGGTCGCGGTGAGGGCTCGAAGGGCAAGACCGCTGGGCGTGGTACCAAGGGCACGAAGGCCCGTTACCAGGTCCGGGTCGGCTTCGAGGGTGGGCAGATGCCGCTGCACATGCGCACCCCGAAGCTCCGCGGGTTCAAGAACCCGTTCCGGGTCGAGTACCAGGTCGTGAACCTGGACAAGATCTCGGAGCTCTACCCCGACGGTGGCGACGTCACCGTTGCGGGCCTGGTCGCCAAGGGCGCCGTCCGCAAGAACGAGAAGGTCAAGGTTCTCGGTCAGGGTGACATCACCGTGAAGATCACGGTCACGGTCGACAAGGTCTCGGCGTCCGCAGCCGAGAAGATCGTGGCTGCTGGCGGCACCGTCTCCCAGTAACCCCCGTCGGCGGCCCGTGCGTTTGCGCACGGGCCGCCGTTACGGTTTCCTTGACAGTGGCCGGCATCCGCCAGCCGGGTCGGCCCTGCCGACCGAAACCGGTCCGGCCGCGATCGACGGCCCCGGTCCCACAAGTTCGGAGTCATCGTGTTCAGAGCGGTCGCGCGCATCATGCGCACCCCTGATCTTCGCAAGAAGATCGGCTTCACCCTCGCGATCATCGCGCTGTTCCGTCTCGGGTCGTACATCCCGGCACCGTTCGTCGACTACGCCGCCGTGCAGAGCTGTCTCGCCAGCGCGTCGTCCTCCGGCGGTCTCTACGACCTCATCAACCTCTTCTCCGGCGGCGCGCTGCTGAAGCTCTCGGTCTTCGCGCTCGGCATCATGCCGTACATCACGTCGTCGATCATCGTGCAGCTCCTGCGTGTGGTCATCCCGCACTTCGACACCCTCTACAAGGAGGGCCAGTCGGGCCAGGCGAAGCTGACGCAGTACACGCGCTACCTCACCATCGCGCTCGGTGTGCTGCAGTCCACGACCCTGATCACGGTCGCCCGCTCCGGCGCCCTGTTCGGCACCAACGCCTCCGCGTCCTGCACGTCGATCATCTCGAACGACAGCTGGTACGCCATCATGCTGATGGTCGTCACGCTGACCGCCGGTACCGGTCTCATCATGTGGATGGGCGAGCTCGTCACCGAGCGCGGCATCGGCAACGGCATGTCGCTCCTGATCTTCACGTCGATCGCGGCGCAGTTCCCGTCGGCGCTCTGGGCGATCGAGCAGTCGCAGTCGTTCGAGCTCTTCCTGTTCGTGATCCTGGTCGGACTCGTGATCATGATGGCCGTCGTGTTCGTCGAGCAGTCACAGCGGCGGATCCCCGTGCAGTACGCCAAGCGCATGGTCGGGCGACGGACGTACGGCGGCAACAACACCTACATCCCGATCAAGGTCAACATGGCCGGCGTCGTGCCCGTCATCTTCGCCTCGTCGCTGCTGTACCTGCCGGCCCTGATCGCGCAGTTCAACCAGCCTTCGGACGGCTCCGAGCCGGCCGCGTGGGTGACCTGGATCCAGAACAACCTGACCTCGGGTGACAACTGGTTCTACATGGTCCTGTACTTCCTGCTCATCGTCGGGTTCACCTACTTCTACGTGGCGATCACCTTCAACCCCGAAGAGGTCGCCGACAACATGAAGAAGTACGGCGGGTTCATCCCCGGCATCCGTGCCGGTCGTCCGACCGCCGAGTACCTCGACTACGTCCTCACCCGGGTGACGCTGCCCGGATCGCTCTACCTCGGTCTCATCGCGCTCATCCCGCTCGCAGCACTGGCGCTGTTCGGCGCGAACCAGAACTTCCCGTTCGGTGGCGCGAGCATCCTCATCATCGTGGGTGTCGGTCTCGAGACCGTGAAGCAGATCGACTCGCAGCTGCAGCAGCGTCACTACGAAGGGCTTCTCCGTTGAGCGCACGTCTCATCATCGTCGGACCTCCCGGAGCCGGGAAAGGCACCCAGGCCGGCCGCATCGCCGACTCCTTCGGGATCCCCGCGATCTCGACCGGGGACATCTTCCGCAAGAACGTGGCAGAGGGCACGCCCCTCGGTGTGCAGGCGAAGGCGATCATGGACGCCGGCGACTACGTGCCGGACTCCCTGACGAACGAGCTCGTGAAGTCCCGCCTGCAGGAGCCCGATGCCGAGCATGGCTTCCTGCTGGACGGCTACCCGCGCACGGTCGGTCAGGTCGAGTACCTCGACGCACTGCTCGCTGAGCAGGGCACCGGGATCGACGCCGTCGTGCAGCTCGTCGCCGACCAGGACGAGCTCGTCGGTCGCCTGCTCAAGCGCGCCGAGGACCAGGGCCGCAGCGACGACAACGAGGAGACGATCCGTCGTCGCCAGCAGGTCTACGCCGAGCAGACGGCGCCCATCGTGGCGGCGTACGGCGAGCGCGGCCTCGTCGTCGATGTCGACGGCCTCGGTGCCATCGACGAGGTCGGCGACCGCATCCAGACGGCACTGGCGGGCCGCGGGCTCTCCGCGACCGTCTGACCAGCGTGGTGCGGTTCAAGAAGCCCTCGATCTACAAGACCCCGGACGAGCTCCGGGCGATGGTCCGGCCGGGCCTGCTGACCGCCGAGGCGCTCGACGCCGTCCGTGCAGCGATCCGTCCGGGGATCACCACCGGTGAACTCGATGCGATCGCCGAGCGCACCATCCGTGACGGCGGGGGAGTCCCGAACTTCCAGCTCGTGCCCGGCTACCGCCACACGCTGTGCGTGTCGGTGAACGACGAGATCGTGCACGGGATCCCCGGTGAGCGCGTGCTCGCGCCCGGCGACATCGTGTCGGTGGACGCCGGTGCCGAGGTCGACGGCTGGAACGGCGACAGCGCGTTCACGACCGTCGTCCCCGGCGGCGACGCTGCGGTCACCGCAGCCCGTCAGACGCTCTGCGACACGACCGAGCGGTCGCTCTGGCACGGCATCGCCGCGCTCGCCCACGCGACGAACCTGCACGAGGTCGGCTCCGCCGTGGAGGACGCGATCGACGAGACCGGCGCGTGGGGCATCGTCGAGGACTACACCGGCCACGGCATCGGTCGGTCGATGCACGAGGAACCGCCGGTCTTCAACTACCGCGTGCGCGGTGCCGGACCTGCCGTCAAGCCGGGGCTGGTGGTCGCCATCGAGCCGATGGTCACGGCCGGCGCGATCGACAGCTCGACGGACGACGACGAGTGGACGGTCCGGACGCTCGACGGCTCCGACGCCGCGCACTGGGAGCACAGCGTCGCGGTGCACGCGGCCGGCATCTGGGTGCTCACGGCCGCCGACGGCGGCGCTCGGGGCCTGGCCCCGCTGGGTGTGACGCCCGTCCCGATCCCGTAGGACGGGCCTCCAGTCCGCACGCGGTGCCCACGCTGGGTGTCTCCGCACGATGCGACGGCCAGGAGGCCCGGCTGGCGTCCGCCGCCTCGGCGACGTCGCGTGGACCCACCCGACCACCGCCGGGCGCACGCGCCGTCGCGTCAGTTGCCGACGGAGCAGGTCTCCTCGGAGGCGCTCTGCCCGGTGATCGACGAGGGCAGCGGCGTCGCCGACGCGGTCGGTGTCCGCGTTGCGGTCGCGCTCGGCGTCGCCGACGGTGTGCCGGCGGAGGAGGTCCCGGACGAACCCGAGGTGCCGGACGACCCCGAGGAGCCGGACGACCCGGTGCTGCTCGACGTCCCGCCGCTCGACGGCGACTCCTCGGAGGCGCGACCGGTGCTCGAGTCGCTCAGCGACGACCGGACGTCGTTCTGCAGCGCCACGTTCAGGGTGTGGGCCGTCTCCTGGTCGACGATCACGCGGGCGTTGTCGGCGGGGTCGTCGGCCACCGGGTACTGCACGAAGAGCATGTTGGCCGTGCTCATCCCGCGCAGGGCTGCCGCGAGCTTGACGAGGGTGCCGGTCTGGGCCAGGCCGTCGGACAGCGTCATGTTGGACAGGGCGGCGCCGGCCAGCTTGTAGAGCGTGATCGGGTTCGAGAGCGTGCCGTCCGAGGTGACCTTGCGGAGGAGCGCCGACAGGAACACCTGCTGCGAGCTGATGCGGGCGAGGTCGCTGCCGTCGCCGACCCCGTGGCGGGTGCGCAGGAAGGCCAGGGCGTCCGAGCCCTCGAGGGAGTGCGAGCCCGTCGTGAGGTGCAGGCCGGTGAACGTGTCGTCGATCGGCTCGGCGACGCAGACGTCCACGCCCCCGAGGGCGTTCGACATCTCGATCACGCCGTCGAAGGTGATGAGCCCGGCGTAGGGGATGCTCAGACCGGTCAGGTTCTCCACCGTGTCCACGACGCACGAGACACCGCCGTTGCCGAGCGCGGTGTTGAACATCGCCGAGGTGGACGCCGGGTAGGTCGTGCCGGTCGCGGGGTTCGTGCAGGCCGGGATGGGGACCATCAGGTCACGGGGGAAGCTGACCGCGGTGAGCTGCTGGTGGTCCGCCGAGATGTGGATGAGCATCGTGACGTCGTTGCGGGCGCCCTCGACGTCCTCGTCGGAGTCGAACTGGCCGACCCGGGTGTCGCTCCCGATGAGCAGGATGTTCGCCCCGCCCTTGATCGCCGAGATGTCCGCCGTCTTCGCGGTGCTCTGGTCGTCGGTGCTCAGCGCGACGGTCTGCGGCGCGGTGGCGAGCTGTGCCCCGGCGATCGCGGCGACGCTCGTGCCGCTGACGAGCAGGACGGCGACCGCGGACGCGACGACGGTGACGAGCGTGCCCCAACCCCGGCGACGGGCCTGCTTGCCGTGGCTGGCGAAGGGGCGTCGGGTGGCGTCGGGCACGTGTTCTCCGTTCGGTGGTCCGGCGCGAGCTGCTGGTGCGACGGACGTGGCTGCGGAGCAAAACTACGGTTCGCGCGCATGTGTGCGCCCGGAGCGCGCCGTCAAACCACTGTGCAACGCTCAGGCACGGCCCCGGAAGCCCCAGACGTGGGGTGTTCCGCGTCCCCACTTGGCAATTGCGGGTTTACCACATAAGATCGACCTTTGGTGTGTCATGCCCTCTCGGGTGTGGCGACCGACCCGCAGACCGGTTCGGGGATCACACCTGTTCCACAACCAAGCGACAGTGAGGCTATGGCCAAGAAAGACGGCGTCATCGAGATCGAAGGCTCGGTGCTCGAAGCTCTGCCCAACGCGATGTTCCGCGTTGAGCTGACGAACGGACACAAGGTCCTCGCGCACATCTCCGGGAAGATGCGCCAGCACTACATCCGCATCCTCCCCGAGGACCGCGTGATCGTGGAGCTGAGCCCGTACGACCTGACCCGCGGCCGGATCGTCTACCGCTACAAGTGATCCGCGAGCTGGAAAGGAACGGCACGGCAATCCTGCCGAGCACGAAGCCAGCGAGCACGAGGAAAGAACCATGAAGGTCAACCCCAGCGTCAAGCCCATCTGCGAACACTGCCGTGTGATTCGCCGCAAGGGCCGCGTCATGGTGATCTGCAAGAGCAACCCGCGTCACAAGCAGCGCCAGGGCTAGTCCCGGGCGCGTGACCGGCGCCGACGGTGTCCCTCGGACACCAGGCTGCTCGAGCACGACCCACAACTGAAGATCGACAACGCAGTACCAGAACCCGGTCGCACGACGACCGGGGGACACCTCGGGGCGGAGGCCCGAGCACCGGTACTGCGCCACACCTCCATCGACAACAGGAGCAGCCATCACATGGCACGTCTAGCAGGCGTCGACATCCCGCGCGAGAAGCGCGTGGAGATCGCACTCACGTACATCTACGGCGTCGGCCGTACCCGCGCCGTCCAGGCACTGACGGAGACCGGTATCTCCGGTGACATCCGCGTCAAGGACCTGACCGACGACCAGCTCGTCGCCCTCCGTGACTTCATCGAGGGCAACTTCAAGGTCGAGGGTGACCTCCGCCGTGAGGTCGCCGCCGACATCCGCCGCAAGGTCGAGATCGGCAGCTACGAGGGTCTTCGCCACCGTCGTGGTCTCCCGGTGCGCGGTCAGCGCACCAAGACCAACGCTCGTACCCGCAAGGGACCGAAGCGCACCGTGGCAGGCAAGAAGAAGGCTCGATAGGAGACCCCGATGGCTACCCCCAAGACTGCCGCGCGCAAGCCGCGCCGCAAGGAGAAGAAGAACGTCGCTGTGGGCCAGGCCCACATCAAGAGCACGTTCAACAACACGATCGTCAGCATCACCGACCCGTCGGGTGCCGTCCTCAGCTGGGCGTCCTCGGGTGCCGTGGGCTTCAAGGGTTCGCGCAAGTCGACGCCGTTCGCGGCGCAGCTCGCTGCCGAGTCCGCTGCGCGTCAGGCGCAGGAGCACGGCGTCAAGAAGGTCGACGTCTTCGTGAAGGGCCCGGGTTCGGGTCGCGAGACCGCGATCCGCTCCCTCCAGGCCGCTGGCCTCGAGGTCGGCTCGATCAACGACGTCACGCCGCAGGCGCACAACGGGTGCCGCCCGCCCAAGCGCCGTCGCGTCTGACGCGAGGAGCAACCGGCCGCGCCCTGCTCGTCCCCTGACCGGATCCGTTCCGGCGAGGGCGGGCAGGGCCCGCGGCCATTCCTGGTCGTTCGATCGCGCACGTGTGTGCGCGTGATCACAACTCAACAGACCCGTCGGGGCCCATGCGGCCCCGTCGTACCGCCAAGTGTCATATAGCGGACACTTCGCCGAAAGGAATCCCACAGTGCTCATTGCACAGCGCCCCACCCTGACCGAGGAGCCGATCTCCGAGCACCGCTCGCGCTTCGTCATCGAGCCGCTCGAGCCGGGCTTCGGTTACACCCTCGGCAACTCGCTGCGCCGCACGCTCCTCTCCTCGATCCCCGGCGCGGCTGTCACCAGCATCCGCATCGACGGCGTCCTCCACGAGTTCAGCACCGTTCCCGGTGTCAAGGAAGACGTCACCGAGATCATCCTCAACATCAAGAGCCTGGTCGTCTCCAGCGAGCACGACGAGCCCATCACGGCGTACCTGCGCAAGCAGGGTGCCGGTCAGGTCACCGCGGCGGACATCTCCGCTCCGGCCGGCGTCGAGATCCACAACCCGGAACTCGTCATCGCGACCCTGAACGACACCGCGCGCTTCGAGCTCGAGCTCACGATCGAGCGTGGCCGTGGCTACGTCTCGGCGACGCAGAACCGTTCCGAGTTCAGCGAAGCCGGTCAGATCCCGATCGACTCGATCTACTCGCCCGTCCTGAAGGTCACCTACCGCGTCGAGGCGACGCGTGCCGGTGAGCGCACGGACTTCGACCGCCTGGTCGTCGACGTCGAAGCGAAGCCGGCCATCACGCCGCGCGACGCCATCGCGTCGGCCGGTCGCACGCTGGTCGAGCTGTTCGGGCTCGCTCGCGAGCTCAACACGGCGGCAGAGGGCATCGAGATCGGCCCCGCGCCGGTCGACGCCGTGCTCTCGAACGAACTGCAGACCCCGATCGAGGACCTCGACCTGTCGGTCCGCAGCTACAACTGCCTGAAGCGGGAGGGCATCAACACGGTGTCCGAGCTCGTCGCCCTGTCGGAGACGCAGCTCATGAACATCCGCAACTTCGGTCAGAAGTCGGTGGACGAGGTCAAGGACAAGCTCACCGAGCTCGGCCTGTCCCTCAAGGACACCGTCCCCGGATTCGACGGCGCCCACTTCTACAGCGGGTACGACGAGGACGAGTCCAACAACTGACCTCGCGCTCACGCGCAAGCGCGCTGACACCGCGCGCACCACTTTCACCACTGGAGAACTGACATGCCGAAGCCCACCAAGGGCCCCCGCCTCGGTGGCGGTCCCGCCCACGAGCGCCTGCTCCTGAGCAACCTCGCCAACGCCCTCTTCACGCACGGTCGCATCACGACCACCGAGACGAAGGCCAAGCGCCTCCGCCCGGTCGCCGAGCGTCTCATCACGTTCGCGAAGCGCGGCGACCTGCACGCGCGTCGTCGTGTGATCAGCATCCTGCGCGACAAGTCCGTCGTGCACACGCTGTTCACCGAGATCGCTCCCCAGGTCGAGGACCGCCAGGGCGGTTACACCCGCATCACGAAGCTCGGCTTCCGCAAGGGCGACAACGCCCCGCTGGCGTCGATCGAGCTTGTCCTCGAGCCCGTCTCGAGCACGCCCGCTCCGGTCAAGCGCAACTCGGCTCCGGCCGCTGCTGCCGCCCCGGTCGACGAGCCCGCCGCCGACGAGACCACCGAGGAGGCCCCGGTCGAAGAGACCGAGACCACCGAGGAGTCCGCCCCGGTCGAGACCGAGTCCGAGACCGAGGCTGCTGCCGAGGTCGAGGCCGACGCCGCCGAGAAGTCGGACGACGCCGACACCAAGTAGTCCGGTGCCCTCCGGGGCGCTGCACCACCACGAGGAAGCCCCCGCGACCCAGGTCGCGGGGGCTTCCTCGCGTCCGAGGCTGGTCGTGCACACCGACTGCTCGGCGTACCGTCACGGGCCGGGTGCGACGGAAGGAAGTCATGGCGTTCCAGCACGTTGCGGGTCTGGGGACCCGGGTCTGGCGGTGGAGCCGGACCTCGGGCACACAGCCGCGCCTGCTGCACGCCGGCAAGGCCGCCGCCGCCGCGGTGATCGCCTGGTTCGTGGCGCGGCACATCCCGGGCGTCGCGGCCGAGTACCCGTACTACGCACCACTCGGCGCCGTCGTCGCGATGCAGACGACGGTGTTCGCGGGCATCCGGAGCGGTGTGCAGACCCTGGTCGGGATCGCCCTCGGCATCCTCATCGCCGCGTTCACGATGTGGGTCGGCGATCCCGGCTTCCTCGCGATCGCGCTCGCGGTCGGCGTCGGGGTGCTGGTCGGCGGGTTCCGCGTGCTGGGGGAGGGCAGCTCGTGGGTGTCCACCGCGGCGCTCTTCGTCCTGCTCGTCGGCGGTGCGCACGCCGAGGGCTACTCGCTCGGGTACCTCGTGCAGATGGCGGTGGGCGTCGTGATCGGGCTGCTGGTCAACTTCCTGGTGTTCCCGCCGCTGCACTTCTGGGACGCCGAACACCGCATCGACGCGGTGAACGGCGTGCTGGCGGACCACCTCGACGGGCTGGCAGCCGTGCTCGAGGAGGGCAAGCGCGACGAGAAGGCGTGGGACCACCAGCAGGACCGCCTGGACCGTGCGATCGCGGACGTCCGGTCACGGGTGGCGATCGCGCACGAGAGCCGTCGACTCAACCCCCGCGGTGCCCTGCGCGGGTCGCGAGCGCGGCTCCAGAAGGACGGCGGACGCTTCCGCGCACTGGAGCGGGTCGCCTGGTACACGACCGACCTCACCGAGCTCGTCGCACGCTCCGGCCCGGTGTCCGAGGGCGTCGGGCGTCCCGACCCCGCGTTCGCCACCCCCATCGCCGAGGCACTGCGGAAGATCGCGAGCACGATCCGCGGCGACTCCCCGGAGGACCAGGCCGAAGAGGCCATCGCACGACTCGAGAGCGCGCTCGACGCATCGCGCGAGAACCCCTCGCACGTCGCGGTCACCTCGGCCGCGCTCGTCGCCCTGCGCGGGATCGTCGAGTCCGAGCGACGCGCCACCGACGACCTCGACACCCGGACCGGTCCGTCGGCGTTCGGCCGTCCGCGCGGCTGAGCGGGTACGGGCGGCCGCCGTCCGGCAGACCGAGCGCGGGCCGGGAGGCACGGATCACCCCCGCTACGGTGGTCACGTGGACGAGACGGTCGGCTTCCAGGACCCCGACAGCACGGGCGACGTGCGGCTCCGGCTGGACATCGCCTACGACGGGGCGGCGTTCTCCGGGTGGGCCCGGCAGCCCGGACTCCGGACCGTCCAGGGCGCCCTCGAGGCCGCACTCGGCACCGTGTTCACCCGCTGGGGCGAGCCGCCGTTGCTCACCGTCGCCGGACGCACCGACGCCGGGGTGCACGCCACCGGGCAGGTCGCGCACCTGGACCTGTCTGCAGAACAGTGGGCAGCGCTCACCGCCAAGCGCGGGACGGGCCGGTCACCGCTCGACGGGTTGCTCAAGCGGGTCAACGGCATCGCGGCACCCGAGGGGGACGTCGTCGTCACCGGTGCCTCGGTGGCACCCGCGGGGTTCGACGCCCGGTTCTCCCCGCTCTGGCGTCGGTACGAGTACCGGATCGCGGACGCCGACGCCCCGCGCGATCCACGTCGTCGTGGGCACACGGTCTGGCACGCGGCGCGGCTCGACCCGGCAGCGATGGAGCGCGGTGCGCTGACGTTGCTCGGGCTGCACGACTTCGCGACGTTCTGCAAGCCGCGCGAGGGGGCGACGACCATCCGGACGTTGCAGCAGTTCCGCTGGGACCGCGAGCCGGACGGCGTGCTGGTGGCGCGCCTCCAGGCCGACGCCTTCTGCCACTCGATGGTGCGGGCCATGGTCGGCGCGACCATCGCCGTCGGCGAGGGCCGCTTCGGCCCGGACCGCCTCGAGGAACTGCGCGTCGCCGAGGAGCGCACGAGCGCCTTCAAGACGGCGCCGGCGAAGGGACTGACGCTGACCGAGGTGGGCTACCCGGCGGACGCGGAGCTCGCGGAGCGGGCGGAGCAGACCCGGGCCCGACGGTCGGCGGACGGTACCGTCGAGGGATGAGCCCGCGCGAACCCCGTTCCGTCGTGTCCGTCGCCCCCGGAGTCGTCTTCGTCGAGGGCCCCGTGTCCAACTGGGTGGTGCTGGTCGAGGAGGACGGCGTCGCGCTGATCGACGCCGGCTACCCGGCCGACACCGACCTCGTGCTCGACACCGTGCGCGCCGCCGGGCACGACCCGGCTGACCTGCGTCGCGTCTACGTCACGCACGGACACGTCGACCACGTCGGCGGCATCCCCGGGATCCTCGAGCGGTACCCCGACGTCGAGGTGCTCGCCCACGCCGATGAGCTCGCCAACGTGCGCGGACCCGAGCGGCAGCAGGTCACCCCGGCGGAGATCGGCGGCCGGCTCGCCAGCCCCCGCGTGCTCGCCTGGCTGGCGCGGGCGATCCGATCCGACGCCCTGCGCCCCACGACCGTGCCGTCCGCTCGGGCGTTCACCGGTGCGGACTTCGCGGGTCGGGCGATCTCGCCGTTCCCGGCCGTCGGCCACACCGACGGCTCGACCGCGTACCTGCTGCCCGCGGCGGACGCGATCGTCACGGGCGACGCGGTCGTCAGTCGGCACGACACCCAGCCGGGGTCGTGGGCCCCGCGGCCGCGGATGATCACGCCGTTCTTCACCGCCGACCAGGACCGCGCGCTCGAGTCGGCACGGGCGTTGCCGTTCCCGGCGCTCGTGCTGCCGGGACACGGACCGGCCGTCCGACGTGTCGGCGGGACCTGGCTGCCGATCGGCTGATGTTGCCGAACGCAATCATTTACCTCGACGCAACCTGAATGTCCCCGCAGGTCGGTAGCGTGCGGGCATGGCCAACACCCTCGGGCGCACTCTGCTGTGCGCCACGGCGGCCGCGACGCTCCTCGCGGCCCCACTCGTCACCGTCACCGCAGCGACCGCGAACCCCGAGGGGACCGACCTCGTCATCGAGGAGGCCTACCTGAAGGCGGGGAGCAAGGGCGCGTTCTACAACGAGAAGTTCGTCGAGATCGGCAACCCGACCGACGCCGCCGTGTCGCTCGACGGGTGGTCGCTCCAGTACCGGTCCGCCACGGGCACCGGCACGTTCTCGGCCAGTGCACTCCAGGGCACCGTGCCGGCGAAGGGCACCTTCCTGGTGTCGATGGCGGGCAACGGCGGGGCCACCCCGGCCGGCGAGGACCTGCCCGCCGCCGACGACACCGCGACGCTCAACCCCTCGGGCACCACGGGCACGCTCGTGCTGTCCGACGCCACCGCACCCCTGGCGCTCGCCGCCGGACCCGTCACCACCGGCACCGACGGCGTGGTCGACCTGCTCGGCTACGGCGCCTCGAACACGTTCGAGTCGGCCGTGCGCACCGTGACCGGGGACAACTCCGTGCCGAACGGCCTGGTCCGCCAGGGCACCACGGACACCGACGTCAACGGTGCGGACTTCTCCGTGACGACGACGCTCACCCCGCGGAACGCCGCGGGCGAGACGACGGCACCGACCGAGCCCACGGACCCGACCGACCCGGGTGACGGCGGGACCCCGACGCCCGGCACCCCCGCCGAGACGGTGACCATCGCCCAGCTGCAGGGCACCACGGACACCTCGCCGTACGCCGGCAAGAACGTCACGACCGACGGCGTCGTCACCGCGGTCTACGGCACCGGTGGCTTCAACGGCTACACGATCCAGACCCCCGGCACCGGCGGTGCGATCGACCTCGGCGCCCACACCGCGTCCGACGCGGTGTTCGTCTTCTCGTCCGCCACCGCCGGCCTGGTGCACGAGGGCGACCACGTGCGGGTCACCGGTGCCGTGTCCGAGTACTTCGGCCTGACCGAGCTCACGGTGTCCGGGGCCTCGTCGCTGCAGCAGCTGGACGACACCGTCGCGGCGCCACAGCCCGCAGCGGTCGCGTTCCCGTCGTCCGACGCCCAGCGGGAGTCGCTCGAGAGCATGCTCGTCGCTCCCCAGGGCGCGTACACGGTCGCCGACAACTACACGACGAACCAGTACGGCGAGGTCGTGCTCGCCAGCGGCACGAAGCGCCTGGTCCAGCCGACGGAGGTCGGCCGACCGGGCAGCGCCGAGGCGAAGGCCGTCGAGGCCGACAACGCCGCGCGCAAGGTCACGCTCGACGACGGTGCGAGCACCAACTTCCTGACCCAGGCGAACCAGGGCATCCCGGTGTCGTGGCTCACCCAGGGCCCGGTCACGGTCGGGGCCGCCGCCACCTTCACCGAGCCGGTCGTCCTCGACTACCGCAACAACGGGTGGAAGTTCCAGCCGACCGCCCCGATCACGGGTGCGACCCCGGCCGCCGAGCTGCCGGCGTCGTTCTCGAAGGTGCGCCAGCCGGCACCGCAGGACGTCGGTGGCGACCTGAAGCTCGCCGGCTTCAACGTGCTCAACTACTTCCCGACCACGGGCGACGAGCTCACCGGCTGCAAGTACTACACCGACCGTGCCGGTGACCCCGTCACGGTGAACTCCGGCTGCGACGCCCGCGGTGCCGCCGAGCAGGAGGACTTCCTGCGCCAGCAGGTCAAGATCGTGAAGGCCATCAACGGCCTGGACGCCGACGTCGTCTCGCTCGAGGAGATCGAGAACTCCGTCCGCTTCGGTCAGGACCGTGACGCCGCCGTGGCCACCCTGGTCGACGCGCTCAACGCCGCCACCGGCCAGGACACCTGGGCCTACGCGAAGTCCCCGGCCGTCGTGCCCGCGAGCGAGGACGTCATCCGCCTCGCCCTCATCTACAAGAAGGACCGCGTCGAGCCCGTCGGCGAGTCGACGATCCTGCTCGACGACGCGTTCACGAACGCCCGCCAGCCCGTCGCGGACGCGTTCCGCCCGGTCGGCGGCAACGCGGACGATGACTTCCTGGTGATCGCGAACCACTTCAAGTCCAAGGGCTCCGGCACCGGCGAGAACGCCGACCAGGGCGACGGGCAGGGGGCCTCGAACGCCGACCGCGTCGAGCAGGCGAAGGCCCTCGTGACCTTCTCCACCGACATGCAGGAGCAGTACGGCACCGACAAGGTGTTCATGCTCGGCGACTTCAACGCCTACAGCAAGGAGGACCCGGTGGTGGTCCTCGACGAGGCCGGCTACACCGACCTCGGCCCGTCGCTCGACAGCACCGAGTACTCGTACGTGTTCTCCGGCCTGAGCGGCTCGCTCGACCACGTGTTCGCGTCGGAGGCCGCGCTCGAGACGGTCACGGGCGTGGACATCTGGAACATCAACTCGGTCGAGTCGGTGGGCCTGGAGTACAGCCGCTACAACTACAACGCGACGAACCTGTACACCGACGACGTGTACCGGGCGAGCGACCACGACCCGATCCTGGTCGGGTTCGACCTGGACGCCGCGGGCACCGACCCGGGCACGGACCCGACGCCGGTGCCGACTCCGACGCCGACCCCGGTGCCGAACCCGACGCCGACCCCGACTCCGGTGCCGCCGGTCGACGGGATCACCCCGCCGGTTGCTCCGGTGGCGCCGTCGGAGTCGTTGTTGACGGAGGCGAACCGTGGTGGGGTGTCTGCTCCGGCGACCGCTCGTGCGGGGGAGACGATCACGGTGACGGTCGGCACCGCGTCTGCCGGTGACATGGTCAACGTGTGGCTGTTCTCGGAGCCGACGCTGATCGGCACGGCCGTGGTCGCATCCGACGGGACGGTTCGGGTGACGATCCCGGCGGACACGGTGGCTGGTGCGCACCGGTTGGCGGTGACGGCTGCGGACGGGAGCCTGATCGGGTGGACCCCGATCACGATCACCACGGACGGGCAGCTCGCGTTCACGGGTGCTGCGGGCCTCGGTGCCGGTGCGCTGGTGGCGTTCCTGCTGCTCGCGGCGGGCGCGGGCGTGCTGGTCGTGCGTCGCCGCCGTCGGACTGTGGCTGCGGAGTAGTCCCCACGTCCCACGTGCGCACGTCGTGAGCAGGAATGGTCGGGTTCGCACAGCGGACCCGACCATTGCTGCTCACGATGGGCGGTGGGCGCGACCGCGGTGCGGACGGGAGGCGCGGTGCGGGGCCGCCCCGCGCCTCCAGGCCGGCAGCCGGCCGCGTTTGACCGACGTACCCCGCGTCGGCTAGGCTCTCACCTTGGTCTGTGCGCCCCGCGCGCGGACAGTCAGATGAGCCCTCCAACCGAGGTGTTCCCCGTGCTTCTGCCCGTGGAACTCCCGACCGGAGTGGGATTCACGGACTCCTCACCTCGACACGAAAGCAGCACTCCTGTGACTCGCACGTTCTCACCGAAGCCGGCAGACGTCCAGCACGACTGGATCGTCATCGACGCCACCGACGTCGTCCTCGGCCGTCTCGCCACCCACGCCGCGGCGCTCCTGCGCGGCAAGCACAAGGCCACCTTCGCCCAGCACATGGACATGGGTGACTTCGTCATCATCGTGAACGCCGACAAGGTCGCCCTGACCGGTTCGAAGCTCGCGAAGAAGGTCTACTACCGTCACTCGGGTTACCCGGGCGGCCTGACGGCGACCTCCTACCCGGAGATGCTCGAGAAGCACCCCACCCGCGCCGTCGAGAAGGCGATCCGCGGCATGCTGCCGAAGAACACCCTCGGCCGCGAGCAGCTCAAGAAGCTGAAGGTCTACGCCGGCGCGGAGCACCCGCACGCCGCGCAGCAGCCCAAGCCGTACATCTTCGACCAGGTCGCACAGTAGTTCCGGCCACGACGACTTCAAGGACACAGAAAACTCATGGCTCAGATCGCTGATTCCCTCGACCAGACCCCGGAGAGCTTCACCACGGAGAGCGCACCCGCCGCTGCCGAGGCCGCTCCCCGTCAGATCCTCAACGTCTCCGGCGGTGCCGTCGGGCGCCGCAAGGAGGCCATCGCGCGCGTCCGGCTCGTCCCGGGCTCCGGCACGTTCGTCGTGAACGGCCGCACGCTGGAGGACTACTTCCCGAACAAGCTGCACCAGCAGCTCATCAACGACCCCTTCAAGGTGCTCGAGCTCCTCGGCTCGTACGACGTCGTCGCCCGCATCACCGGTGGCGGCCCCTCGGGTCAGGCCGGCGCGCTCCGCCTCGCCATCGCCCGCACCCTGAACGAGATCGACCGCGAGAACAACCGCGCGACCCTCAAGAAGGCCGGCTTCCTCACCCGTGACGCCCGCGTCATCGAGCGCAAGAAGGCCGGTCTCAAGAAGGCCCGCAAGGCTTCGCAGTTCTCGAAGCGCTAGTCGTCACCGGCTGAAGATCGCAATGCCGCGTCTGTTCGGTACCGACGGGGTTCGTGGTCTCGCCAACGGCGAGCTGACGGCCGCGCTCGCACTGGGTCTTGCCCAGGCGAGCGCGGCCGTCCTCACACACGGACACCATGCTGACGCCCGCCGGGCGTCGGGTCGACCGCGCCCGCGCGCGGTCCTCGCGCGTGACCCGCGCGTCTCCGGCGAGTTCCTCGGTGCCGCCGTCGCGGCCGGGCTCGCCTCGGCCGGCGTCGACGTGCTCGACGCCGGGGTCATCCCCACCCCCGCCGCGGCGTTCCTCGTCGCGGACATCGACGCCGACTTCGGCGTGATGATCTCCGCATCGCACAACCCCGCTCCCGACAACGGGATCAAGTTCTTCGCCACGGGTGGCCGCAAGCTGCCGGACGAGGTCGAGGACCGCATCGAAGCGGCCATGCACGACCACTCCGCACCCACCCCCACCGGCATCGACGTCGGGCGCATCTCGCGGTTCGCCGACGCCGAGGACCGCTACGTGGTGCACCTGCTCGGCACGCTGCCGCACCGGCTCGACGGCATCCACGTGGTGCTCGACTGCGCCAACGGTGCCGCCGCCGGCGTCTCCCCCGAGGTCTTCGTCAACGCGGGTGCCCGCGTGACGCTCATCGGTGCCGACCCCGACGGCTGGAACATCAACGACGGCGTCGGTTCGACCCACATCGACAACCTCGCCCGCGCGGTGCTCGAGCACGGTGCCGACGTCGGTATCGCGCACGACGGCGACGCGGACCGCTGCCTGGCGGTCGACGCCGCGGGCAACGCGATCGACGGCGACCAGATCATGGCGATCCTCGCGCTGTCCCTGCAGGAGCGCGGCCGCCTGAAGGACGACACCCTCGTCGCGACGGTCATGTCGAACCTCGGGCTGAAGCGCGCCATGGCCGACGCGGGCATCACCGTGATCGAGGCCGGCGTGGGCGACCGCTACGTGCTCGAGAAGATGACCGAGGGCGACTACTCCATCGGTGGCGAGCAGTCCGGTCACATCATCTTCAACGAGTTCGCCACCACGGGTGACGGCATCCTGACCGGGCTGCACCTGGTCGCCGAGATGGCGCGCACGGGCAAGACCCTGCAGGAGCTCGCCTCGTGCATGACGGTGTTCCCGCAGGTGCTGCTCAACGTCCGGGGCGTCGATCGTCACGGGCTCGCCGACCAGGGCGTGCAGGACGCCATCGCCGCCGCCAGCGAGGCGCTCGGGGACAGCGGCCGCGTGCTGCTCCGCCCGTCGGGCACCGAGCCGGTCGTTCGCGTCATGGTCGAGGCCGCCTCGCAGGACGATGCCCAGCGCATCGCCGAGGAGCTCGCCGCCGTCGTGCAGGACCGCCTGGCGCTCGACGCCGCGTAGGTTCCCCTCCGCCGCTCACGGAACCAGGTTCCGGACACAGCACCGCGTTCTTCCGTGGTGTGGTGTCCGGAACCTGGTTCCGGGCGTCTCCGCTCAGATCTTGCGGAGCAGGACCGAGTTCACCTTGTGGTTCGCGCCCTTCTTCAGCACCAGGGTGGCGCGGGAGCGCGTGGGCAGCACGTTCTCGAGCAGGTTCGGCTCGTTGATCGCCCGCCAGACCTCGGTCGCCGTCCGGACCGCGTCCTCACGCGAGAGCGAGGCGAACCGGTGGAAGAACGAGTCGGGGCTCGAGAACGCCTCTTCCTGCAGGGCGAGGAACCGGTCGACGTACCAGGACTCGATGTCCTTCGTCTTCGCGTCCACGTAGATCGTGAAGTCGAACAGGTCGGACAGCGCGAGCCGCCCGTGCACCGGGGGCGCCAGCACGTTGAGGCCCTCGACGATGAGCACGTCGGGCTGCCGGACGACGATCTCGGCATCGGGCACGATGTCATAGACCAGGTGCGAGTAGTACGGCGCGCGGACCTCGGTCGCCCCGCTCTTCACCTGGCTCACGAAGCGCAGCAGGGAGCGGCGGTCGTACGACTCCGGGAAGCCCTTGCGGTCCATGATCCCGCGGCGCTCGAGCTCGGCGTTCGGGTACAGGAAGCCGTCGGTCGTCACGAGCTCCACCCGAGGGGTGTCCGGCCAGCGCTTCGTCAGCTCGCGCAGCAGACGGGCGACGGTGGACTTGCCGACCGCGACGGAACCCGCGACGCCGATGACGAACGGTGTGCGCCCGGCGCGCTCCCCGAGGAACCGGCTCGTCTCGGCGTGCAGGTCCCGCGCACCGGCGGCGTAGAGCGTGAGCAGGCGGGACAGCGGCAGGTAGACCTCCTGCACCTCCTGCATGTCCAACCGGTCACCGAGACCGCGCAGCTGCACGATCTCGGTCTCGGTGAGCGACAGGTGCTCCTTCGGGGCGAGCTGGGACCACTCGTCACGCGGGATCTCCACGAACGGGGTCGGGTGCGCGACGGCGGTCTCCGAGAACGGCATGGGATCGAGCGTACAGACGGGAGGCCCGGTGGACGTGAGCTGGTCGGCTCACGTGCCCCGGGCCTCCAGTCCAGTGCTCGGTGCGCGTCCGCAGGACGCGACGCGTCAGGCGGGGAGGGCCGCCTCGATGGCGGCGACGACCTCGGGGGCGTCCGGCTTCGTGGTGGGGCGGAAGCGCGTGACGGTGCCGTCGGGGGCGACGAGGAACTTCTCGAAGTTCCAGGCGACCCGGCCGGCCTTGCCGTCGGCGTCCGGGGTCTCCTTGAGGGCCTGGTAGAGCGGGTGGGCGCTCTTGCCGTTGACCTTGACCTTCTCGGACATCGGGAACGTGACGCCCCAGGTGGTGGAGCAGTACTCGTCGATCGCCTCGGACGAGCCGAGCTCCTGCAGGAACTGGTTGCTCGGGAAGCCCAGCACCGTGAACCCGCGGGGGCCGTACTGCTTCTGCAGGGCCTCGAGCTGCTCGTACTGCGGGGCGAGGCCGCACCGGGAGGCGACGTTCACGACCAGTACGGCCTTGTCGGCGTAGGCGCCGAACGTGGTGTCCTCGCCGTGCAGCGTGGTGATGGCGATGTCGTCGAAGCGTCCCATGGCCCGGACGCTAGTCCACGATGTCGAGATCGGCCTGACGGCGGACGAACTCGCCCATGTTCGGCACCGTGAACGCCACCTTGCCGCGCTCGGGCGCGTAGATGATGCCCTTCTCGATCAGTCCCTGTCGTGCCGGGCTGGTCCCCTTCGGTTCCGCACCGAGGCGCGATGCCACGACGGCAGTCCCGGAGACGCCGGCCGGGTCGTCCGACATCGCCACGAGGTACTGCCGCTCGGCGGGTGTGGCACGGTCCCAGCGGGCCGGGAAGAAACCGCTGTCGAGTTCTGCGTTGCCGCGGTCGACGGCAGCTGCTGCGTCATCGTGGGTGATCCGTCGGTCGGCCGCGAGGTCCCACGCCGCCGCCCCGTAGGTCTGGAGGTAGTACGGGTACCCGCCCGAGGCATCGATGAGGAGATCGAGCGCCGCGGCGTCGAAAGTCACCCCGGAGCGGGCGGCCGGAACGGTGAGTGCGTCAGCGGCTGCTCCCGACGGCAGTGACCCGATCTCCCGGTAGTCGAAGAGGCGCTCGGCGTAGGACCGCGCCGCAGTGAGCTTGGCCGGCACGTTCGGCAGACCGGCCCCCACCATCACGAAGGGCCACCCACGTTGTCCGGCCCGGTGCTGGACGGACAGCAGCGCGGACAGCAACTCGAGGTCGAGGTCCTGGACCTCGTCGATGAAGAGTGCGAGCGCGCGGTTCTGCTCCCGCAGCGCGGGGGCGAGGTCCTCGACGAGTTCCTCAAGGTCGATCTCGATGACGCCGGAGTCCGCGCGACCCTCGACGGCGGAGAACCCCAGGTCGAAGCCGATGTTCCCGAAGTGCACACCGAACGACGTGACCGTGCCGAGCGCGCGCTGCACGGCTGCGCTGACCGAGCGGCCGCGGGCAAGGCGACGTGCTGCGAGCGCGATCTCCCGCGCGAGCCTCCGTCGAGCACCCTCTCGGCCGGACACGCTCGTCTGCCCTTCGACGTCGACCACCAACCACTCCGCGGCGTCAGCCTGCATGCGGAACTGGTTCAGGAGGACGGTCTTCCCGACCCCACGCAGCCCGTGGAGGATCATGCTGCGCGTTCCGAGCGCGCGCCGCGACCGTGCCACGACGAGGTCGAACGCCTCGATCTCGGCGTCGCGTCCGACCAGCTCCGGGGGGCGCAGGCCGGCGCCTGGCGAGTACGGGTTGAGTGCGGCGTGCATCGAGGAGACTCTACGCTTGTCTAACAGTTTCCGCAGAATGGCACCGATTGTGCTCGATTCGCTCCCCTCGGTCGCTTCGCAGGGTCGGCGTCCAGGCAGACCGTAGGATCGGTTCCATGTGTGGAATCGTCGGCTACGTCGGCAGCAACAGCAGCCAGGACGTCCTCCTCGGTGGCCTCCGTCGCCTCGAGTACCGCGGCTACGACTCGGCGGGCATCGCCGTCGTCGACCCAGCCGGAGACCTCGCGTCGGCCAAGAAGGCCGGCAAGCTCCAGGCCCTGGTCGACGAGCTCGAGTCGTCGCCCATCCCGGACGGCACGACGGGCATCGGGCACACCCGCTGGGCGACCCACGGTGGCCCGACCGACGGCAACGCCCACCCGCACCTGGCCGACGGCGACAAGCTCGCCCTCATCCACAACGGCATCATCGAGAACTTCTCCGAGCTCCGCGCCGAACTGCAGGCCGAGGGCATCGAGTTCCGCAGCGAGACCGACTCGGAGGTCGCCGCGCACCTGGTCGGACGCGCCTTCCGCGACACCGGTGACCTGACCGCCGCCATGCAGCAGGCCGTGCAGCGGCTCGAAGGGGCCTTCACGCTCCTCGTCGTGCACGCCGACCAGCCCGGCGTCGTCGTCGGTGCCCGTCGCAACTCGCCCCTGGTGGTCGGGCTCGGCGACGGTGAGAACTTCATGGGCTCGGATGTCGCCGCCTTCGTCGCCTACACGCAGCGCGCGCTGTCGATCGGGCAGGACGAGATCGCCACGATCCGCCCCGACGGCGTGGACGTCATCCACTTCGACGGCACCCCGGCCACGCCGACCGAGTTCGAGGTCAACTGGGACGCCTCCGCCGCCGACAAGGGCGGCTGGAGCTCGTTCATGGCGAAGGAGATCAGCGAGGAGCCCGAGGCCGTCGCGAAGACGATCCTCGGTCGCGTCCACGACGGCGCCGTCACGCTGACCGACCTCGACCCGATCGCCGAGCGCCTGGCGACGGTCGACCGCGTCATCGTGATCGCCTGCGGTACCGCCGCCTACGCCGGCATCCTCGGCAAGTACGCCATCGAACAGTGGGCCCGCATCCCGGTCGAGGTCGAGCTCGCGCACGAGTTCCGCTACCGCGACCCGGTGCTGAACGAGCGCACCCTGGTCGTCTCGATCAGCCAGTCCGGCGAGACCATGGACACGCTCATGGCCGTCAAGTACGCCCGCGAGCAGGGCGCGCAGGTCCTGTCGATCTGCAACACCCAGGGCGCCACGATCCCGCGTGAGTCCGACGCCGTGATCTACACGCATGCCGGGCCCGAGGTCGCCGTCGCGTCGACCAAGGCCTTCATCGCCCAGGGCGTCGCGCTCTACCTGCTCGGGCTGCACCTGGCGACGCTGCGCGGCACGCTCACCACCGAGCAGATCGCCGAGCAGGTGGCCGAGCTCGAGGGGCTCGCCCCGAAGCTGCAGCAGACCATCGAGGACGCCGCCGGCATCAAGGACCTGGCGCGCTGGATGGCGGACACCCGGAGCGTGCTGTTCCTCGGCCGCCACGTCGGCTACCCGATCGCGCTCGAGGGTGCCCTCAAGCTCAAGGAGCTCGCGTACATCCACGCCGAGGGCTTCGCCGCCGGTGAGCTCAAGCACGGCCCGATCGCACTGATCGAGCCGGGCCAGATCGTCTTCGTCATCGTGCCCTCGCCGCGCGACCCCCGATCGCTGCACCCGAAGGTCGTCTCGAACATCCAGGAGATCCGCGCACGCGGTGCACGGGTGATCGCGATCGCCGAAGAGGGCGACGCCGCGGTGCTGCCCTTCGCCGACGAGGTCCTGCGGATCCCGCTCGCGACCCCGCTGTTCGAGCCGCTGCTCGCCGTGGCACCGCTGCACATGTTCGGCATGGAGCTCGCCGCGGCCAAGGGCCTCGACGTCGACCAGCCACGCAACCTCGCGAAGTCGGTCACCGTCGAGTAGTCGCGACGGTGATCATCGGGATCGGGGTCGACGTGGTCGACCTGGAGCGGTTCGAACGGGTGCTGGAGCGCACACCGGCGATGCGGGCGCGGCTGTTCACGCCGTCCGAGCAGGTCCGTGACGGCGAACCCCGGCCGATCGCGTCCCTCGCCGCACGGTTCGCTGCCAAGGAAGCCCTGATCAAGGCCTTCGGGTCGAGTGCCGGGCTGAGCTGGCAGGACCTCGAGGTCGTGTCCGACGACCAGCGGAACCCGTCGCTCACCCTGCACCAGGGCGCCCGGCAGGTGGCGGACGCGCGTGGCGTGACGAGCGTGCACCTGTCGCTCTCGCATGATGGAGGGATCGCGACCGCGTTCGTGGTCCTGGAAGGAACAGACGTGGTCCTGGAAGGAACTGCCCCGTGAGCGCGTTCACCGGCATCACGGTCGATCGCGGAGCCCTGATCGAGAACTACGCGACCATCGCCGACCGGGTCGCCCCGGCCGGGGTCATCGCCGTCGTCAAGGCGAACGCCTACGGCCACGGGGCCCTCGACGCCGCGCAGGCCTTCGTGGACGCCGGTGCCGAGTGGCTCGGGGTCGCCGACATCGACGAGGCCGTCGCGCTCCGTCAGGGCGGCATCGACGAGGGGGTCCGGATCCTCGCGTGGCTGCACGCCCCCGACGAGGACTTCCGTCGCGCCGCGCAGTTCGACGTCACGCCCGCGGTGTCGAGCGTCGAGCAGCTCTCCGCAGCAGCCGACTCCGACGTCCGCGCCGTGCACCTGTGCGTCGACACCGGTCTGAGCCGCAACGGTGCGGTCGAGTCCGAGTGGGCCGAGCTCTTCGCGACCGCGGGTGCCCTGGCCCGCGGCGGCAACCGCACCCGGGTCGAGGGGCTCATGTCCCACCTGTCGAACGCGTCGCGCACCGACGACCTCGATCAGGACGCCGCACTGCAGCGGGCGCTGGACGGCCTCGCCGCGAACGGCATCGTGCCGGACGTGGTGCACCTCGCCGCGAGTGCCGCGAGCATCGCCGTGCCGGAGACCCGCCACGACCTGTCCCGCGTCGGACTCGCCCTGTACGGGCTGAGCCCCTTCGACGGTCGCACCTCGGCCGACCTGGGGCTGCGCCCCGCGATGCGCGTCACCGCCGCCGTGCTCCGCACCGTGCCGGTCGCCGCGGGCGACGGCGTCTCCTACGGCTACACGTGGCGCGCCGAGACGGACACCCGTCTCGCCGTGATCGGGCTCGGCTACGCGGACGGCTTCGACCGCGAGTTCGGCAACCGGGTCTCGGTGCGGATCGGCGACCGGACGTTCCCGGTGGTCGGACGCGTCGCGATGAACGCCATGCACGTCGACATCGGCGACGCCGACGTCCAGGTCGGTGACGAGGCCGTGCTGTGGGGCGACCCCGCGAACGGCGACCCCGCCGTCGAGGACTGGGCCGACGCCATCGGCACGATCAACTACGAGGTGGTCGCCCGGATCGGCCGCAGCGTGGAACGGAGGACGACGTGAGCTCCGCACCGCTGCGTCAGGCGCGCATCGACCTCGACGCCTACCGGGCCAACCTCGACCGTGTCCGCGAGTGGATGGACCCGGTCGCCGTGATGGCGATCATGAAGGCCGACGCGTACGGGCACGGCCTCGAGCCGATCGCGCTCGCCGCCGTCGACGCCGGCATCCGCTGGATTGGTGTGCTGACGGTGCCCGCGGCCCTGCGCCTGCGCTCGATCGGCGTCGGCGAGGACGTCCACCTGTTCACCTGGCAGCACGACCCCGACCTGGACTTCCGTGACGCCATCGACTCGGCCGTCGACCTCGGCGTCTCGAACGTCGCCGAGCTGCAGCGCATCGTCGACGCCGTCGACCAGCGACCGGCCCGGGTGCACCTCGGCGTCGACTCCGGCCTGCACCGCGACGGCGCGACCCCGGCGGACTGGCCGGCGCTCGTCGAGCTCGCCCGGGACGCCCAGCGGAACGGCCGCATCGAGGTCGTCGCCGCGTACACGCACCTGGCCGAGGCGTCCGACCACGAGGACAGCGCCGCGGTCGCCGTGTTCGACGCCGCGATCGAGATCGCCGAGGACCTGGGGCTCGACGTCCCGATGGAGCACGTCGCCGCGTCGCTCGCGGGGCTGGAGCGCAAGGAGTTCCGCAAGGACATGGTCCGGATGGGCGCGAACCTGTTCGGCATCCCCGGAGCCGACGGCGTCTCGGCGGCCGACCTCGGACTCGAGCCGGTGATGACCCTGACCGCGTCGGTCGCGAAGACGAAGCGCGTCCCCGTCGACACCGGCGTCTCCTACGACTACACGTACCGCACCGCGACCGAGACGACCCTGGCGCTCGTGCCCGTCGGGTACGCCGACGGGGTCCCGCGTCTGGCGCAGGGACGCATCGAGGTCGCGATCGGCGGCAAGCGCTACCCGATCGCCGGCCGCGTCGCGATGGACCAGTTCCTGGTGGACGTCGGCGAGGACGACGTGCAGACCGGCGACACCGTCGTGCTGTTCGGCACCGGCGAGCACGACGAGATGACCGTGCTCGAGTGGGGCGCAGCGCTCGAGACCATCGGTGAAGAGATCGTCTGCCGCATCGGCAGCCGTGTGCCCCGGTCCTACGAGGGCCACGACATCGAGGGACGGGTCGGGGAGTACCTGCGGGGCGAGCGGCCGTGACCGAGTCGGCGCGCGTCCTGCTCGACATCACCGTCGACGGCACCGACGCGATGGGGGAGCTCGGCGCCCGGCTGGCCGCCGTGCTGCGCGCGGGGGACCTCGTCGTGCTGACCGGGCCGCTCGGTGCCGGCAAGACGACCCTGACGCGCGGGCTCGGCGCTGCACTCGGTGCGCGCGGCCAGGTGTCCAGCCCGACCTTCGTCCTCGCCCGGACCCACCCGACGACCGCCGGCCCCGACCTGGTGCACGTCGACGCCTACCGCCTGTCCGATCCGGTCGAGCTGGACGACCTCGACCTCGACTGGGACGCCGCGATCGTCGTCGTCGAGTGGGGTCGCGGCATGGTCGACGGCATCAGCGACAGCGTGCTCGACGTCGAGATCACCCGGGCCACCGGCGCCGACGCGGCCGACCACGGTGTCGACGACGACCTCGATCCGGACGACGTGCCCGACGAGCCGCGCCGGGTCGTCGTCACCGCGACGGGGCCGCGCTGGACGGGCGTCGACCTCTGACCCTGCAGCGCGTGGACACCGGTGCGGTCGACGACCTCCGCACCTTCCTCGTCGGTGCCGACCTGACCGTCGCCGGGCTCGACCGTGCTGGCCACGACCGTGCCGGTCTCGAGCCGACCGTCCGGCTGTGGGTCGACCGTGCCGAGGACGGCCGCGTGGTCGGCAGCACCGGGTACGAGACGAGCGCCGACGGCGTCCACGTGCTCGTCCGCAGCGTGGCGGTCGCGCCGCAGCTCCGGGGGCTCGGCCACGGCACCCGGCTCGCGCGCTTCGCCGTCGACCACGCCGCGGTCACGGGCGCGCGACGGGCGTGGCTGTTCTCGCGGCGCTCCGGTCCGTTCTGGCAGTCGCTCGGGTTCACCCTCGCCGACCGCGACGACCTGGCGGCCGCCCTGGCCGCCACCCACCAGGTCCGGTCGTTCCGGCGGACCGGGCAGCTCGCGCGCGAGGTCGCCTGGTCCCTCGACCTGACCGCGGTGTGAGCCGGCGCGGCCGGGCGACAGCGGGTGTCCCGGTACCACCCAGCCGGCTCCGGGAGGATGCGGTGTGCCGACGCTCATCGTGACCGCCCACCCGGACCCCGACTCCCTCACCCACCACCTCGCGGCTCGCCTGCGGGACGCGCTGCCCGCGGGGACGGTCGAGACCGCCGACCTGGCGGCCGAGGGATTCGACCCGCGCTTCACCCTCGCCGACCGGCAGACCTACCGGACCGGCACGGACGCGCTGGCCGACGTCGTCGCCGAGCAGCAGCGCATCGACCGCGCCACCGACCTCGTCCTCGTGTTCCCGGTCTGGTGGTGGTCCGTGCCCGCGGTGCTCAAGGGGTGGATCGACCGCGTGTTCGTGAACGGCTGGGCGTTCGACGTCGACCCGGACGGCGGCATCCGTCGGGCGCTCGAACGGCTCACTGTCCACCTGGTGCCGATCGCGGGCGACGACGCCGGCGTGTACGAACGGCACGGGTACGCCGAGGCGCTCCGGACGCAGGTCGAGCACGGCATTGTCGACTTCTGCGGTGCCCGGCGGGGCGCCACCGTTTTCGTGCACGACTCCGAGACCGAGGACGCCGAGGCCCGCGAGCGCGCGGTCGCCGCGGCGGTGGAGGGTGTCCGTCGGGCGGTCGTCGACCGTGCCCCGGCCGGCGACCGGTAGCCTCGCAGCAGATCTGGTCAGCGCGAACGGGGGAACCATGCGCATCGTCCTCGACACCGGCGGCTTCAGCGACGTGGAGGTCGGCACGGTGGACCGTGACGACACCGAGTTGGTGTTCCGGTCGCCCGCAGGAGCGGTCGTGGCACGCCATCCGGTGACCGCCGTCGTCTGCCTGGACGTCCGGGCGACCGGCCCGCGGTCAGCGTCGGCGCCGGTGCCGGCCGTCGCCACGACGTCCGGAGCGGACGACCCGTCGTCCCCGCTGGTGGTCCGGGCTGCACCGACCGGCAACCCGCAGGTCGACGCTGCTCGGCTCGACCGGCCCGCCGCCTACGCGCCGTGGACGCAGCAGGAGGACACCGGGCTCGAGGCAATGACGGCCGCGGGGATGTCCGTGGCGGACGTTGCGATCGTCCTGCGTCGCCAGGACGGCGGTGTGCGGTCCCGGCTGCGGCACCTTCGAGGAGCAGCGGACGAGGCCGCGACGGGTACGGGCGCGACGTCGCCCACCAGCACGGTCCGTTTCGACTAGCCGCGGCCCCCTGACTTGCATGACGGATCGAACGTCCCCGCGTCCCGACGTGCAGGTGCTTGGAAGTTCGATCTGAAGTTATAGGGCAGAGGGCACTTTGCTTATGATGAGGAGATGCGTCGAGAAGACTTCCGATCAGAACGCTTCGGCACACTCGCCACGCGTCCGTTGTCGGAGTGGCCGCACGCCTACTTCCTCCCCGCGCCCCTCCCACGCGAACTCGTCCTCGAGCCCGTGACGAACGCTGCGGTGTCACGCGCGGACATCGCGATCGGTCGGCTCGCCGGGCTCGGGCAGCTCATCCAGGAACCAGAACTCCTGCTCGGCCCGTCCATGGCGCAGGAGGCGCTGGCGAGTTCGCGCATCGAGGGAACCCAGGCGTCACTGAGCGATGTGCTCAGCGTCGAGAACGACGACGAGATCCTCGACGAGGATCTCCGCGAGGTGGACAACTACCTCCGGGCCGCCCGCGAAGGAGTGGCGCTCCTCGCAGATCTCCCCATCACCCAACGGTTCATCTGTTCGCTCCACGAGACCCTGATGCGGGACGTCCGTGGGGACGAGAAGTCGCCCGGTGAGCTTCGTCGCTCACCAGTGTGGATCGGATCTCCGAACGCTCGACCGGAGACTGCCCGGTTCATCCCGCCGCACCAGGACCACCTTCCCGAGACCCTTGACGACTGGGAGCGTTTCGTCAACGCACCACTGGACTCGATGTCGGTCACGGTGAAGTGCGCCCTGATGCACTACCAGTTCGAGACGATCCACCCGTTCCTCGACGGCAATGGTCGGATCGGGCGCCTCCTGATCGGGTTCTCGCTGATCGCAGACGGCATCCTGCCCGCGCCGATCTTGCACATCTCGGGGTACTTCGAACAACACCGAACCGAGTACTACGAGCGGTTGCAGGCCGTTCGGGAGCGCGGAGAGGTCAACGAGTGGATCCAGTTCTTCGCCGAGGCGGTGACCGTCCGAGCGAATGACAGCGCCGAGCGGATCCGGAAGCTCGTGGAGATCCGCGAGCGATACCGCCTCGCTGCGCGGACGGAGCGTTCGGCGCTCCCCGGGCTTGTCGACGTGATCTTCAAGAACCCCGTCCTCACGGTGGCGTCGGTCCGGAGGGCGCTCGGCGTGTCACAGCCGACGGCATCCGCGTTGCTCCGTCGAGCCGAGGAGTACGGCTGGCTCCGGTCACTCGGGCGAGCGGGCAGAGGCGGTCGCGAGCGCTGGCGTGCCGACGAGATCTGGAACGCGGTCGCTGGCAGTCTCGACGAGGACTGACGCCTTGCCCCGCCCCGCCTACGATGGACGGGTGCTGCTCGCGATCGACACCTCCGCCGGGACCTCCGTCGCCGTCGTCGACCCGGCCACCGGCCAGGCCCTCGCGACCCGCGACACCGAGGACAGCCGCCGGCACGCCGAGGTGATCGGCCCGTTCCTCGCCGAGACCCTCGCCGAGGCCGGCATCACCGGCGCCGACGTCACCGGCGTCGTCGCCGGCATGGGCCCGGGCCCCTTCACCGGCCTGCGCGTCGGCATCGCCGCCGCCCGCACCTTCGCCGCAGCACGCGGCCTCCCCGTCCTGCCCCTCGTCAGCCACGACGCCGTGGCCCTCGACCAGCGCCACTCGGGGATCGCCGGTCCGTTCGTCGTCCTCACGGACGCCCGCCGCCGCGAGGTCTACTGGAGCGCCTACGACGCCGACGGCGTCCGCGTGGCCGGCCCCGGACTCGCCAAGCCCGCCGATCTCGACGACGCGATCCGCGCCTCCCGGCCCGCAGCGGTGGGCTGGGACCGCGTGACGGTCGCGTCCATCCCGGCCTGGAGGCTCGGCTCGCTCGCCGCGGACCGGCTCGCGTCCGGTGCGGCGTTCGACCAGGACACGCCCCTGTACCTGCGCGACCCCGACGTCACGGTGCCGGGTGCGCCCAAGCGGGTGAAGCAGTGACCCTGCCGGACGGGCTCCGCCTGCGGCGAGCACACCCGCAGGACCTCGACGACATCATGTGGCTCGAGTACGTCTCGTTCCCGACGGACGCCTGGTCGGCGTCGCAGATGTCCGGCGAGCTGTACTCACCGCACGGGTACTACGTCGTGATCGAGACGGCCGACGACACGTCCGCGCCGCTGGTCGTCGGGTACGCCGGGCTCTCGTCGCTCGCGGGCAACCCGGTGGCCGACGTACAGACCATCGCCGTCGCCGCGGACCAGCGCGGCAAGGGGCTCGGGAGGGTCCTGTTCACGGAGCTGCTCGACGAGGCGCGGCGCCGCGGTGTGCGCGAGGTGTTCCTCGAGGTGCGAGCGGACAACCCCGTGGCGCAGGCGATGTACATCGCGTTCGGGTTCGAGCACATCGCGACCCGGCCGCGCTACTACCAACCGGACGGCGTCGACGCGTGGGTGATGCGGGCGGAACCGCCCGGCCCGGACGCCGAGCGGTCGTCCGTCGTCGGACCCATCGGACAGGAGGCCCTCGGTGAGCGCGACTGAACCACTGGTGCTCGGCATCGAGACGAGCTGCGACGAGACGGGCGTCGGCATCGTGCGGGGGAGCACCCTGCTGGCGAACGTGATCGCCTCGAGCATGGACGAGCACGCGCGCTACGGCGGGGTCGTGCCCGAGGTCGCCGCGCGGGCGCACCTGGAGGCGATGACCCCGACGCTGCACGAGGCGCTCGAGCGTGCCGGCGTCACCCTCGACGAACTCGACGCCGTCGCGGTGACCGCCGGGCCGGGCCTGGCGGGGGCGCTCATGGTCGGGGTGGGCGCTGCGAAGGCGCTCGCCGTGGCCACCGGCAAGCCCCTGTACGGCGTGAACCACCTGGTCGGGCACGTCGGCGCCGACGTGCTGCGCGAGGACGGCAGCGAGATCGAGCTGCCGACGATCGCGCTGCTGGTGTCCGGTGGCCACACGTCACTGCTGCTGGTGCGGGACCTGGTCGGCGACGTCGAACTGCTCGGCGAGACGATCGACGACGCGGCGGGCGAGGCGTTCGACAAGGTCGCGCGGCTGCTCGGACTGCCCTACCCCGGCGGCCCGCAGATCGACCGTGCTGCGGCCGAGGGCGACCCGACGGCGATCCGGTTCCCCCGGGGACTGACGCTGCCGAAGGACATGGCCGCGCACCGGTACGACTTCTCGTTCTCGGGGCTCAAGACCGCCGTCGCACGGTGGGTCGAGCGCTGCCGCGACGAGGGCCGCGAGGTGCCGGTGGCCGACGTCGCCGCGAGCTTCCGCGAGGCCGTCGTCGACGTCCTGCTGACCAAGGCCCTGAACGCGTGCCGCGACACCGGCGTCGACCGGCTGCTGCTCGGTGGCGGGGTCGTCGCGAACGCCCGACTGCGACAGGTCGCCGAGGAGCGCTGCGCGGCCGCGGGTGTGCGGCTCCGGATCCCACCGTTCGACCTGTGCACGGACAACGGCGCGATGATCGCCGCCGTCGGCGCCCGACTCGTGGCCGAGGGGCACGCGCCGAGCGACCTCGGCATCGCGGCGGACTCGACCCTGCCGGTGACGACCGTCCAGGTCTGACCAGTTCGGCCCCGGTCCTTCTTCGGGAGCCTGTGGGAGGATTCACACGGGCGTCGGAGAGACCGGACGCCCGAGAGGGGTGGACGGTGTCCGATCAGAACGAGTGGCCGAAGCCGGGCGAGACGCCGAACGGCCCGACGAACGGACAGCCCGACGGCACGCCCGCCCCGGACGCCCCGCAGGCTCCTGACGCACCGCAGGCGCCGTCGGCCCCGGAAGCGCCCCAGAACCCGTACGGCCAGCAGCAGGACCCGTACGCGGCCCCGCAGCAGCAGAACCCGTACGGCGCTCCGCAGCAGCCGCAGAACCCGTACGGTCAGCAGCAGCAGCAGTCGAACCCGTACGGGCAGCAGCAGAACCCGTACGGGCAGCAGCAGAACCCCTACGCGGCACCGCAGGCCTCGTCGAACCCGTACGGTCAGCAGCAGCAGCAGAACCCGTACGCGGCTCCCCAGCAGCAGCAGAACGCGTACGGCGCCCCGCAGAACCCGTACGGCCAGCAGCAGAACCCGTACGCGCAGCAGCAGCCCTACGCGTCGAACCCGTACACGTACCAGCCCTACGCGCAGCGCCCGAAGACGAACGTCCTGTCGATCCTGTCGATCGTCTTCGCGTTCGGCGGCATCATCATCTGGCCGATCATCATCCTGACGAGCCCGGCCGGCGCGATCATGGGCCACATCGCCCTCGGCAAGATCAAGCAGACCGGGGAGGGTGGCCGCGGCCTGGCGCTCGCCGGCATCATCGGCGGCTGGATCCTGACGGGCCTGTTCATCCTGATCGTCGCCCTGGTGTGGATCTCGATCGCGAACGCGTCGGACTACTCGGACTACTCCGACTACAGCTCGAACTCCGGCGCCTTCGTCAACTGACGCTGACGCCGACGCTGACGCGCACGCAGCACCGCACGCGGCCCCCGGCCGTCAGCCGACCGTGTCGGTGAGCCGCTCGCACAGGATCGCCGTGTGGCGTCCCTCCAGGCGGGTGAGCACGAGCGTGACGCGACCCGATCCGCGCAACCGCAGCCGCTTGCGGAACTGTGCCGGGTCGACGTCGACGCCGCGCTTCTTGATCTCGACGGTGCCGATGCCGTCGGCGGCGAGCCGTGCGGCCAGGCGCTTGACGTCGAGCGGCATCGTGTCGAGCACCCGGAAGCCCTGCGCGAAGGGGGTCGTGGCGGCGCGGTCGGACGTGACGTAGGCGATGCCCTCGGACAGCATGTGCCCGTCGAGGCCCCGTGCCAGGTCGCCGATCAGCCGTGCGCGGATCACGGCGCCGTCGGGCTCGTACAGGTAGGCACCGAGCGGTCCGACCTCGGCGTCGTCGGCGTCGGCCGCTCCGGTCATCTCGGCGATGCCGTGCGCGCCGATGACGGTGGCAGCGCGGCGGATCCCGGGGCGGGCGAGGGGCCCGAACCACAGGGCGAGCTCGACGACCTCGCGGTCGACGGAGGTCCACTGCGCCTCGGCGGTGTCCGGGATCAGGTCGCGGTCGATGCCCGGTCCGAGCTTCACACCGGTCGGCGTCGTCGTCGCCGCGGCGAACACGGTGTCGAGCGAGGGCGACCAGTCGTCCGGGTCGGCGAGGCGGCGGGTGTCCGAGTGCCCGGAGGTGCGTCGTGCGGGGTCCATCCACACGCCGTCCACCGAGGACAGGTCGAAGGACGCGGCATCCCCGAGCTCCACCCGCGCGTTCGGCCACACCGCGAGGTTGTGGGTCGCGACGGCCGCCGTCACCTCGTCGCGGTCGACGGCGGTGACGTCGAGGTCGAGCGCCGCCATCGCCATGGCGTCCCCGCCGATGCCGCAGCCGAGGTCGGCGACACGGGTCAGCCCGGCCGCCGCGAAGCGTCCGGCGTGCTGGGCCGCGACCTGCAGCCGGGTGGCCTGCTCGAGCCCGGCCTCGGTGAAGAGCATGCGGGAGGCGAAGTCGCCGAACTTGCCGCGGGCCTTCAGCCGCAGCTTCGCCTGGGTCAGCACCGCGGCGACGAGCCGGGGATCGTGCCCCTCGGCGCGCAGCCGGGACACCACGCGGACGATCTCGCCACCGTCGGAGACGCCCGGGGTACGGTCGAGCAGGGCCATCCCGTCGGGGGTCAGCAGTGCGGTGAGTTCGGCGGCGTCCATGCGTCGATCCTCGCAGGTGCTGCGTGTTCTCCGGATGTGCTGGCACTCGGATTGACCGAGTGCCAGAGGCCCCCTAGAGTTGGCGTTGGCACTCTCCTGTGCGAAGTGCCAACCCGGTTTTCATCTGTACCGAGTCCGTACCGAGAAAGAAGAGGTCACCGTGGCCGTCAGCATCAAGCCGCTCGAGGATCGCATCGTCATCCGCCAGGTCGAGGCGGAGCAGACCACCGCTTCCGGTCTGGTCATCCCCGACACCGCGAAGGAGAAGCCCCAGGAGGGCGAGGTCGTCGCCGTGGGTCCGGGTCGCATCGACGACAACGGCAACCGCGTCCCGCTCGACGTCGCAGTGGGTGACAAGGTCATCTACTCCAAGTACGGCGGAACCGAGGTCAAGTACTCGGGCGAGGACCTGCTGGTCCTGTCGGCCCGCGATGTCCTCGCGGTCATCGTTCACTGAGTCGAGTACTCACCACGGACGCCCCGTCCGGCCTTCGGGCCGACGGGGCGTTCGTGCGTCCGGGGCCGGTCAACCCGGGTGTGCCGGTCCTGATCAGCCCGCTCACCCCGCCTGGAGGCCCGGTGCGGGTCCCACGGGTCGGCGGTCGTTCCTAGGATGGTTCCGTGAGTGAACCGAGTCCGGCGCGACCCGTCCGCAGCGAGGCATCCGTCGGCGTGGTGCAGGCCATCGTGGCCTACGGGCTCTGGGGGCTGATGCCCCTGCTCTTCGCGGCCATGGCCCCCGCGGCGGCGTTCGAGATCGTGTCGTGGCGGATCGTCTTCGGCCTGGTGTTCTGCGCGGTGGCGATCGCCGTGACCCGGTCGTGGCTCCGCACCCGCACCCTGATGGCCCAGCGCCGCGTGATGCTCGTGATGGGGCTCGCCGCCGTCCTGATCCTGGTCAACTGGACCGTCTACGTCCTCGCGACGACCACCGGCCACACCGTCGAGGCCGCGCTCGGCTACTTCATCAACCCGCTCGTCACCATCGCGCTCGGCGTCGTGGTCCTGCGCGAACGTCTGCGTCCGGCGCAGTGGGCAGCCGTCGGGCTGAGCGTCGTGGCGGTCGTCGTCATCGCGATCGGCTACGGGCAGATGCCGTGGATCTCGCTGGCCCTGGCGTTCTCGTTCGGACTGTACGGCCTGGTGAAGAAGCGGGTCGGCGGCACCGTGGACGCCCTGAGCGGTCTGACGATCGAGACCGTGTGGCTGCTGCCGATCGCGGTCGTGGCGCTGGTGGTGCTCGGTGTGACCGGGCTCGGTGGCGGCGTGACGTTCACGAGCGAGGGCTGGGGACACGCGGTCATCACCGTGCTGACCGGGCCGGCGACCGCGGTGCCGCTGCTGCTCTTCGCGTCGTCGGCACGCCGGGTGAGCCTGTCGACGCTCGGGCTGACCCAGTACCTGGCGCCCGTGATGCAGCTGCTCGTCGGGGTGATCGTGCAGCACGAGGAGATGTCGGCCGGACGCTGGTTCGGCTTCGGCATCGTGTGGCTCGCGCTCGTGGTGCTGACGGCGGATTCGTTCGCCGCCGCGCGGGCGTCCCGTCGCCGGGCGCTCGCACCCACCCAGGCCGAGCCGGTCTGACGGACGCCACACGGGCCTCCAGGCCGACGCGAAAGCGACAGGCCCCCACGGAAGTTCCGTGGGGGCCTGTCGCTTTCGCGAGCGGTGCTGGGCTGCGCCCTACTTCTTCACCGCACCCTGGATGGCGCTCTGGTAGACGGGCTTGTTGTCGCCGTCGAACTTGTAGATGCCGATGTAGGCGGCCGACGGGTCGTTGTTCTCGTCGAACGGACCGATGCCGGACGGGCCGGTGTAGTGGATGTCCTTGCCGTCGTCCAGGAGCGTCTTGCACTCCTTGAACGTCGCGCACTCGGTGCCGCCGTCGGCACCCGACACCGCAGCCATGTTGGCCTGGATGGTGCCGGAGTCGGTGCCCTTGCCCTTCACCGCGGCGAGGGCGGCGAGGACGGTGGCGTCGTAGGACTCCGCCGCGTACGAGTAGTCGGCGAGCGTCTTGCCCGACGAGTCCTTGTAGAACGCAGCGAGCTGCTTCTTGAAGTCGTCCTTCGGCGAGGCACCGGGGATGGTGCCCTGGGCGCCGGTCAGGGTGCCCTTGTCGAAGTCCTTCGAGTAGTCCGCCGTGTTGCCGTCGGACATGTAGATCTTCGCCTCGTTGCCCTGCGACACGAGCTCCGGGATGATCGACTTCGTCTCGTCGAAGGCCAGGACGACGATCGCGTCGGGCTTCGCGGCCAGGGCCGCGGTCACCTCGGACGAGAACGTGGTCTGGCCGGGCGGGAACTCCTGGCCCTCACCCTTGCCGCCGTAGACGACCTGGCCACCCGACGCCTCGACCGCAGCCTGCACCGAGTTGCGGAGGCCGGTGCCGTACGTGTCGTTGAAGACCAGGAAGGCGACCTTCGCGTTGCCGTCACCGGTCACGAGCTGGCCGAGCGCGGAACCCTGCACCGAGTCCGGCGGTGCGGTCCGGTAGTAGTACGACGAGTAGCCGGAGAGGTCGGTCGCGGTGTTCGCGGGCGAGATCTCGACGATGCAGTTGCTCGTCAGCTGGTCGATGACGTTCAGCGTGACCGACGAGGACTCGGCACCGATCGCGACCGGCACCTTCGCGTTGACGAGCTTCGTCGCGGCGGAGCTCGACACGGTCATGTCGTTGCTGTCACCGGAGTCGGTCGCCGGGTCGATCGTGACGTCCTTGTCGAGGACGCCGCCCGCGGCGTTGATGTCCTTGACTGCCAGGCCGACACCGGACTCCGCCGGCGGGTTGAGGTAGGCCAGCGAACCGGTCAGGGGCAGGATCGTGCCGATCTTCAGCGCGTCCGTACCGGGGGTGTCCGGGGCCTTGCAGCTGGCGGCGGGATCCTTCTTCGCATCGCTCGACGCCGAGCTCGAGGGGGAAGCACTGCCGGTGGTGGAACACGCGGCGAGGAGGACGGCTGCTGCGCCCGCCAACGCCAGTGCCGCGGTGGCACGGGTGGTTCTGATCATCCGTGGAGCCCTTTCTCTGCGCGGAGGCTGTGCCGCTTCGGGTGAATGCGACGCCTCCACTGGATGTCGAGAAACGTAGGGTCCATGTGTTTCGCCCGTGTGACGGGGCGGTACGCAAAGGTGTTTCGTTACCGAGCCGTGACGTTCCTGTGCGCAGGGACAGGGATCGGCGCAGGAGTGACGGTGCCGGCGTGGCGACCCGACCTGCGCCAGGCGGATGGTCCGGCAGGGCGCCCGGGAGGCCCGGCGTACGGTCCGCCGCATGAGCGACTTCCAGCCCACCACAGCCATCGTCACCGGTTCCGAATCCGGGATCGGCCGTGCGACCGCCGTCGCGCTCGCCGAAGCCGGCATGGACGTCGGCATCACCTACCTGTCCGAACCCGACCGTGCCGAGGAGACCGCGGAGGAGGTCCGGAAGACCGGCCGTCGGGCCTTCGTCGAGCAGATCGACGTCTCCGACCTCGCCGGGGCGGCCGCCGTCGTCGACCGCCTCGTCTCGCAGCTGGGTGGCGTCGACGTCTTCGTGGCCGACGCCGGCACCGGCGACGACGCCCCGTTCCTCGAGATGACCCTCGACCAGTGGCGCCACACCGTGTCGACGGACCTCGACGGCGCCTTCGTCACGATGCAGGCCGCCGCGAAGCACATGGTGCAGGCCGGCACCGGCGGTCGGATCATCGGCATCACGAGCGTGCACGAACACCAGCCCCGCTACGGCTCGAGCGCCTACGACGCCGCGAAGCACGGGCTCGGCGGCCTGCTGAAGACCATGGCGATCGAGCTCGCCGAGCACGGCATCACCGTGAACGCCGTCGCTCCCGGCGAGATCGCCACCAGGATGACCGGCGCCGAGGACGAGGACCCGCACACCATCGACCGCCCCGGTGTCCCGCTCGGCCGTCCGGGCAACGCGTGGGAGATCGCGGCAGCCGTGGCGTTCCTGGCCTCGCGTGCGTCGTCCTACATCACCGGGGTGTCCCTGCCGGTGGACGGCGGGATGCTGCAGATGGGCCCGCACGGTGGCTCGCACATCACGTCGAACGACTGGCGTTCGGCCTGACGCGTCCGCGTACGAACGCCAGACGCCCCCGCTCCGTCCGGAGCGGGGGCGTCTGGTCGAGCAGTGCTGCTAGCTGCGGTAGTTCGGCGCCTCGACGACCATCTGGACGTCGTGCGGGTGGGACTCCTTGAGCCCCGCCGCCGTGATGCGGACGAACTTGCCACGGGCCTTCAGCTCAGGGATCGTGCGACCGCCGACGTAGAACATCGACTGCCGCAGCCCACCGGTGAGCTGGTAGACGACGTTGCCGACCGAACCGCGGTAGGGCACCTGGCCCTCGATGCCCTCGGGGATGAGCTTGTCGTCGTTCGGCACGTCCGCCTGGAAGTAGCGGTCCTTCGAGTACGAGGTCTTCTTGCCACGGGTCTGCAGGGCCCCGAGGGACCCCATGCCGCGGTAGGCCTTGAACTGCTTGCCGCCCACGAACACCAGGTCACCGGGGGACTCGTCGGTGCCGGCGAGCAGCGAGCCGAGCATGACGGTGTCGGCGCCGGCCACCAGGGCCTTCGCGATGTCGCCCGAGTACTGCAGGCCACCGTCGGCGATGATCGGGACCCCGGCTTCGCGTGCGGCGAGGGAGGCCTCGTACACGGCGGTCACCTGCGGCACACCGACACCGGCGACGACGCGCGTGGTGCAGATGGAGCCCGGGCCGACGCCGACCTTGACGGCGTCCACACCCGCGTCGATGAGCGCCTGGGCACCAGCGCGGGTGGCGACGTTGCCGCCGATGACGTCGATCGCGTCGAACGTCGGGTCGGCCTTGAGACGGCGGACCATGTCGAGCACGCCTTCGCTCTCGCCGTTGGCGGTGTCGACGACGAGCACGTCGACGCCGGCGTCACGCAGGGCCTCGGCACGCTGCCAGGCATCGCCGAAGAAGCCGATCGCGGCACCGACGCGGAGTCGGCCCTCGTCGTCCTTCGTGGCGTCCGGGTACTGCTCGCTCTTGTCGAAGTCCTTGACGGTGATGAGGCCGCGGAGCTTGCCGTCGGCGTCGACCAGCGGCAGCTTCTCGATCTTGTGCTGCGCGAAGATGGCGATCGCCTCTTCGGGGTCGATGCCCTCCATCGCGGTGATCAGCGGGGCCTTCGTCATCACGTCGCGCACGTACGTGGTGGCCTGCTCGAACGTGGCCACGAAGCGCATGTCGCGGTTCGTGATGATGCCGACGAGGGTGCCGTCCTGCTCGACGACCGGCAGGCCGGAGACGCGGAACTGGCCGCAGAGCGCGTCCACCTCGGCCACGGTGGCGTCCGGGGTGGTGGTCACCGGGTTGGTGATCATGCCCGACTCGGAGCGCTTGACCTTGTCGACGTAGGCAGCCTGGTCCTCGATGGACAGGTTGCGGTGCAGGATCCCGATGCCGCCCTGGCGCGCCATGGCGATGGCCATGCGGGCTTCGGTGACGGTGTCCATCGCGGCGGAGAGCAGCGGGACGTTGACGGAGATCCGCTTGGTGAGCCGGGACGCCGTGGACGCCTCGCTCGGGATGACGTCGGTGTGCCCGGGCAGCAGCATGACGTCGTCGTACGTGAGTCCGATGAATCCGAACGGATCCGGCTGGTCCATGGGTCCCCTTCGTGGGCGAGTGAAGTGTCGAGACACCGGGAACACGACGACGGGTTCCGGATAGGACATGGTAACGCGAGCGGCTGTCGCCGCATTCCGCCTGGAGGCACGGATCGCGCCCGCCTCGGAGCATTCCTCCACAACGTCACAGTTCGGGTACGAATCACACAGGGAACGTGTTGGAAACACGGGTGTCACAAAATCCCCATAGGTTCCTCGTCATCCGAACGAGAGGCTCTTCCGTGGGATCCATCACTCCTCCGGGACGGGCGCAGCCGCGCCTGTTCCGCCTCCGCCACGCACGACGACGACCGGTCCTGGCGGCCGTGCTCGTCGCCGCGTTCCTGGCGACCTTCCTGATCGACTGGGCGGTCACCCTGCCGGCCTTCAGTGCCACCTCGGCACCGGCCACCAGCCAGGCGTGCACCGTCAGCCCCGACAACGGGTGCATCCAGGGCACGATCACCGACTCCGAGCGTGAACCGGCCGAGGGCGTCGACGTCGACGTGACCGGCCCGAGCGGCTTCGACCAGACGGCCACGACCAACGGCGACGGCCGCTGGTCCGTCAGCGTCGACACGGCCGGCGAGTACACGGTGAGCGTCGACCAGGGCACCCTGCCGAAGGGCCAGTACCTGACGAACGCCGCCGACGCCGACCGCAAGGTGCAGGCCACCCTGAACGCCAACGTCGGGCAGATCTTCCAGCTGTCCGACCAGAAGGGCGCCACGACCTCGACGGACTCGTCGGGCGTGAGCATCCAGCGGGCCTGGCAGCAGTTCGCCTCGGGTCTCCGGCTCGGGCTGCTCATCGCACTGGCGTCGATCGGGCTCTCGCTCATCTACGGCACGACCGGGCTGTCGAGCTTCTCGCACGGTGAGCAGGTCACCCTCGGCGGTCTGCTGGCGTACGTGTTCGCCAACCAGCTCGGCTGGAACATCTGGGTCACCGGGATCGTCGTCACGCTGTTGTGCGCCGCGACCGGGTACCTGCAGGACGCCGCGATCTGGCGCCCACTCCGGCGACGGCGCATCAGCCTCACGCAGCTCATGATCGTGACGATCGGTCTGTCGATCGCCGCCCAGTACGCGTTCCAGTACTTCTTCGGTGCCTCGACGGTCCGCATCCAGCAGGGCAACCCGGAGACCGTGCGGTTCGCCGGCGTCACCCTGACGGTGCAGTCGTACGTCGCCATGGGCATCGCGCTCGTGGTCCTCGTCGCGACCGGGCTCTTCCTGGCGAAGACGCGCTTCGGCCGGGCGACCCGCGCCGTGTCCGACAACCCGGCGCTCGCCGCGGCTTCCGGCATCGACGTCGACCGGGTGATCCGCTTCGTGTGGACGCTCGCCGCCGGCCTCGCGGGGCTCTCCGGTGTGATGCTCGGACTCGTCCTGAACGGCGTGAACTGGCAGACCGGGCTCCAGCTGCTCCTGCTCATGTTCGCCTCGGTCACGCTCGGTGGCCTCGGCACCGCGTACGGCGCCCTGGTCGGCTCGATGATCATCGGCGTCGTCGTGGAGCTCACGAACCTGGTGCTCCCCGGTGACTTCAAGTACGCCACCGCCCTCGTCATCCTCATCCTCATCCTGCTGTTCCGGCCGCAGGGCATCTTCGGCCGCGCCGAGCGGATCGGCTAAGGGAGCACGCGCATGGACTACATCCTCAACCTGCTGTCCTCGCTCACCCAGGAGGCACTCGCCCCGACGACGGCCGCGTTCGCGCTGGCCGCGATCGGCCTGAACGTGCACTTCGGGCTCACCGGCCTCGTGAACATGGGCCAGGCGGCGTTCCTGCTGCTCGGTGCCTACGGCTTCGCGATCTCGATCACGAACGGACTGCCGTTCGTGATGGCGGTCCTCATCGCCCTGCTCGTTGCTATCGTGTTCGCGATCATCCTCGGCATCCCGACCCTGCGGTTGCGCGGCGACTACCTGGCGATCGTCACGATCTCCGGCGCCGAGATCATCCGCATGGTGGGCCGCTCGAGCCTGCTCACCTCGACCACGGGTGGCTCGAACGGCATCACCGGGTCGAGCTACCGCGACCCGTTCACCGCCCTCAGCCCGCTGCCCGACGGCACCACCACGATCCTGTGGTTCACGTACGCGAACAACGGCGTCAACGGCTGGTGGATCCGCATCGCGGCGTGGGCCATGGTCGCCCTGTTCACCCTGGTGCTCTTCCTGCTCATGCGCAGCCCGTGGGGTCGCGTGGTGAAGGCCATCCGCGAGGACGAGGACGCCGTCCGCTCGCTCGGCAAGAACGTCTACTCGTACAAGATGCAGGCGCTCGTGTTCGGTGGGGCGCTCGGTGCGATCGCGGGCATCATCTACGTACTGCCGAGTTCGGTGCAACCGGACGCCATGGGCCGCTCGATGACGTTCTTCATCTGGACGGCGCTCATCCTCGGTGGTGCGGCGACGGTGTTCGGACCGGTGCTCGGAGCCGTGCTCTTCTTCGTCGTCCGGCTCTTCATCCGCACGCTGGCCGGCGACTTCATCCCCGACTCGATCATGAACGCGCAGCAGGCCGAGCAGTTCTCGTACGTGCTCGTCGGCGTCGCGCTCATGCTGCTCATCGTGTTCCGTCCACAGGGGTTGCTCGGCAACAAGAAGGAGCTGACGTTCAGTGTCTGAGACCTACGGCCACCCCAAGGCCGACCCGATCCTCACCGTCGACGACGTCACCCGCCGCTTCGGGGGCATGACCGCCGTGGACGTCGACCACCTCGAGGTCCAGCGCGGCTCCATCACGGCCCTCATCGGCCCGAACGGCGCCGGCAAGACCACGTTCTTCAACCTGCTCACCGGGTTCGACAAGCCGAGCCCCGGAGCGAAGACGCAGTTCAACGGCGCGACGCTGCAGAAGACGAGCGCGACGCACATCGCGAACAAGGGCATGGTCCGCACCTTCCAGCTGACCAAGGCGTTGTCCCGGCTCACCGTGATGCAGAACATGCTCCTCGGTGCCCGCGACCAGCCCGGCGAGAACTTCTTCGCCGCCCTGGTCAAGCCGGTGTGGGCGAAGCGCGAGCGCGAGATCACGGCCAAGGCCGAGGACCTGCTCGCCCGGTTCAAGCTCGACACCAAGGCCGACGACTACGCCGGTTCGTTGTCCGGCGGGCAGCGGAAGCTGCTCGAGATGGCCCGGGCGCTGATGTCCGACCCGACGATGATCATGCTCGACGAGCCGATGGCCGGCGTGAACCCCGCGCTCACCCAGTCGCTCCTCGGGCACATCCAGTCCCTGCGCGACGACGGCATGACCGTGCTGTTCGTCGAGCACGACATGCACATGGTCCGGCACATCTCGGACTGGGTGGTCGTGATGGCCGAGGGCAAGGTCGTCGCCGAGGGCCCCGCGGACACGGTGATGGACGACCAGGCCGTGATCGACGCCTACCTCGGTGCGCACCACGACACCGACCTGGGTGACGACTCGCTCCTCACCGAGGAGACCTTCGAGGAACTGGCGGAGGAAGTCGCCGAAGAGGACGCAGCAGAGGAGACGACCCGATGACGGACGCAACGGACCCCACGAACGCGAGCAGTGCCTCCAGTCCGTCCCCGGCGGCCACGCTGGAACGCGAGCCGGTGCTCAGCGCGAAGAACCTCGTCGCCGGCTACCTGCCGGGCGTGAACATCCTGAACGGCTGCGACCTGGACTGCTACCCGGGCGAGCTCATCGGCATCATCGGGCCGAACGGTGCGGGCAAGTCGACGCTCCTCAAGGCGCTGTTCGGGCTCGTGGCCATCCGCGAGGGCTCGGTGACCCTGCAGGGTGACGACATCACGAACCTCAAGGCGAACAAGCTCGTGCAGGCCGGTGTCGGCTTCGTGCCGCAGACGAACAACGTGTTCCCCTCGCTGTCCATCGAGGAGAACCTGCAGATGGGGCTGTACCTGCGGCCCCGGAAGTTCGCCGAGCGGCTCGAGGTCATCTACGACCTGTTCCCGGTCCTCGCGCAGCGGCGGAACCAGCGGGCCGGGTCGCTCTCGGGTGGTGAGCGGCAGTCCGTCGCGATGGCCCGTGCGCTGATGATGGACCCGAAGGTGCTGCTGCTCGACGAGCCGAGCGCCGGACTGTCCCCCGTGCGCCAGGACGAGACGTTCCTGCGGACCCGCCGGATCAACAAGGCCGGTGTGTCGATCATCATGGTGGAGCAGAACGCGCGACGCTGTCTGCAGATCTGCGATCGTGGGTACGTGCTCGACCAGGGGAAGAACGCGTACTCGGGCACCGGGAAGGAACTCGCTGACGACCCCAAGGTCATCGAGCTCTACCTGGGGACGCTCGCCAAGGACGTCGACGCACAGCGCTAGCGCTGTCGTCGGCTACGGGTACCGCTGTGGGGGTGGTATCCGTGACGGGTGGGGCCGTGCGTGGTCGCTTCGCGCCGCACGGCCCCGCTCCTGTACCCGGCCAGGAGGCACGACTCGCCCCTAGTCGCATGGCTGTGGTCGCATGACTGTGGTCGCATGACGCCGTCGTGTTCCGTTGACGCCGCGGTCCCGTCGAGACGCCTCGGAATTCGGCGGCGTCTCGTCGGCGTGGCGGTGTCCTGCGCTGACGACGGCGTCTTCCGTTGACGACGGCGTCTTGCGCTGACGACGGCGTCTTCCGTCGCACCCGGCCAGGAGGCGCGGCTCGCCCCGCGCGGGTCGGTATCGTTCCGCGGGTGCGCACCTCTGGACCCCTCGTGCTCGACGCCCTCGTCTGGCTCGTGTTCATCGCGCTCTTCGTCGGGGCGGCGTTGCTCGTCAAGGTCGCGGCCGCGCTGCTCGTCGTCCTCGTGGTGCTCGCGCTCCTGCTCGGCTTCGTGCTGCGGGCGCTCCGGAAGCGCCGCCGGGCGCGGCGGCGTCCGCGCTGACGGCTGCGCGGTGACGGCTGCGTGGTGCGAGGTTCCGTGTTCGGTGCGACCCTCGCGACCTCGCACCGAACACGGAACCTCGCACCGTACGCGGCATGCCTCGCACGGTGCGAGGGCGCCCGGCGCCCGCACCGTCCGGCCCGTGCACGCCGCAGAGCCCGCCCGGTAGGCTGTCCGAGTGAGCGAAGTCGAGATCGGTGCAGGCAAGCGCGGACGTCGGGCGTACGCGTTCGACGACATCGCGGTGGTCCCCTCCAGGCGGACGCGTGACCCGCGCGACGTCAGCGTGCAGTGGTCGATCGACGCGTTCACGTTCGCGTCGCCGATCCTGTCGGCGCCGATGGACTCCGTGTCCTCGCCGGCGACGGTCATCCAGATGGGCAAGCTCGGCATCCTCGGTGTGCTCGACCTCGAAGGCCTGTGGACCCGCTACGAGGACCCGACCCCGTACTACGACGAGATCAAGTCGCTCACCGACGGCAACGTCACGAAGCGCATGCAGGAGATCTACTCCGAGCCGATCAAGGCCGAGCTGATCACCGCACGCCTTGCCGAGATCCGCGCAGCCGGGGTGCCGGTCGCCGGTTCGCTCAGCCCGCAGCGCACCCAGGAGTTCTCGAAGACGGTCGTCGACGCCGGTGTCGACCTGTTCGTCATCCGCGGCACCACGGTCTCGGCCGAGCACGTCTCCCAGACCGAGGAACCCCTCAACCTCAAGAAGTTCATCTACGAGCTCGACGTCCCGGTGATAGTGGGCGGTGCCTCGACCTACACGTCGGCGCTGCACCTCATGCGCACCGGTGCCGCCGGTGTGCTCGTCGGCTTCGGTGGCGGCGCAGCGTCGACCACCCGCGCCGCGCTCGGCATCCACGCCCCGATGGCGACCGCCGTCGCGGACGTCGCCGGTGCCCGTCGCGACTACCTCGACGAGTCGGGCGGCCGGTACGTGCACGTCATCGCCGACGGCGGGCTCGACACCGCGGGCGACATCGTCAAGGCCATCGCCGTTGGTGCCGACGCCGTCATGCTCGGCACCGCGCTCGCCCGTGCGACCGAGGCCCCGGGTGGCGGCTACCACTGGGGTGCCGAGGCGCACCACCCCGAGCTGCCCCGCGGCCGCCGCGTCGAGGTGGGCACGATCGCCCCGCTCGAGAACGTCCTGAACGGTCCGACGCCGACCCACGACGGCCGCGCCAACCTGGTCGGTGCCCTGCGCCGCTCGATGGCGACGACCGGATACTCCGACGCCAAGGAGTTCCAGCGAGTAGAAGTGGTCGTGGCGCCGTACCACCAGTGACGGTGGCACCCGGGCACGAACCCGGGTGACGCCACGGCGCCGACCGTGACCCGGAGGCGACGATGGCCAAGTCCAGCACGACGAAGCAGACCAGTACGGCCGGACGTCCGCGTGACGTCACGCCCGGCGTGGGGTTCGACCCCGCGGCGAAGCTCGGGCCGGACGAACGTGCGGCCGCGATCGAGACGCTGAAGACCAAGGAGCTCGACGTCCTGGTCGTCGGCGGCGGGATCGTCGGTGCGGGCAGTGCGCTCGACGCCGTGACCCGCGGCCTGAGCGTCGGCATCGTCGAGGCCCGCGACTGGGGCTCGGGGACGTCGAGCCGCTCGTCCAAGCTCGTGCACGGCGGCATCCGCTACCTCGAGCAGCTCAACTTCGCACTCGTCCGCGAGGCCCTCATCGAACGCGGCCTGCTGCTCCAGCGCATCGCCCCGCACCTGGTGAAACCCGTGCGCTTCCTCTACCCGCTCAACCACCGGGTCTGGGAGCGCTTCTACATCGGTATCGGCATGGCGATGTACGACGTGTTCAGCTGGTCCGGCGGTCGTCCGCCCGGCGTCCCGCACCACCGGCACCTCAGCCGGAAGCAGGTGCTCAGGAACATGCCCGGCCTCAAGAAGGACGCCTTCGTCGGCGGCATGACGTACTACGACGCCCAGGTCGACGACGCGCGCTACGTCGCGTCGCTCGTGCGCACCGCGGCCTCGTACGGTGCCGAGGCAGCGAGTCGCGTCCGCATCGAGGGGTTCATCAAGGTCGGGGAGCGCGTGGTCGGCGCGCAGGCCCACGACATCCAGACCGGTGAACGGTTCGAGATCCGCGCGAAGCAGGTCGTCAACGCCACCGGTGTCTGGACCGACGACACCCAGGCGATGATCGGCACCCGCGGGCAGTTCAAGGTGCGGGCGTCGAAGGGCGTCCACCTCGTCATCCCGCGCGACCGTTTCCAGTCGAACACGGGCATGATCCTGCGCACCGAGAAGAGCGTGCTCTTCGTCATCCCGTGGGGCCGGCACTGGCTCGTCGGCACGACCGACACCGACTGGTACCTCGACAAGGCGCACCCGGCGGCGACCGCGGCGGACATCGACTACATCCTCGAGCACGTCAACAAGGTGCTCGCCGTCCCGCTGACCCGCGAGGACGTCGAGGGCGTCTACGCAGGCCTCCGCCCGCTGCTGGCGGGGGAGTCCGACCAGACCTCGCAGCTCAGCCGCGAGCACGTCGTCGCGCACACCGTGCCCGGGCTCGTCGTGGTCGCTGGCGGCAAGTGGACGACGTACCGCGTGATGGGCAAGGACGCCATCGACGAGGCCGTCGCGGCCATGGACGGCAGGATCCCGGAGTCGACGACCGAGGACATCCCGCTCCTCGGCGCCGAGGGCTACCCCGCCGCGTGGAACCGACGCGCCCGCACCGCGCGGAGCTTCAACGTGCACAAGGTCCGCATCGAGCACCTGCTCAACCGGTACGGCACCCTCGCGACCGAGGTGCTGCAGCTCGTCGAGCAGGACCCGGCACTCGCCGAGCCGCTGCCGGGGGCCGACGACTACATCGGCGCCGAGGTCGTCTACGCCGCCTCGCACGAGGGTGCCCTGCACCTGGAGGACGTCCTCGCCCGTCGTACCCGCATCTCCATCGAGGCCTGGGACCGCGGCGAGTCAGCAGCGCCCGTCGCCGCGAAGCTCATGGCGGACGTGCTCGGGTGGGACCAGGAGACGACCGAGCACGAGGTCGCGAACTACCTGAAGCGCGTCGCCGCCGAACGGGAGTCGCAGCTGCAGCCCGACGACGAGAGCGCGGACCGCGTGCGGCTCGAGGCCCCGGACATCGCGTTCGGCTTCGACGAGGACGACGTGGTCGTGGGCGGCGGCCGTTCGGACGGCGCCGAGGGCGCGAAGGCGTCCGACGAGCAGGTGGTGGGGGAGAAGACGAGCGAGCCGGAGTAGCGAGCAGCGTCGCGCACGCACCACGGGCCTCCAGGCCAGCAGACCGGACTGGAGGCCCGTGGTACGTCCGTCAGGCGGCGCGCGCCCGCAGGGCCGCGCGGCGCACGTGCACCGCCTGGCCGACCACGAGCACCACCGGGATCCCGATCAGCGCGACGAGGCTCGTCACGTACAGCACGCCCGACCAGATCGTGTGGTCACCGCCGCCGACCCCGTAGGCGTCCGCGACGTCCATGCCGAGGGCGATCGCCGCCACGAACGACATCGGCGTCCCCATCACGACGACGGCGAGCAGCACTGCCGCGATGACGTGCGCCCTCGCCCGGGTGATGAGCAGCAGCACCGACAGCCCCGCGGCGAACAGGACACCGACGACGGCGATCCCGATGACGGTCGCGATGTCCGCTCCGACCGCGAAGCCCTGCTCCGAGAGCTCGGCGTGGATCTCCGCCAGGGTCGCACCGGGGACCGCGGCGAGCGGGTCCAGCACCAGTGCGTTCACCGCCAGCAGTGCTGCGTACAGCGCGACGACCAGCACCCCGACGACGGCCACGACGATCCGTGTTCTCCCCATCCACAGAACAGTAGCGGGAGGAATGCGCGGGACCACCGGGTGGTTAGCATGGGGGTACTCGAAGAGGGAGCCATCATGGTCGACGTCCATCGCGTCAAACTCCCCGGAGTCGGCGTGCTGCACAGCTTCTACACTGACGACGGTGGCAAGTGCGGTGTCATCACGCACCGGTCGGGGCACTCCGACCTCATCTCGTTCGCCGACGTCTCCGACGGCGCGGACAAGTCCGAGAAGGTCTCGCTGCGTCTCAGCGAAGACGAAGCGCACACGCTCGCCGAACTGCTCGGCGGCACCCGGATCACCGAGGGCCTCGACAAGCTCGACGAGATCCCGGGGCTGTCCATCGACTGGTTCTCCGTCGACTACGACGACGCCATCGCGGGCAAGCCCCTCGGCGACCTGCACGACTCCGGCTTCATCGGCCTGACCGTCGTCGCCGTGGTCCGTGGCGACAGCGCCAACCCGGCGCCCTCGTCGGACTTCGTCGTCTTCCCCGGAGACACCATCGTCGTCGCCGGATCCCCCGAGAAGGTCGCCAAGGCGTTCTCCTTCTACCGCAGCGGAGAGCTTGCGGCCGCCTCGGCCGAGGCCCCGCGGAAGAGCTAGCGCATGCACCCGGGTGGTGAGCTGCTCACCATCGGTGTGCTCTTCGTCATCGCCTACGTCCTGGGCCGGCTCGGCAAGACCATCGGTCTGCCGGCCATCCCGATCTACATGGTGGTCGGACTCGTCGCGAGTCCGAACACGCCGTGGTTCGGGCTGAGCGTCGAGTCCCACACGATCGAGCTCATCGCGACGTTCGGGCTCATCCTGCTGCTGTTCAACCTCGGGCTCGAGTTCGACCAAGAGGAGTTCTACGGCAACGCCGGCAAGCTCCTGGTGTCCGGCGGCACCTACGTCGTCATCAACATGGGCGTGGGGTTCGCCTTCGGGTTCTCGCTCGGCTGGGGCACCCGAGAAGCCCTGATCATCGCGGGCATGACGGCGACGTCCTCGAGCGCCATCGTGACGAAGCTCCTCATCGAGCTCCGGCGCCTGGCGAACGACGAGACCCCGATGATCCTGGGCGTCACCGTGATCGAGGACGTCTTCATCGCCGTCTACCTGGCGATCGTCTCCGTCGTGCTGTCCGGCGACACCAACGTCTGGGCCGTCGTCGGCAAGCTGGCACTCGCGTTCGGGTTCCTCATCGTGATGTTCACGCTCGCGCGCTTCGCGGGCAAGTGGGTCTCGAAGATCTTCGCCACCCGTGACGACGAGCTGTTCACGGTGCTGTTCTTCGGACTCGCGGTCATGTTCGGTGGCATCGGCGACCTGCTCGGCGTGACGGACGCCATCGGTGCCTTCGTCATCGGCCTGCTCTGCGGAGCGACCCGGTACCGCGACCGCATCGAACAGCTCGCCCTGCCGATGCGCGACGTCTTCGCCGCGTTCTTCTTCGTGAACTTCGGCCTCGGCCTCGACCTGTCCACCTTCGGCGAGGTGCTCTGGCCCGTCCTCGGCGCGATCGGCATGACGGTCGTGCTCAACGCGGTCGCCGGCCAGATCGTCGCGCGGATGAACGGCTTCAACGTCCAGCAGGGCATCAACACCGCCGTCATCCTGGTGAACCGTGGCGAGTTCGCGCTGATCCTCGCGACGCTGTCGGCTGCCGCCGGGCTGGAGGCGCGGATCACCGCCTTCGCGGGCCTCTACGTCCTCTGCATGGCCGTCCTCGGGCCGCTGCTCGCGGTGAACTCGGACCGGATCGGCCGCCTCGTGGTGCGTCCGGGCCGGCTCATCCGCCTGCGCGGACGCCTGGGCGGCCGACGTGCCGTCGCCGCCGCAGCCGCTGCCGAGAGCGCCGAAGCGGCCGAGGCCGAGGCGGACGCCACCGCCGCGGCGCGGAAGGCCGAGCGGGACCGCCAGTTCGCCGAGGAGTTCGCGCTCGTCGAGGCGGCTGGCAGGGACGAGCGAGACAATGAGGGGTCCGACCCGACGTCCGCCCCCGTGACGTCGCCGGTCGAGATCCCCGCCGAGCGCCCCGAGCGCCCGGTCCGACAGCGCGATCCGGAGTACTGATACAGATGTGGGCCGTTGCCCGACGACCGAGGTGGATCGCGCTGCTGTTGCTGGCGCTCGTGCTGGCGGCGGTGTTCGCCGGGCTGGGCAAGTGGCAGCTGGAGCGGTCGATCGCCAACGGCAAGCCCCTGCCGGCGACCACCGAGACCCGCCGCACGCTCGAGGCGGTCACCACCCCCGAGCGCCCCGTCAGCGAGAGTCTCGCCGGGCAGAAGGTCACCGTCACCGGGACCTTCGTCGCCGACGACACCACCGTCCTGACCGGCCGCACCGGGGGTGGGAAGTACCAGACCGTCGGACACCTGGTGGACTCGGACGGTGGGGCGAGCCTCCCGGTCGTCATCGGGTGGTCCGACCAGCGGTCGGCCGCCGTCGCCGGAGGCGAGCGCCTGGCGGACGGCCAGACGCTCACGATCCAGGGCCGGTACTACCCAGCGGAGTCGCCCGACCAGGACGCCTACAAGAAGGGCGAGTACTCCGCCGTCGCCCCCGCCCGGTTCGTGAACACCTGGCAGGCCTTCGACGACCGCATGTACCTCGGGTACGTGGTCGCCGACGGCACCACCGCGAAGGCCGCCGACCTCGGCACCATCGCCGACCGTGCACCGTCGCGCGAGGTCCAGTTCGACTGGCTCAACCTCTTCTACGCGATCGAGTGGGTCGTCTTCGCCGGCTTCGCCGTGTTCCTCTGGTACCGGTTCGTGAAGGACGCCTGGGAGCGCGAGCAGGAAGAGGAGCGCGAGGCAGCCCTCGCCACCGAAGCCGACGCGCTCCGACGGTAGGATTGCCGGCATGGCCCTGACCGTCCGAACCCGTGACATCCCCAAGATCCCGGGGGCGGTGAAGTGGTACCGCGTCTCGGCGTACATCACCGGTGTGCTGCTGCTCGCCCTGGTGGTCGAGGTCATCATCAAGTACACGCCGCTGCAGCTCGAGATGCAGCTCGGCAACGGCCCGTTCTTCGTGCCCAACGGCACGGCGGGCGAGACCCCGGGCACGTTCAACCTGTCGATCGCGATCCTCATCGCACACGGCTGGCTGTACGTGCTCTACCTCTTCACGGACTTCCGTCTGTGGAGCATCATGCGCTGGAGGCCGTCGCGCTTCCTGCTCATCGCCCTCGGGGGCATCATCCCGTTCATGTCCTTCGTGGTCGAACACCGCATGCAGCAGCGGGCCATGGACACCTACCACGAGCTGATCGCTGCCCAGCAGCGTGAGAAGGAGGCCGCTCGGTGAGCGAGACCGAACAGCGTCCCGTCCTCGTCGTCGACTTCGGGGCCCAGTACGCGCAGCTCATCGCGCGTCGGGTCCGTGAAGCGAACGTCTACAGCGAGATCGTGCCGCACTCCATCACCGCGGACGAGGTCCGCGCCAAGGACCCGGCGGCCATCGTGCTGTCCGGTGGTCCGTCGTCCGTGTACGAAGAAGGCGCGCCGTCCCTCGACGGTGACATCCTCGACCTCGGCGTCCCCGTGCTCGGCATCTGCTACGGCTTCCAGGCCATGGCGACCGCCCTCGGTGGCGAGGTCGCGAACACCGGGCTGCGCGAGTACGGCGCCACCGACGTGACGCTCGCCCCCGGCACCAGCACCCTGCTCGGCGACCAGCCGGCGGACCAGGTGACGTGGATGTCGCACGGCGACTCCGTGGCCAAGGCACCGGCAGGGTTCGAGGTGCTCGCCTCGAGCGCATCGACGCCCGTCGCGGCGTTCGCGTCCGACGAGCGCAAGCTCTACGGCGTGCAGTGGCACCCCGAGGTGAAGCACTCCGTGTACGGCCAGGCTGTGCTCGAGAACTTCCTGCACCGTGCCGCGGGCCTGCCCGGCGACTGGAACTCCAGCAACGTCATCGAGGAGCAGGTCGCCCGCATCCGCGAGCAGGTCGGTTCCGCGCGGGTCATCGCCGGGCTCTCCGGTGGTGTCGACTCCGCCGTCGCCGCAGCCCTGGTGCACAAGGCCGTCGGCGACCAGCTGACCTGCGTCTTCGTCGACCACGGGCTCCTGCGTGCCGACGAGCGCAAGCAGGTGGAAGAGGACTACGTCGCCTCCACCGGTGTCCGGCTCATCACGATCGACGCCGAGCAGCAGTTCCTCGACGCCCTCGCCGGCGTGAGTGACCCCGAGCAGAAGCGCAAGATCATCGGGCGCGAGTTCATCCGCACGTTCGAGGGCGCGGCCGAGGCACTCGTGCTCGAGGCCCAGGCTTCCGACTCCGATGCTGAGGTCAAGTTCCTCGTGCAGGGCACGCTCTACCCCGACGTCGTCGAGTCCGGCGGCGGAGCGGGTACCGCGAACATCAAGTCGCACCACAACGTCGGCGGCCTGCCCGAGGACATGACGTTCGAGCTCGTCGAGCCGCTGCGCACCCTGTTCAAGGACGAGGTCCGCGCGGTCGGCCGCGAGCTCGGGCTGCCCGAGGTCATCGTCGGTCGTCAGCCGTTCCCCGGTCCGGGCCTGGGCATCCGCATCGTCGGCGAGGTCACGAAGGAGCGGCTCGAACTGCTCCGCGCGGCCGACAAGATCGCCCGCGAAGAGCTCACCGCGGCCGGCCTCGACCAGGAGATCTGGCAGTGCCCGGTCGTGCTGCTCGCCGACGTCCGCTCCGTGGGCGTGCAGGGCGACGGCCGGACCTACGGGCACCCGATCGTGCTCCGTCCGGTCTCGTCCGAGGACGCCATGACCGCCGACTGGACGCGTCTGCCGTACGACACCCTCGCGAAGATCTCGAACCGCATCACGAACGAGGTGCCCGACGTCAACCGGGTCGTGCTCGACGTCACGTCGAAGCCGCCGGGGACGATCGAGTGGGAGTAGGGCTCCCCTGAGCAACGGAAGGCCCGGTACGCGTCACGCGTGCCGGGCCTTCGTGCGTCCGTGGGCGGCGCCGGGGTCGGTGCCGGAGTCGCACGAACTGCCGTCGGCCGGGACGTGTGACGGCAGTCGGCGCGACCCGGGCGCTGCACATGCGGCGTGTTGTGCGACCTCGGGCGGCTGGAGTTGTGGGCGTGGGTGCTACCGGGGCCGTCGAGTGGTCACGACACCCCGCGGGCCCGGTGCCGAGGGGTCACGAACTGTCGGCTGGCCCCGGCCCGGGCGACACTTCGTGACCACTCGGCGGGTGACCGGCGGGGTGTTGTGACCACTGGGACCGCTGCCGCTCTCGCTTCCACCGGCCCGGGGACGACGAAGGGCCCCGGCAGCGCCGGGGCCCTTCGCGTGTGCGGTGGTACTAGTTGCGCGAGCTGCTCGCGATGATGGCGAGGATGCGCAGGATCTCGAGGTACAGCCAGACGAGCGTCACGATCAGGCCGAACGCCGCGGTCCAGGCGTAGATGCGGGGTGCGCCACGCTCGACACCGGTCTTGATCTGATCGAAGTCGAGGATCAGCGAGTACGCCGCCATGACGACCACGAAGATGCCGATCAGCACACCGAGCGGGATGCCGAAGAGCGTCACGCCCATCAGGCCGAACGCGCTCTGCGTCACGCCGGTCCACATCAGGACCAGGTTCACCAGGGAGAACGCCATGTACCCGACCATCGCGATCAGGAAGAAGCGCGTGGCCTTCGGAGTCGCGCGGACCTTGCCCGAACGGAACAGGAGCAGGGTGACGAAGAACACACCGAGCGTGCCGAACACGGCCTGCGCGACGATGCCGTCGGCCTGGGGGAACGCGGTCTGGAAGTAGTTCGAGATACCGCCGACGAACAGCCCCTCGAAGAACGCGTACGTCAGGATCAGACCCGGCGACGGCTTCTTCTTGAAGGTGTTGACGAGCGCCAGGACGAACCCGACGAGCGCGCCGACGACCCAGACGGCCGGGGGCAGGTTCCAACCGGCCACCGCGCCGACGACGAGCACGCCGAAGGCGAGCAGCGTCTTGACGATGGTGTCTTCGTACGACATGCGGTCGGTGTCCACCGGAGACGCAGTCGGACGGTCGTACATGTACTGCAGCTGCTCGGGGGTCATGCCGCCCTGGGCCTGCTGCGGGGTCTGTCCCCAGCCGGCCTGCTGTTGACCAGCACCGCGCCCGCCCCAGGTGTTTGCCCCCTGTGCGTTGAAGGCGGGGGACTGGTCGAAACCGGGCTTGAAGGCCATGGTGTCCTCTTCCTAGGAGATTCGAGTCCTCTCAGCCTAGGGGCGCTCGGTCGCGGAAGGCTGAGGATTCGCGGCGAGCGGACGCGGGCCCAGCGGGCTCCGTCGAGGGAAGCCTAGGGTCGCCCGCTGCACGCGCGCCCCGAGGACGTCGAGAGTCCGCCGTCGAGCCCGTCGAGCCCGTCGAGCGCGCCCGTCCCGACGGCAGCGCCGGGTAGAGCCACGTGACGAGCGCGACCGAGATCGTCATGAGCAGGAACCACGCCACGATCTTCGTCGGCGCCACCGGCTGCCACACCGCGAGCTGCGCCGGGTAGCTCCACGCCCCGGCCCAGGTCGCGACGTTCTCCGCCGCCCAGATGAACACCGCGACGAGGGCCATCGCCACGAGGACGGGCATCCGCAGCGTCGCCCGGTGGATCCGCACGTGCATGGTCGTGCGGGCGAAGAGCAGCAGCACGAGCGCGAGCAGCACGTACCGGGCGTCGGCGACGAAGTGGTGGCCGAAGAAGTTCAGGTAGATCCCGCCCGCCACGACCGCCAGCAGCCACTGCCGCGGGTACCGGTCGAACCGCAGGTCGAACAGCCGGTAGACCCGCACCATGTACGACCCGACGGCGCCGTACATGAACCCCGAGAACAGCGGCACTCCGGCGACGACGAACAGCCCACCCGGCTCGTAGGTCCACGAGCCCATGTGGGTCTTGAACATCTCCATCGCGGTCCCGACGACGTGGAACAGCAGGACGACCCGGAGCTCCCGCACGGTCTCGAGCCCGAACACGAGCATCCCGACCTGCAGCAGCACGGCCGCGATCGTCAGGAGGTCGTTCCGCATCGCCGCCGGCACGGTCAGGTGCACCACGGCCATGGTCGCGAGCAGCAGCGCCCCGAACGCGCACGCCCAGGCCTGCTTCGCGCCGAACACCAGGAACTCGGTGGCGAACACCCGGACGGGTCGGTGCGGTTGGTGCCCGGCGTCGAGCACGCGGCGTGCGGCGCGGTCGATCCGGGCCTCGACGGCGGTGGAGAGCGAACGGACGGTCATGCGGTGATGCTCGGCGTCGTCGCTGGGAACGATGGTCGCGGGAGCGACGCGTGTGTCCCGCGACACAGGTGCCCCGCTGGTCACCCACGGCAAGTAGGGTCGCGCCATGACCCTCGTGATCGCCCACCGCGGTGCGTCCGGCTACCGTCCCGAGCACTCGCGGAGCGCGTACGAGCTCGCGATCGAACTCGGCGCCGACGCGATCGAACCGGACCTGGTGCCCACGAAGGACGGTGTGCTGGTGCTCCGGCACGAGAACGAGGTCTCGGGCACCACGGACGTCGCCGACCACCCCGAGTTCCGGCACCTGCGCACGACGAAGACCGTCGACGGCCAGACCCTGACCGGTTGGTTCACCGAGGACTTCACGTGGGCTGAGCTGCAGACGCTCCGCACCCGCGAGCGCCTGCCGGTGCTGCGGCCGGGTTCCGCCGAGCACGACGGTGCGCAGCCGATCCTGCGGCTCGTCGACCTGCTCGCGATCCTCGACGCAGCACCCCGCCCGGTCGGGCTCGTCGCCGAGGTGAAGCACGCCGCGTCCTTCGACCGCGCCGGGTTCCCGATGGGTGCACTCGTCGACGCCGCGCTCGGCGAGGCCGGGTGGCGGCAGGACGAGCGGCTCACGGTGGAGAGCTTCGAGAAGGGCGTGCTGCGCGACCTGCGCGAGCGGGGGACCGGTGGTCGGCTCGTGTACCTCCAGGAGGCCCGTGGCAGCGCCGCGGACGAGGTCGCGTCCCACGGATCGCTCGCCCCCACCTACGCCGCCGAGCGTTCCGAGGACGCGCTCGCGTCGTTCGCGACCGAGTTCCACGGCATCAGCGTCGACCTCGGCACCCTGATGGCCGGCGTCGACAGCGTCGCGCTCGACGATCCGACGCCGGTGCGCAGCGCGATCGTCGACCGGGCCCACGCCGTGGGGCTCGCGGTGTACACGTGGACCCTCCGGCCGGAGAACCGGTTCCTGCCGTCGCCGTTGCGTCGTGGTGGCGACGTCGCGGCGTTCGGCGACTGGGAGCGGTGGTTCACGTCCGTGATCCGCACCGGACTCGACGGGGTGTTCGCCGATCACCCCGACCTGGCGGTGCGTGCCCGGTCAGTCCTCGAGCGCCTCGAGCGGGATGCCGGTTGACCGGAGGACCTCGGCGGCCTCATCGCGTGCGGACGTGGCAGCGGCGCGGAGCCCGGCCAGGTCCTCGGGCCGGTAGAACCACGAGCTCCGGTCGCCGGGCGAGACCGTCCGTTGCGCGTCCGTCAGGTCGGCGTCGTGTTCGCCCTTCCGGAGGTCGGCACGAGCACGGTCGAGCGACTGCAGGACTACCGAGGCGCGGATGACCTCGGCCGCGGGCAGGTCCCCGGGCGCGAGACGGGCGACCCGAGGGTCGATCGGTGTCACCGGGAGGGGCTGCACCGGTGGCCGTCGCCGTCGCCGCCGATCGACGAGGACCGCGACGGCTGACGAGACGACGAGGAACACCACGACGGCGACGAGGAGCCGGGCACTCCTCGGGGACGTCGACGCAGCGAGAGCCCCGAGTGCGGCCAGGCACAGCCCTGCGGCGACCAGACCGACCGACAGCGGGACCAGGCACCCCGCCGTGTCCTGCCGAGACCGCTGAGCACGGGCCCGACGGTGGCTCTCGATGATCGCGGCGGGGTCGTCGCGCCCGTCCGGGGGCAGGATGCAGAGGACGTCCTGGGTGGTGGGGATCGCGGCCGACATCGCAGGGAGCACGAAGACGTCAGGTCGGTCCGGTGTGATCGCCACGGCGCCATCCTGCCGCACGAGGTCGCTGTCGGGGGTCTCGCCTAGAATGTCCCGAACATGACGATCGTGCTCGACCCCTTCGAATCGACGCCCGAGCCGGGCGCCGGTGCCCGCGCGTACGAAGACCCGTTCACCGCGGGTCTGAACCCCCAGCAGAAGGAAGCCGTCGAGTACCGCGGCGAGTCCCTGCTGATCGTTGCCGGCGCCGGTTCCGGCAAGACGAGCGTGCTCACCCGCCGCATCGCGCTGCTGCTCGCCAACCGCGAAGCGTGGCCGTCGCAGATCCTGGCGATCACGTTCACGAACAAGGCCGCCGCCGAGATGCGCGAGCGCGTCCGGGCCCTGGTCGGTGGCGAGGCCGAGGGGATGTGGATCTCCACGTTCCACTCGGCGTGCGTGCGCATCCTGCGGCGCGAAGCCGAGCGGTTCGGGTTCCCGCAGTCGTTCACGATCTACGACTCCGCCGACTCCAAGGCGCTGCTGAAGCGGATCATCAAGGAGCTCGAGGCCGACTCCCTCGGGCTGACCGTCGGCGCCGCGGCGTCGAAGATCTCGAAGCTCAAGAACGAGCTGCAGGACATCGACACCTACGCGCGCAACATCAACGTGAACGACCCGCAAGAGGTCATGTTCACCGAGGTGTTCCGGCGCTACACGAACGAACTCCGCCGGGCGAACGCGTTCGACTTCGACGACCTCATCGGCCAGACGGTGTTCCTGTTCCGGGCATTCCCGGACGTTGCCGCCCTGTACCAGCGCCGCTTCCGGTACATCCTGGTCGACGAGTACCAGGACACGAACCACGCCCAGTACGCCCTGATCCGTGAGCTCACCCGCCCGGTTCCGGTCGAACAGGTCGACAAGCTCGAGGACTCCGGGCAGCACGTCGCCCGGATGCGCGAGACCGACGGCTCGATCGCTCCCGCGTCCCTGACGGTGGTCGGCGACTCCGACCAGTCCATCTACGCCTTCCGCGGGGCGGACATCCGCAACATCGTCGAGTTCGAGCGGGACTTCCCGAACTCCAAGACGATCCTGCTCGAGCAGAACTACCGCTCGACGCAGAACATCCTCGACGCGGCGAACGCCGTCATCTCGAACAACTTCGATCGCCAGGCGAAGAGCCTGTTCACCGACGTCGGTGCCGGCGAGAAGATCGTCGGCTTCACCGGGTACACCGGCCACGACGAGGCGCAGTTCGTCGCCGACGAGATCCAGCGCCTGCGTGAAGACGGCATGGACTACCGCGACATGGCGGTGTTCTACCGGACCAACTCGCAGACCCGTGCGCTGGAGGAGATCTTCATCCGTGCGGCGATCCCGTACCGGGTGCTCGGCGGCACGAAGTTCTACGAGCGTGCCGAGATCAAGGACGCCATGGCGTACCTGATCACGGTCGCCAACCCGGCCGACCCGATGGCCCTGCGCCGCATCCTCAACGTGCCCAAGCGCGGCATCGGCTCGGTCACCGAGACCACGCTGCAGCGCTACGCCGACGAGCACGAGACCACCATGCGCGACGCCCTGCGGCACGCGGGCGAGCTCGGGTTCGGGCCGAAGGTGCGCAACGCCATCACGGAGTTCGCGGCACTGCTCGACGCCGTGTCCGAGAAGGCCCCGACGCAGCCGGTGGTCGACACCCTGACGCAGCTGCTCGACGGTTCCGGGCTGCTCGACAACCTGCGGAAGTCGCCCGACGCGCAGGACGCCGCACGCGCCGACAACATCGACGAGCTCGTGGCCGTGACGCGTGAGTTCCAGAAGAACAACCCCGAGGGCACGCTGTCGGACTTCCTGACCGAGGTCTCGCTGGTCGCCGCGGCGGACGAGCTCGACGACTCGTCGGGCACGGTGTCGCTGATGACGCTGCACACCGCGAAGGGCCTGGAGTACGACGCGGTGTTCCTGACCGGCGTCGAGGAAGACCTGCTCCCGCACCGGATGTCCGCCAACGAGCCCGGCGGTCCGTCGGAAGAGCGCCGGCTGTTCTACGTGGGCATCACCCGCGCCAAGAAGGTCCTGTTCCTGTCCCTCGCGATGACCCGTGCGCAGTTCGGCGACGTCAACGTGGCGATGCCCTCGCGCTTCCTGCAGGAGATCCCCGAGGGGCTCATCGAGTGGAAGCAGTCCCCGGGCATGGCGAACAGCCGTGGTGGCACGCAGCCCCGCGCCCTGAACGCCAAGCGCGACGGCGGCTTCGGCGGCGGTGGCGGTGGCGGCGGCTACCGCGGTGGTGGCGGCTGGGGCGGCGGCTCCTACGACCGCGCAGCGGCGGCCTCGAAGACCCGCCCGAAGACCGAGTGGGCGAACCGGGTGTCCGGGCAGGTGCGCGACAACGGCGACATGGAACTCGTCGCCGGCGACCGCATCAAGCACGTCGACTTCGGCGAGGGCACGGTGTCCGCGGTGACGGGGCAGGGTGCCAAGCGCATCGCCGAGATCGCGTTCGACTCCGCGGGCCGCAAGAAGCTCCTCATCAAGATCGCCCCGATCGAGAAGCTGTAGGAGCCCTCACCGGTCCACACCGAACCGGCAGCCGCGGCCGGTCTGGAGTTCACGGAACGGACCCGGGGCGTTCCCCCGCGATCCCTACGGTGCGGTGCTGTGCAGAACAGCCCTGACGACCGCGACGACGCCCACGACCACGCCGGAGACCGCAGCAAGCGCATCCCGGTCTCCCGCCGGGGCTTCCTGGTCGGGTCCGGACTCGCCGGTGCCGCCGGTCTCGTGGCGTCGAACGGCTTCGGCGGCGCCCCGGCCGTCGCCGAAGCGCTGACCGCGGCACCCGCCGTGGCCCCGGCAGTGCTCGGCGGATCGGCCGCGGCCGCGCAGGCAGCGGTGGCGCGCGGGCACACCGGACGGTGGCGCCCGGACACGACCTCGCCACGCTTCACCGTCGCGGTGATGCCGGACACGCAGTACATGTTCGACGGTGCCGCGGTCGACCCGGCGCCGATGCGGGCCTCGCTCGAGTACGTCGTCCGCGAGCAGGCCCGGCACAACACGGTGTTCCTCGTCCACCTCGGCGACCTGACCCAGAACGGTGCGGCGTCCGAGATGCGCGCATCCGGTGCGGTCTTCGACGTGCTCGACCGAGCCGGGGCGCCCTACAGCGTGCTCGCCGGCAACCACGACGTCGACTCGTCGACCGACGACCAGCGCGGCCGCACCCCGTACCTCGACGTGTTCGGTCCGCAGCGGTTCCGGAAGGCTCCGGGGTGGGTCGGTTCGAGCCCCGACGGCTACAACACCGCCCACCGGTTCACCGCGGCCGGCCGCGAGTGGGTCGTCCTGGCACTCGACTGGCGGACGAGCGCGAGCGGGCTCGCCTGGGCCAGCTCCGTGCTCGCGGCCCGGCCGCACGCCCCGGTCATCCTCACGACGCACGCCCTCGTCGACTCGGACGCCAGCGGTGGAGCGGCGTTCGACCCCTACGGCCAGCAGCTCTGGGACTCCTTCATCACGAAGCACGACCAGGTGTTCCTGACGCTCAACGGGCACTACTGGGGGCCGGGACGCACCACGGCGAAGAACGCCGTGGGGCACGACGTCGCCCTGCACCTGACCAACTACCAGAACCGCTACTACGGCGGAGCGGCCATGATCCGGCTGTACCACGTCGACCTCGAGCGGAACGTCATCGACGTCGAGACGCTGTCGCCCTTCCTGCTCGCCGGCGGTCTCGGCGACGCGAACGAACTCGCAGCCCAGGAGACCGCGCTCAGCGGCGACGTCGACCGCTTCACCATGGCGGTGGACTTCGACGCGCGCTTCGCGGGGTTCGCGCCGGTCGCACCACGGGCCTCCCGGCCGGCGGCACGCATGCTGGTGCCGGGGACGCTGGCGTACTGGCGGTTCGACGGCAACCCGGACGGGGCGGCGCTCGCGCCGACGACGCGGGTGCGCGACCAGAGCGGCAAGGGCAACGACCTGGTGGTCGCCCGGCGGACTGGTGCCGTCGCAGGGGCGCTGCGCTGGACGGCGGCGCACCACCCCGACCAGCCGGGCGCCGGCAGCCTCGCGCTGCAGGGCGGCAAGACCGGCGGCGACCACCTGCAGACCGTCGACACGGCACCGCTCAACCGGACCCACTTCCCCCGGGGCTACACGGTCGAGGCGTTCTTCGTGCTGCCGACCACGTTCGACCCGAGCACGAACGGGTTCAGCGCCCTGCTGTCGCAGTACTCGAGCGCCGGCCAGGTGGGGAAGGCGACCGGAGCCGACGGTGACCCGGACGAACCCGCGATGACGCTGAGCCTGTCGGGGGACCGCGAACTGCAGTGGTGCGTGTACCCGACGAGCCAGGACGGATCGCTGACGAACTGGGGGCATGAGTTGCCGCTCGGCGCCTGGTGGCACGTGGCCGTGGTGAACGACGGGACGCACACCGTGCTGTACGTCGACGGGTGCCCGGTCGTGCGGAACCCGTCCACCCCGAACCGCGGTCTCAGCACGATCGGGAAGCCGTGGCTGCTCGGTGGGTACCGCTACGGCGACAAGCTCGACAACGTGTTCGTCGGGTCGATCGGCGACGTGCGCATCGTCGGCCGGGCACTGCAGCCGAGCGAGTTCATGAACGCCTGACGTCCGGCGGCGGACGCCTGACCCGCGCGGTCGGCGGGGGCTCGGGCTGCCCGGTAGACGTGCGTCTGACACGCCCGGCCGACCAGGACGCCCCTCGTTCGGGTGGCACGATCACGGTTAGTGAGGTTAGCCTTACCTAATGTGACACCTCCCATCGAACTCCTGACCACCGCCACCGCCGAGCGCTACCGCTCCGCCGTGACGTCCACGGTGGACCGTCTGGCCGACCGCTTCGCCGCCGCCGACCGTCCGACGACCGACACCGCTCCCGAGGTCCTCCGGGCCCGGGTGCAGGACGTCGACCTCGACGCCGAGCCCCTCGGGATGGACCGCGCACTCGCCGAACTCGACGAGCTGTTCGTCCGCGAGGCCGTCTGGTTCCACGACCCGGCGTACCTCGCGCACCTGAACTGCCCGGTCGCGCTGCCCGCGGTCGCCGCGGAGTCGGTCCTGGCCGCCGTGAACCCGTCGGTCGACACCTGGGACCAGTCCCGCATCGGCACCGAGATCGAGCGGCACGTCGTCGCCTGGCTCGCCGGTCGGATCGGGTTCGCCGCGGGGGACGGCATCTTCACCTCGGGCGGCTCGCAGTCGAACCTGCAGGCCCTGCTGCTGGCGCGCGAGGCCCTCGGCAGCAGCGGCACCGTGTTCACGACCGCGGAGACCCACTTCAGCATCGCGAAGTCGGCGCGGCTGCTCGGGCTGGAGGCCGTGGTCGCCGTCGCCACCGACCACGCCGGCCGGATGGTGCCCGCTGCCCTCGCCGAGGCGATCGCCGCCGCCCGCGCAGCCGGGCAGGCGCCGATGGCCGTCGTCGCCACCGCCGGCACCACCGACCGCGGGGTCATCGACCCGCTCGAGCCGATCGCGGACGTCTGTGATCTGGAGGGAGTGTGGCTGCACGTCGACGCCGCGTACGGCTGCGGTCTGCTCGTGTCCCCGACCCGCCGGCACCTGCTCGACGGCGTCGATCGGGCCCGGAGCGTGACCGCCGACCTGCACAAGTCGTTCTTCCAGCCGGTGTCGTCGAGCGCCCTGCTCGTGCAGCGCCCGGAGGACCTGCGCCGCACCGCGTGGTACGCCGACTACCTGAACCCGGAGGACGCCGCCGAGCCGAACCAGGTCGACAAGTCGCTGCAGACCACCCGTCGGTTCGACGCCCTGAAGCTCTGGGCCACGCTGCGGGCGACCGGTGCCGATGCGATCGGTGCGGCGTTCGACGCCGTCATCGACCTCGCCGTGGTCACCCACCGGATCGTCGAGGAGCACCCCGACCTGGTGCTCGTCGCGCCGACGCAGCTCAGCACGGTGCTGTTCCGCTGGCAGCCCGCCGGCATGACGGACGAGGCCGCCGACGCGCTGGTCGCGCCGATCCGCTCGGCCCTGCTCGCCGAGGGCCGGGTGCTCATCGCCAAGACGGTCATCGACGGCCGGCCGTGCAACAAGCTCACGCTGCTCAACCCCGAGACCACGCCGGACCAGATGCGCGCGTCGCTCGAGCACGTCGTCGCGACGGCCGCCCGGGTGCGCGCCACCACCACCGCCCCGGAAGGAGCGACCCGATGACCGCCGACCGCACCGCCGACCGCACCGCCGACCCCGCCGTGCACGACGTCGTCGGCATCGGCATCGGCCCGTTCAACCTCGGCCTCGCCTGCCTGACCGACCCGATCGCCGACCTCGACGCGGTGTTCCTCGACGCCGCCGACGGCTTCGCCTGGCACCACGGCATGATGCTCGACGACGCCACGATCCAGGTGCCGTTCCTCGCCGACCTGGTGACGATGGCCGACCCGACCTCGCCGTTCTCGTTCCTCGCCTGGCTCAAGGAGACCGGGCGCCTGTACCCGTTCTACATCCGCGAGGACTTCCACCCCCTGCGCAGCGAGTACGACGCCTACTGCCGCTGGGCCGCCGACCGGCTCGACACCCTGCGGTGGGGCCGCCGGGTGACCGCCGTCGAGCACGACCCGGTCACCGACACGTTCACGGTGCACGCCGAGACCGATCAGGGTCCCGAGACGTACCGCGCACACCACGTCGTCGTGGGCATCGGCACCGAGCCGTCCGTCCCCGCCCCGCTGCGTGGGATCGGCGGGCCGGCCGTGCGCTCTGCCGAGTTCCTGCCGAACCGCGACGCCCTGCGCGACGCCGGGTCGATCGCGGTCGTCGGCAGCGGGCAGTCCGCCGCCGAGGTCTACCGCGAACTGCTCGAGGACATCCGGCAGGACGGCTACCGCCTCGACTGGATCACGCGTTCGCCCCGGTTCTTCCCGATGGAGGACACCAAGCTCACCCTCGAGATGACGAGCCCGGAGTACACGGACCACTTCCACGGGCTGCCCGAAGCCGTCCGCGATCGCCTGGGGCGGGAACAGCGTGGCCTGTACAAGGGCATCAGCGCGGACCTGGTCGACGACCTGTACGACCAGCTCTACCGGATCAGTGCGCGCGGCCCCGTCCCGACGACGCTCCGGACCGAGACGAGCGTCGTCGACGCCGCCTGGCTCGCCGACCGCGGCACCTACCGGCTGACGCTCCGCCACGAGCAGCTCGACCAGACGTACGAGCACGAGGTCGAGCAGCTGGTGCTGGCCACCGGGTACACCCCGCGGGTCCCGCGGTTCCTCGACCCGGTCGAGCACCTCGTCGCCCGCGACTCCCGCGGTCGCCTGGCCGTCGCCCGCGACCACCACGTCGACACCCTGGGCGGACGCATCTGGGTGCAGAACGCCGAGGAGCACACGCACGGCCTGACCGCGCCCGACCTCGGCATGGGTGCGTGGCGGAACGCGTCGATCATCCGGTCCGTCACGGGTCGCCCCGTGTACGGCCTGGAGGCCCGGATCGCCTTCCAGGAGTTCGGCCTGCCCGCCTCGGGGCAGTCAACAGCAGCGCCGTCCACCGCGCACGACCGCGCCGGGGAGCGCGCGCCGGCCCGCCCCGCGACCGAGCGCACGGAGGTCTCCGCATGAGCACGACCGTGACCACCACGGCGCCGGACGCGACCGCGCCTGGGGGAGCCGAGCCGGGCCTCCTGACCGTCGAACCCGTGGACCCGGAACGCGACGCCGCCGTCGTGCAGTCGTGGCTCGCCCACCCGGCGTCGTCGTGGTGGGAGATGGGCGACCTCGACGTGGAAGGGGTGCGCGCCTACCTGGTCGGCGTCCAGGCGGACCCCCCGCAGGCGGCGTGGCTCGGCCGCCGGAACGGTGAACCGTGCTTCCTGGCGGAGACCTACGACCCCTCCGCCGTGCTGCTCACCGACGTGTGGGCGGCCGAACCCGGCGACGTCGGCATGCACCTGCTCGTCGCGCCGGTGCCCGCTGACCGTCGTGTCCACGGCCTGACCAGCGCGGTGATGCGCGCCGTCGTCGAGCACTGCCGGGACACCCTCGGCGCGCGCCGGGTCGTCGTCGAACCGGACGTGCGGAACACCGCCGTGCAGGCGAAGAACGCCGAGGTCGGGTTCCGCGCCCTGCGCCAGGTGGACGTCGACGGCAAGCGGGCCCTGTTGTCGGTGCTCGACACCGATCGCATCGGCGTCCCCGACGACGACGGGCCGGCCGCGCACCTGCGGCCCGAGCACCTGGAGCCCGCCGAACGGCACCTCGTCGCGAAGGCGATCGCGGAGTTCACCCACGAACGGCTGATCGCACCCGTGCCCGACGGGGACGGCTGGCGGCTCGAGGCGGGGGAGTCGACCTACCGGTTCCGGGCGCGGCAGCACGTGCTCGAGCACTGGTCGATGGACGAGGCCTCGCTGACGCGGACCCGTGCGGGGGTGTCGGCGCCGCTCAGCGCGCAGGAGCTCGTGCTCGAACTGCACGAGGTGCTCGGGATCCCCGACGAGTTGCTCGGTACGTACCTGGAGGAGATCGCGTCGACGCTGGCGAGTGCCGCGGCGAAGCACCGGCGGGGCGGGCCGTCGGCCGGGCAGCTGGCGCGGGGGCGGGGCGGGGCCGGGTCGTCCGGGTCCGCCGGGGCGGCCGAGTCCGTGGAGGACGTCGTCGCGTCGTTCCAGGACGTCGAGGCGGCGATGACCGAGGGGCACCCGGCGTTCGTCGCCGCCAACGGCCGGATCGGGTTCGGGCTCGACGAGTACCGGGCGTTCGCACCGGAGTCCGGCGGCCGATTCCGGTACCGGTGGCTCGCCGCCCGACGCGAGCACACGCACCTGGCGCTCGCCGCGGACCGGACCGAACAGGCGCACTGGGAGTCGGAGCTGTCGGCGGCGGTCGTGGCCGGGTTCCGTGCCACGCTGGAGCGTCGCGGGCTCGACCCCGACGACTACGTGTGGCTGCCCGTGCACCCGTGGCAGTGGCAGCACCGGATCGCCGTGACCTTCGCACCCGACCTGGGCCGACAGGACCTGGTCGACCTGGGCGAGGGACCCGACGAGTACCAGCCGCAGCAGTCCATCCGCACCGCGTTCAACCGCACCGACCCGGCACGCTCGTACGTGAAGACGGCGCTCGCCGTGCAGAACATGGGGTTCCTGCGGGGGATGTCGCCCGCGTACATGCGGAACACCCCGGCCGTGAACGACTGGGTCGAGTCGATCGTCTCCGCCGACCCCACGCTCGCCGCCGCCGGGTTCTCGGTGCTCCGGGAGCACGCCGCCATCGGCTACACGGGCGACGCCTACCACCGGGTCGACGTGTCCTCGCCGCAGCGCAAGATGCTCGCGGCGCTGTGGCGGGAGAGCCCGCTGCCACGGGTGGCGGACGGCGAGCGACTGCTGACGATGGCGGCGCTGCTGCACCGCGACGCCTCGGGGAACGCCGTGGTCTCGGCGCTGATCGAGGCCTCCGGTCTGCCCGCCGACGTCTGGGTCCGACGCTGGCTCGACGCCTACCTGCTGCCCGTCGTCCACTGCCTGACCGTGCACGACCTGGTGTTCATGCCGCACGGCGAGAACCTGGTGCTCGTCGTGCGCGACGGCGTCGTGGTCCGGGCCGTGATGAAGGACATCGGCGAGGAGGCCGCGGTGCTCGGTCGGCACGACGACCGCCCGGTCCCCGCCGACATCGACCGGATCGTGCACCCGGTGTCCGACGACGAGGCCGCGCTCGCGGTGTTCACCGACGTGTTCGACGGGGTGCTGCGGTTCGTCGCCGCGATCCTCGACGACGACGGGGTGCTGCCGGAGTCCCGCTTCTGGCAGGTCGTGGGGGAGTGCATCGACGCCCACGCCGCCGCGCACCCGGACCGCCGTCGTCCCCTGGACCTGAGGGTGCCGACGTTCGAGCACTCGTGCCTGAACCGGTTGCAGCTGCGGAACACCCTGTCGATGGTCGACCTGGCGGACCAGTCCGCGTCGCTCATCCGGGCGGGGGAGATGGTGAACCCGACCGGGCGGTAGGGGCACGCGGCGTGAGCGAGACTGGTCCGATGGAGACCGGTGGGGGCGCGGGTGTGGGGGCGATCTCGGTTGCGATCGAGGACGTCGCCGAGGCACGCTGCGTCCTCGCTCGAGCGTCGCACCGTGCCGAACGCGTCGCGGGCATCGGATGGGTGCTCGGCGTCCTGGGGTTCATCGTCGGGGTCTCCGGCATCGATCGCATCCCCACGGTCGATCCCGACGCTGGACCGTGGGTCGTGACCCTTGCGGCGATCGGCCTCGTGGTGATCGGGTACCTCGCCGCCTACTGGATCACCCGGAACCCACGGGCGGAACGGTCCGCCGCCGTCGATGCCGCAGCAGAGCGCATGATCGCGGCAGCGCGCGCCGGGGGATTTCCGGAGCTCGATCCGAAGAGCGTCCGGCGCGCGTTGCGCGAGGACGACAACGGGCCCGCGCCGTGGTTCGATCCCAAACTCGGGCCGCACTCGTGGCCGGTGTGGCGGATCGGTACCGTCGACCCCGCTGAGAGCCGCTTCGTCATCGCGGAACGATCGAACGATGCTCGAACGCTCACGGTCCGAGTCGAACCCGCTCAGCCGGCGTGGTGGTCCAGGGACTGAACGCCGACCGTCGGCCTCAGGGCTGGAGGCGTGTGGCCGTCCAGGCGCCCTCGGCGAGTGCGTACTGCAGTCGTCGGTGCATCCGGTCACGGCTGCCGTGCCAGAACTCCACGATGTCGGGCTCGAGACGCCAGGCAACCCATCGTGCAGGTCGGGGGACGTCGTCGCCGGAGTCGTCGAGCAGGTCGTTCGCGTCGTCGATCAGGTCCTGCAGGGTGCGGGGTTCGAGCACGGCGGACTGGTCGGCGATGGCCGTCGCGGCGCGTGACTTCGGGGAGCGGTCCGCGAACAGGGCGTCGGACTCGGCATCCGACAGCCGGACCACGTGGCCCTCGAACCGGAGCTGCTGCATCGTCTCGCGCCAGTACGCCTGCAGGGCTGCGTGCGGGTTCTCGGCGAGCTGCCGGCCCTTCGGGCTGTCCTCTGACGTCCCGAAGACCAGTCCGTTGGTCGCAATCCGCTTCACGTCGACGGTGCGAGCGGACACGCGGCCGTCGGAACCGGCCGTGGCGAGGGTCATCGAGAGTGGCTCGGAGACCTCCCGGTCCTTCGCCGCGGACAGCCACTCGCGAGCGAGGTCGAGCGGAGACGCTGGCGGGTTGTCGAACTCGGGCAGGTGCAGGGAGTCGTCACCGGAGAGTGGGGCAGAGGACATGTACCCACCCAACCGTGCGCGGGGGCTCGGCGTTCAGGGAGTCACGGGCGGCCCACCCTGCTGTCACGCCATCCCGCTCGGCCGGAAGGTCCATCTCGACGATCACGGTCGCTGGCGCGCTCGTGCCGTTCCGGTGAGCGGTTCGTTCGGAGGTCGTCATGTCACTCACCGAGCCGCAGCGCATTGAAGAACGGGACGCCCGGGTGGGCGATCGCGCCTCCCGGACCGATGGTCATCAGGGTTCCCGACTCGGACACCGTGGCGTTCCGCGGAGTCGCCGAGAAGACGCCCGGTCCGAACCCGGGGAACCTGACGCGGGATACGATCTCGTCGAAGGTCGCGACCCGGTCGAGCTCCAAGCCGTAGCCGACGTGACGATGCCCGAGCGAGTCGGTGTACTCGACGCGGCGGAAGGTCCACGCTCCTCCCGCCGGGCCCGGAGACGGCGAGACGGCTTCCGCCAACCGCGCGAGCTGTCGGCAGACGGCAACGCGCTCGGCGAGGGGACCAGCGGGGACCGAGTTGAGGAGTTCGTGGGCGAACGGGATGTCGATGACGGCATGCGGGTGCCCCTGATCACCGAAGGCCGTCGTGGTGATCTCCATCGGGAGATCGGCGTGCCGCGCAAACGGGCGGTACGGCGGAAGCGGTGCTGCTCGGAGGTTGCCGTCGCCGTCGCGCCAGTCGCTCGTCAGGTCGAGCGGCACGTCGGCTTCCCCGACGACGCGGAGCGAGCGCTCGTCCTGTCCCCAGTACGTGTCGCACGCGACGCACCGGAAGTACGAGGTCCGCTGCTGGTGGCTGACGCCGATCGACGTCTCGACCCTGCCGTGCCGCGCCACTGCAGAGGTGCAGACCGAACACCCCGGCTCGATCGCCGTCGGATCCGCGCTCGGCATCGTCATCTGTTGATCACCACTCGGTTGAACGGGAGTCCGATGGGCGCCGTGACGCCCGGTCCGATCGCGAGGAGGGTGCCCGCCGAGTCCGATTGATGGGCGGTCGGACTGGGCGGGCGATGGTCCCCGGCCTCCTCGGGCAACGCGGTTCGATCGCTGAGTAGCTGCAGGCTCGGCTTCCCGCGGAGTACGGCCCCGTACCCGACGTGGAGGTGGCCGAGCTCGTCCTCAGCCTCAGCCATCGTGCTGTCCGTGGAGGAGTGCGCGGGCGGCATTCCGCCAGGCACGTGGAACGGCGTCAACGGAATCGACGATGGTGATCTCCGGGTGCGGTCGGTCTCCGAGTGCCCGGAGGATCTCCGTGCGACGCCGGGCGGGATCCGGGTCGATCACCAGGTGCAGTCGCGGCCCGGTGGCGTTGAAGGTGAACAGTTCCCATGCGGTGCTCGGGACGGACACTCCGAGGACCACTTCGGCCCAGATGCCGCTGGATGCTGACATCCGCCTGGCGTGTGCTGCTCGCGACTGGATCGGCAGGAGACCCCGCCGCGCTCGGGGGCGTTCAGCGACCGGCAATCCCTCCCAATGATCGGCGGCCACGTCCACGAACACGATCGCGCGACCGCTGCGCTCGTCCTCGATCAGCGACCGACGACTCACCGGCCGTGAACCGGTGCCGACAGCCGGCGGGCGATCCCCCGCGATGGAGTACGCGAACTCGACGACGACGCCACGGTCGTACGGCACCGTGGCGGGCCGGCCGCGGTCGTCGATCGCCAGGTGCAAGTCATCGGGTACGGGGACAGCAGCGAGGCGCACGCTCACCACCCTACGAGCATGTCCGTGGCGCCGGGGTGGAGCGCAAGGACATCAGGCATCCGGCAGGACGACGAGTGCAAAACGCGCCCGCTCACTCGCGAACCCACCGGGGAAGTCCCGGACCAGTGTCGTTCCGTCGTCGAGACGTTCTGCCGCCATGCCGTCGGGAAGTCGGAGGTCTTCCAGAGTGGAGCGGCCCCGCATGAGGATGGTCCCGGAGTGTTCCACAGCCTTTGAGAAGCGCTGGTTCGGAGCACGAGTCGAGAGCCGACCGCCCTCCCGTTGGATTGATCGAACGATGTACGGCAGGCGTCCCCATCCGGCCCCGGCGGGGTGCTCAGCGGGGACGTCGCGACCGTTCCACGTGGGGGTGGCAGCGAGCGCAGGACCGAGACGGATCAGTGCGCGAAAGGCTGTGTCTCGGTCGTCGTTCACGAGCGTGTCTCCGTTGACCGCCATCCGCAGATCGACCGAGTACCGGTAGTCACCCGCTCGTCCTCCGTCTCGAAGTCGAGCGATCGGCGTCCCGGGACCGCCCGGGCGTTCAACGAGTTCAATCCCTTCGCCGAAGGACCACTCCTTCTCGAGGTCAGTGATCGAACACGGCCTTCCGACGGCGGTGAATCGTCTGTCGACGAGGAGTTCATTGCCTCTTTGACGGAATGGCCCGCGATGCTCGGCGATCGTGAAGGAGCGGTCTTCAAGCCAGTTCATGAAGGTAAGCAGACGACCGTACTCCGGCCAGAGCGGGTCCGGGGACGTCATCGTGCGGAGACGACCATCGGGTTCCGGCTCCGGCCGCGCCCGCCAAGACCTCGATGTCGGCAGCAGGGACCTGCCCGCCCTCGTGAGCCCCGTCCTCATCGACCTGGCAGGTGGCGTGTTCGACAGGAAGCTCGTCGATCCAGGCACTGCTGACCGTGCGCGTGATCGGCACTCGCCTGAGAACGGAGCACACCGTTCGCGGCCGCGGCAAGGGCCTCGTAACGGGCGCCGTCGGAACCGTGCCCAAAGATCACCGCCGGGAGCCGCCGCTCGGACGGAAGACCGATGCAATCCGTCCGGCGAAGCCGAGGCTCTTCTCCCATCGCTGAGTGAAGGCTCGCTGCTCGGCGAGGCTCACGGCCTCCGAGACGGGTTGCAAGACGTCGACCATGCTGTCGCTTCGAGCTGAGTGGCCGAGTCGCACGCGGTATGCCTTGCGCCCTCCGCCCATCTGGCGGCTCATCCGGCTCACAACCGCGTCACGCAGAGCGCCGCCGACCTGGATCAGGATCCCGGACTCCTCGAGGTCTGCTCGGAGATCATCGAGGGCACCGGCAAGATCGGTCCCGTGTCCGAGGTATTCCTGTTCTTGCACGGTCGCCCGGACATCGAAGTGCAGCGACCCGTCTTCGGCGGATCGTTCGTCCACAGAAAGGGTGCCCGTCAGGGTCTGGTCGTCCTGGCGGAAGTGCACGGTGACCGGGGCCGGATCACGCATCGGCGATGTCGGCCAGGAAGTGCGCGCTCAGGAAGCACGTGTGGGTCGCTGTGGCGTTCGCCTCCACGGAGATCCCCGTCGCAGCGAGGTCGAACAGCACCGAGCCTCGTACACGGGCGCTTGACGGCATGCCTGCAGCCTCAAGGTGACGATCCGACGAGTAGACGCGCACCTGAGGCCCTTCGCCCGCGTCGAACGTCAGGAGATCGCCTGCCTCGTTGGTCTGGCCGCGCCACGCAACAGACCGGATGACGTCTGCGAAGGCGCTGTCATCCAAGGCGAAACGGGCGTGCTCTGCCCACGCGATCGTGAAGACGTCCTCGTCGACGGCGAGCATCAGCGCGACTGGCGAGGCAACGTACCCGGGGTTCGGGAGGAAATCGCCCACCGTCTCGCCGCGGCCGTTGAGCGGCCAGGCTCCTCGGACTGCGAAGGGAGGGACTTCCCCCTCGGGATCGAAACCGGGGTCGATCTCGTAGCGCCACTGTGTGGGTTCTGCAGCTTTCACGCCGACCTTCCTACGGGACGTTCACAGAGGTCGGGTTCGGGATGAACGAACCCAGGCTGCCATCGGGCCGGATCGGATGCGCTCCGAGCACGTTCCCGGCCGGTATCTGATCGCGGAAGGCGACTTCCTGCTCGTTCCGGAACGGCGATCTCCAGAGGAGCCGGCGGTTGACGTCGATCCCCCCGCCCGGATCCGCGATGGAGTAACGGTACCGTGACTGCCACTGCTTGTAGAGATCTGCGTCCTTCGTGGTGCTCACGAACGAGGACGGGGTGTTGTTTTTCGCGTAGTCGTAGAGGCTCACGTCGCGCGTTCCGGGACGATGCGCTCCGAATCCATCCTGGAAGATGAGTGCTGGATCGCGGTTGTCGTTGCGGTACAGGGTCCGCGCGCGCGGTTTCAGTCTCGTGGCCACACCGTCGACGGCGCGGACCACGACGCGGGTGGAGGCTGCGGCCGCGTTCTTCAGATGTCCGGCCTGGCGCACGATCGCGGCGGTGCCGGAGCGAGCGAAGGCGCTGACCTTACCCACGACGGATGCTGTCTTTGCTGCGAGACGAGTGCCCTTGAGGGCCAGGGCGACCGCGCCGCCTGCGGGGACGCAGTCGAGCAGGGAGAACGCGAGGTCCCACCCGTCGGCTTCGCCCTTGCTCATCTTGTACAACGTGTCCGCCAACACCACGAGCGCGATCGCCGCGATGACCA